>CANQSZ010000027.1 GCA_947626645.1 Candidatus Gastranaerophilales bacterium
GTTGTTCATTCTTAATTCCTGACTCTTAATTCTTACCAAATATGAATTTATAATATCACAAAATAAATTAAAAAAATCTGTTAGTTAAGTATATGGGTGTAATGACAATTGTTCCATCCATCCTACTCTGCTATTTTGTAATTTGCGAGGTTTTTGTTGGGGTAGAAACCACCAACCTACATAATTAAATTTTGTCGGATTGGTAAATCCGACCCACATTTTGCACTGCGAGGATTTTAGTTGATGGGTGGAATGAAAATTGTTCCACCCATCCTACCTGAAAAAACTCTCTCAGATTACAATATAATTAGTAACATCATTTATCCCCACCCATCAACAATCATCTCTCAAATCACAAAATCATTAGTAGCAACATTTACTTCTAAAACCTACACTCTATCAAATACCAATATAATTAGTAGGATCATTTACCCCCCCCCCCTTGAGGGAGTTCAAAGATAAACGAATTTTTCTCTTTTTCGGCGACAAGGTGAATACTACCGCCATGTGCTTCGGTCGTTTTTCTGCAAAAATACAGTCCTAACCCTGTTCCGATATGTTTGTTAAAACATAATCCCGTTGTGTATTTGTTAAACATTGTTGCTTGAATTTCTTCGGGAATTGTCGGGCTGAAGTTTGTTATCTTGAATATCGCTTTTTGCTCTGTGTTTTCTGTCTCGATTATTATTTTTTTATTTTTAAACGAGTAGTTAATACTGTTAATCAAAAGGTTTGATATAACGCGTCTGATTTGTGTTTCATCGGCATATACTTCGTGTTTTTTCAGTTTGGGTTTAAATTCGATTTGAAGATGTTTGTCTTTTGCTAGCAGTGAATATTCTTTAATACATTTTTTTATAAGTCTGTTAAAATTAAATTTTTTAATATTAAGTCTGACGGCTCCGTTTTCGTATTTATAAGTTGTCAAAAGTGTAGAGAGCATATTTTGCATAAATTCACCGGATTCAATAATGAGTGAAAGGATTTCTTTTTGGTCTTTTGTAACGGAGCCAAAAGAACCGCAAGATAACATTTTAAGTCCGCTAAGTTGTGCTTGCAGCGGATTTTTTAAGTCGTGTGCAAGGGTTGCAATAAACAATTCTTTTTGTTCATCTGTTGTGGTTTCGTGATTGGCGGGTAATTCATTTTCCGGTTCGGCGAAATTATCATTACCTAAATTTCTGCAAAACTCCATAACCGTATCAAGCGTAATTTCGGGATTATGGATATTTGTGATATTGTACATTATTGCCTCGGTTTATTAAAAGTTTCATCTATGGGATGAGTGTATAATAAACTTCGGGGTAAGGCAATTAGCTGACAGGGTAGATTTTTAGCCGACCTGTTCAATTACTCCGCCGCCAAGAACGATATCTCCGTCGTAAAATACGACCGATTGCCCCAAGGCTATTGATTTTTGCAAGTCATCAAATATTACTTTTACGTTGTCGTTTTCAGGGATAAGTGTTGCTCCGACGGGCTGCTGTGTTGAGCGGAATTTTGCCTGTGCTTTAATTTCCGTTTTAATAGGATCTGTTGCTATCCAATTCAAATCGGATGCGACAAGTGATTTTTTGAATGTCTTATCTGCCGCACCGATAACAACTTCATTTGTGTCTTTTCTGAGTTCAAGAACGTACAACGGTTGAGTTGAGGAAATTCCTATCCCTTTTCTTTGTCCGATTGTGTAATTCCAGATACCTTTGTGTTTTCCAAGAATTTTTCCGTCGGTATCGACAATATTTCCTTCGACTTCTTCTACGCCCAAGAGTTTGTTGTAATCCCCGCCGTAAAAATCTTGAGAATCGGGCTTGTCGGCAACTTCCATTCCGTTTTGACGCGAAATTTCGCGGATTTGTTCTTTGGTATAATCCCCGAGCGGAAACAGTATGTTTTTAAGCTGTTCTTGTTTTAGTCTGTACAGAAAATAGGACTGGTCTTTGTGCGGCGCAACCCCTCTTTTTAAAAGATATCTGCCGTTTTGCTCCTCAATTCTTGCGTAGTGTCCTGTTGCAAATTTGTCAAATTCAATTCCGTTTGCTTTTGCCATTTGGGGTAAGGCACCGAATTTTACATAAGCATTACACCAAATACACGGATTTGGCGTTCTGCCTTTAAGATATTCGGATTTGAAATTTTCAAGAACAATTTTTTCGTACTGCTCAACGCAGTTTATGACGTGGTAGGGAATTTGGATTTGTTCGGCAATTTTTTTTGCCTGTTCAATATCTTCAATTTCATCAGGACCGTAGCAGGCGTTTTTTTGACCGGATTGTTCTGCCATCCCTCCTTTTCCCCATATCGACATTGTCGCTCCGATTACATCGTAGCCTTGCTGTTTTAGAATTAGTGCCGCGACAGAGGAATCAACTCCGCCCGAGAGTCCTACCAATACTTTCATTTTGTTTCCTTTCGGTTTATTTTTTTTAATTATACTACAAAGTTTGGGATTATTCTTGTTTGTGTTATATTTTATTCATAGAAGGGGGATTTGTGTATGGATAAGAAAAAACTTTTATGGATAGGCGGATTTGTACTTATTGCAGTTGTTTCAATATGGTTAAGGTTGTTATATCTTAACACTGATTTGTGGTATGACGAGGCTTGTTCATGGTTTAGCGCCAAGCAGTCTTTCCCTTTTGGGATTATTGATAATCTCAAAACCGTTGATTTGCAACACACTCCGTTATATTTTTTCCTTCTGCATTTTTGGATGATGATGTTCGGGCAAGGCGAAGTTTCAATGAGAATTTTGTCGTTAATCTTTGCGCTGGGTTCAATTCCCCTTGTTTATATTACTTCCGCTAAAATTACATCAAAGTCCAATGCTTTAATTGCAACGGTTTTAACCGCGGTCAGTCCGCTTTTGGTTCTGTTTTCGGTTGAAGTCAGAATGTATCCGGTGGTTTTATTCTTTGTTTTGTTATCGTTGAATTATTTGATTGATTTTGAACAAAAACGTGAAGTGAAATCTTTAATCAAACTGGTTGCGGCAAATTTGCTTGTTGCTTACACTTTGACGGGTGGAATTTTGTATAATATTTCCGTTTTTGTTTGCTATGCGGTTTATCTTTATAAGAATAACAAAGCGGATTTTAAAAAGTATTTGATAAGTTTTTGCTCGGAGTTGGTTTTATTAATCCCTTATTTTATGCTCGTTTCTTATTATGCAAAAATGAGAAGTCTTTTTGTTATCAAGCATGAGCAGCAGTTGTTGTTTTTGCATGCGGTTGATGTTATAAGGAACTTTTTCGGGTCAACCATTGTTGATAATATATATTGGCCTTCCGATACTTTTTATAATTTGACCGTAATTTTTACATTGCTGGTTGTTGTTCCGTGTATTTATTTCGTTTACGGAATTATTCAGGGGGCAAAAACTTCGGATAAATTCTTGAAAACCCTCTATTCGATTTTTATTGTAAGTTTTTCATTATCGGTGGTGTTTTCATTATTCGAGGTTAACGTTTTTACGGTAAGATATATACTGTATCTTTTGCCGCCGTTTTTCATATTATCGGTTATTGGCTTATCTTCAAAATTATCCGACAGACATTTTAAAATTTTCATAACGGCTTTTGTTGTTTGCAGTATATTTTTTAACTACAATCATTCCTTTACTTTCAAGGTATTAAAAACGGATGCTTTTAAGTCGGTAAAAATAGAATCTGACAGGTTGGGATTGAATGCTGATGATATTATTATAATGCCTTTCGGGTCGGATGCGCCGTATTATTTTAGGGCATTGTCCGCTCCGACGGTGCTTGATTTTGATTTCCATAAACAGGCTCGAAATCCTTATAACGATAAATATTACGACAAATCTCAACAGCCTAAAATGGCGGATTCAAGACGGACAAGAGCGGTCTATGATGCGGTACTTGCCGATAAAGTGTTTTCCGATAATTATTTTTATTGGTTTCTTCAAAATGTTAATCAAAAAGTTCCTTCCGGCAGATACGTTTTAATCGCTTTATACGGTTCGGATGCACAGCAAATCGTTGATATTAAAACTTTAAGAGATTCAATTCCCGATGAGCATGTGATTCAAGGCAGGATGCTCGATATTATGTTTAAAAAATATCTTTTCGATTTGAGTGTTTTGCTCAACAGAGATTTTAATTTCGTCAACAAATCCCAAAGCGAAAATTATACGTTTTTCTTATACCAAAAACGTTAGGGTGGATTTTTGTGCCAAAATAAGTATAATATGATTGTGAATTTTATGAAACAAGTGTTATTGGTAATAATGTTAATATTTTGTGTTTCAATGGCGGTTGCAGAAGATTCGGCTAAAAATTTCGAGTGGGAAAAAGTCGGTGATAACAGTTATGTTTATACCGACGCGATTGAAGGCACAAAAGACAGATACGGGTTTACTTTTCTTTTAAAATCTTACAACAAAGGTCAATATGAGCCGATTAACGGTAAAAAAATAAGTTATACCTTGGGACAATACACTATTGATTGCGGAAGAAAAACTTACAAAATCGGGGTTATTGATTCTTATGATAAAGATGATAACTTTGTTTCGGGCGATTACAACAGATATTCTCAATTTCAGCCCATAATTGAGGGTACCGCTGTTTGGAATATGTCAAAGAAATTATGCAGGTTTTGAATAAATAAATTTGTTAAATCGGTTAATTAATGGTATTCTTGTCTTATGATAGACTTAATGATTTTATTCGTATTGCTAAAAAGAGATTTGACGATGTATTCGGTGCGCAAGCATATACAGGACAAATTTCTTGCCTTCACCAATCCGAGTTTCGGTGCTATAAAACCTTCGCTTGTCAGATTGGAAAAAAACGGTTTTGTTAAATCGTCTAAAATCATGTCGGATGGCGGCAAACTTTCCGTCTTTTATTCGATTACAAATGACGGGATAAAAGAATTAAAAACTCTTATGCTCAAGCCGTTTTCTGATAATCCGCTTCAATTTATTTCCGATGCGAAAATCAAACTTTGCTGTGCTTCCTTTCTTAACCGCGAAGAAGCCGATACTTTATTTGAGGAGATTAAATCCAATGCGCTTTTGCACAGATTAAATACCGAAAAAATCATTGCTGATGAATATAACCCGATAGATTTTTACCAAAGAATTGTTCTTGATAACACTATATGTGAATATAAAAACTTTGTTTCAATGATTGAAGGACTTGAAAAAGAAAATGCCCGCAACAGTAAATAGTGTTCTTCAAAATTCCATAGCCCAAGAAATCGGTATTCAAAAAGGGGATGAAATTCTCAGCGTTGACGGTGTTAAAATGCTCGATATGATTGATTATAACTTTTATATGAAATCCGAGCTTGTCACGCTTGAGGTTAAAAAATCAGACGGTCAGATTGAAGAAATTGAAATCGAAAAAGATTATGATGAAGATTTGGGAATAGTTTTTGAAAGTGCCGTTTTTGACAGGGTGAAACCATGTTTAAATCATTGCATTTTTTGTTTTGTTGACCAGCAGCCAAAAGGTTTGCGTGATACTTTATATATTAAAGATGATGATTACAGGCTTTCATACCTTCAAGGAACATACATCACGCTGACAAACCTTACCGATGAAGATAAACAAAGAATAAAGCGAATGCACTTGGGTCCTTTTTATGTGTCGGTTCATACGACAAATCCGCAATTGCGGGTTAAAATGCTCAGAAATCCCAATGCCGGAAAAGCACTTGAAAATCTTCAATGGTTTAGAAAAAATAAAATTCCGTTTCATGCTCAAATTGTTCTTTGCCCCAATATAAACGACGGCGAGGAATTGGAACGTACGCTTAGTGATTTGGCAAAATTAAAAAATACCGTACTATCTGTTGCAATCGTTCCTGTCGGCATCACTCAATTCAGGCATGATAATCTTAAACCCGTTGATAAAACCTGTGCTTTAAAAACCGTCGAAATTGCTTCAAAATATAAGCGGGTATGTTGTTCTGACGAGTTTTTTCTGCTAGCCCAAAAACCCATACCTCCCGCTAAGTATTACGGTAATTTTTCTCAGCTTGATGATGGTGTGGGGGCTTTGCGGCTTACGACGGATAATTTCAAAAAATTATCCCTTCCAAAATTCGTTTCAAAACCGTTTAAGCTCGTTTTTGCCTGCTCTTATGCGGCTTTTGGTAT
Source organism: Candidatus Gastranaerophilales bacterium (assembly GCA_947626645.1). Classification (GTDB taxonomy): domain Bacteria; phylum Cyanobacteriota; class Vampirovibrionia; order Gastranaerophilales; family Gastranaerophilaceae; genus Zag111. The sequence goes on from CANQSZ010000027.1 coordinate 6,128, forward strand.
GCTTGAAGATATTTCCGAAAAATTAAATAAAATTAAAAACCTCAAAGTCGAAGTCCACCCTGTTAAATCCGAATATTGGGGGCAGGATATCACCGTCGCGGGGTTAATTACGACGGATGATTTAATAAGAACTTTGAAAAATGTTGATGCGGATTTGGTTGTAATTCCTTCGATTATGCTAAGACCTTACAGCGAGGACTTTTTAGACGGCAAAAATCTGTCTTACGTAAAAGAACAAACTAAAAAGAAATTTCTTGTTCAAAAAAATATCTACTCATTAAATGAGGTTGTTGAATATCTGAAAACGATTTAGATTGTTATTTTTCGTAAAATACAATTCCCTCGCTGTCAATGCTGTTTTTCATTTCTTCGTGTGATAATGTTTGATAATCAATCACGTCAAATTTATACGGAGTGGGTAATTCGTCCAATTCAGCGCTTATTTTGTAAAATTGTTTATGATTTTGTGTCAGAATTGCAAAGTCAATATCAGAGCCTTTTGAAAAAGTCCCTTTGGCGCGGGAACCGAAAATAATGACTTTTTCAATATCCTGTTTAGTTTTAAAATAGCTAATCAATTCGTTAATTGTTCTTTGTTCAATGCCGAAATTATTCTTCATCATAATCCTTTATTTTTTCACAAAAATCGCACAATTCCCGATAGTAAATGCCGCTGATTCTTTCAAGCATCATGTCAATTTTATCCATGTTGTATTCGTGTGAACTTGCGTTTCTGTCGGCTGCCATATCAATCCAAATTTGTGCTTGAGGAAGAATATTTGCTTGAAATGCCGATTTTATTGCATCTCGTGGGGTGTAAACCTGTATGTCTTTTGTAAAAAGATAATCTTTTAGGATTTTCCAGCCAAGTTCAAATACTATTTCAAAACTCTGTGTTAATGCAAGTTTATTACTGTCATTTTTTTTATCTTTTACGTAATTGTCGCGCATGGTAATATAAAGCTCAAAAGCCCGATTAAAGTTTTCAATTCTTTGTGCTAATCTTGACATAATATAAAATCCTCAATAATTTTTTGATAATGTTAATTTATCATAAAATATAAAATAAGTGAAATTGTTAAGGAACGGGGTCGTAACCTCCGGGGTTTGCGGGGTGGCATCTGCAAATTCGTTTTATCCCGAGCCATACTCCTTTTATTACTCCGTATTTCATTATTGCCTGTTTCATATACTCAGAACAAGTCGGCTGAAATCTGCAAACCGACGGTGTGAATTTTGAAAACCATTGATATATTTTTATTAAAAATAACAGGATTTGTTTCATTATTTTTAATCCGTAATGTATGCTTCCCCGATTGTATCTATCGCTTCGACCTTAATATCGGTTATAAGTTCCGAGTATGAAATTACAACGATAGTCGGAATATGTCGTTCCAAAAGCTGATATAAAGGCAGCCTGATTCTTGGTGAACATAAAACAACAGGTTGTCTCCCGCAAGTCTGATGTGCTCTCATCAGGGTTGTTGCGGTTGTTTCAATTAACTCTTGAACCTGAACGGGATTGAGCAAAAACATCGTTCCCAATTCCGTTCTCTGGCAACTGTCGTCAAGAATTTTTTCCCATTCGGGGGATAGTGTCAGAGCGTAAAGAACCCTGTCATCTTGAACATTCGACAGACAAATCTGCCGCCCGAGTGCCGCTCTTAATCTTTCCGATAATATATCAGGCTCTTTTGAAAATCTTGCATAATCACATAATCTTTCAAATACGAAAATAATATCTTTTATGGAAACTTTTTCTCTGATTAAGTTGACAAAAATCTTTCTTAAATCGCTTGTTGAAATGATTGTGGGAACAAGGTCATTAACAAGAGTGGGGTCTTGCGAGCGGACAAGCTCCATAAGTTTAAGCACGTCAGTTTTTGTCATAACATCGTCAACGTGTTTTCTTACGCACTCTTGCAGGTGTGTTACGATAACATCGGTTGCATCAACTGCCGTTACAAGTCTTGCGGATTTTGCATCTTCTTGGCTTATCCAGTACGCTTGTGTTTGATATGTCGGGTCAATACCGATAATCGCATCTTCGGGAACTTCTTTTTTCATCGAATCCCACTGGTCGGCAATTACCATAAATTTTCCGGGGTAAACATATCCGGTTGCAACGGTGTTTCCTCGAATGGAAATCATATACTCGTTTGCATCAAGCGCCGATGAATCCATAATTCTTATGTTCGGAAGAATGTATCCCAATTCGTCGGTAACTCTTTGTCTTAATGCGGCAATTTTTGCCAGTAATTGCCCTTCTTGATCGGGGTCTGCTATAACAAGCAAATTAGACCCGACCTGCAAACTCAATATATCAACCCCCAAACGCTCATACATTCTGTTCGGGTTAACCAAATCCTGCATGTTTTGGCGCACATTTTCAAGTTGTCCCAACTGTGATTGTACATCGGCATTGATAAGAACTTGAAATCCCGCGATAAAAAGTAGAATCCCAAACACAAGAAACGGCAGCCACGGTAATCCCGTTACAGGTCCTGTAACAGACAATAACAATAAAAATATTGCCGCAAAAAACAGAGCGTAAGGTTTACTTGTAATTTGCGCCGTTACATCAGAACCCAAAGACGGGCTTGCAGCAGAAGCTCGTGTCATAAATATACCTGCCGCAATTGACATCAACAATGACGGAACTTGAGATGCCAAACCGTCGCCTATTGTTAATACCGTATATTTTGAAACGGCATCGCCTATTGCCATTTGATTCATCAAACACCCTACGCACAAGCCTCCGACAATGTTTATGATAACGATTATTATGCCCGCAATCGTATCACCTTTTACAAACTTCATAGCACCGTCCATTGAACCCATCAGGTTTGATTCTCTGGATAAATCTTCACGTTTTTTCGTGGCTTCTTCGGGTGAAATTAACCCCGCGTTAAAATCCGCATCAATTGTCATCTGTTTACCGGGCATAGCGTCCAGTGCAAAACGTGCGCTTACTTCTGCGATACGCTCGGCACCCTTTGTTATTACCATAAACTGTACAACCGTAATAATTAAGAATATTACACCCCCGACAATCATATTACCGCCCGTAACAAATGTTCCGAACGCGTGAATTACCTCACCCGCTTCCCCTTTTGCCAAGATTAATCTTGTCGAGGCAATAGAAAGTACAAGCCGAAACATTGTTCCGATAAGTATGATGGAAGGAAATGACGATAATTCCAATGTCTTTTGTACGTACAAAGCGAACATCAATAACACAATCCCGAGTGTGATATTTAAACATATACAAAAGTTTATGACCCATGTCGGTAATTCAACAAGCAAAATAACAAGCAGTGTCAAAACGAACAATGCCATTAGTATTTCACTTATCGGATTTCCGTTATTTGCCTCGGGTGCTGCCATTAAACTTCTTTTAATACCTCACTTATTATTGCCAATTGTGTTTCAACTGTTGCATCAATTACACCGTTTTCGGTTGTAACCAAAACTCCGCCTTCCATTGTGTTTTCGTCTGGTACGATAAGAACCTTTGCTTCTAACCCCGCCATACTGACCGCTTGCGGCATTTCCTGCCTTAACATTTCTGCTTGCTCCGGATTTACTTTGAGAATAATTTTTGTTTCTTCTTTTGATAAGCTCTTTAAAATCCCTTTTATGTTGTCAAGCAATATTTCGGGGTTTTCGGACATTTCTTTTTTAATGATTTTTTTTGCAATATCAATGCTTATTTCCAATATATCGGGTGCAATATTTTCGTAAACCTCTTGTTTGGCGTTATAAAAAGTTTCCAAAGCGTTTTTAATCGTATCAATGTCATTTTGCGCGGCGGACAAACCGTCTTGATACCCCTGTTTTGCAGCGGCTTCTCTAATTGAATCCGCTTCTTCTTTCGCACGGGAAATCAGGTTTCTGTCATCAATTCTTCTAAACCCTCTGCGTCTGTCGCCTTTTCTGCGTTCTCGGCGTTGTTTAAAATCTATATTATCCAAATCGAAAATGTCGATATCTTTTTCATCTTCTTCAGACTCGACTTCCGTTTGTTGGGTTTGATTTAAAACCTCTGTTTTTTCTCCCTGTTCAACTGATATTTTTCTGTTCTTTTTTATAATCATGATTATCCATATTATACACTATTTTGAAGGTGTGTGGCAACAATACTTGCAACCTTGGGCGGAATTTTATCATAAAATTTTCCTTCTATTGCGTTATATACAAGTCGTTTTACACCTATTCTTTCGCGTATAAGGATTGTCTCAAGTTCTTCATTGGTATGTTTTGATGCAAATTTTTTCAATTTCAACACCGCTTTATTAGGATTTAAGTCCGTTGAATGAGGTAGTGCGGTTTTAATTTCCTGAAGGCACCTTAGAACATTCTGTGCTCCGACTTTTTCCGGCAAATCGGGAATTTTCATATATTTTACAACGGATTGCGCATCATCTTGTTCAAATTTGTTCAGTATAGACTGGACTCTATCTTGATTCATTTTGTTAAACAGCATCGCAACCGTTGCAAGTTTCAAAACTTTTGATTCGACTTTTTGCGGCTGAGGCTGAGGAATATTTGAAAATTCGGAGGAGTCATCTTCTTGTGCCGACTGTTGGGCATTTTGCTGTTGCTCTTGCATTTCCTGTGCCATTCTATCCATATTTGATTGAGATGCGGCATACTCCATCAAACCTTCGTCAATTATACCCTTGTTTTTTAATTCCTCTAATGCCTCATTGTAGCTTTTTTTTACGTGGTGTTCAATAAGTTCCAAAATTTTATCGTTCGGCAGTCCTTGTGAAAATGTTTGTTTGGCTATTTCAAAAATTGTGTATGCGATTTTTTGTAAAATTCCGTCCCAATATTGCTGAGGAATACCGGAGCGTATAACATCCACCGACTTATGAAATGCCCATTCCGCTATAATTTGGGTTATTGTAACCGCTTGTTCTTCGTTAAAATTAAGGTTGGGGTCTTCCGCTATCGCTTTTCCCGATAATAAAGAAAAATTTCCCAAAGTGTTTATGACATATTGTTTTTGATCATCGTTAAAATCTTGCGGTACAAGTTCTTGGGCTTGTGCTGCAAGATTTTGTGCAAAGTTTTCGTAATCAAAATTCGGTGTTGCCATTATTGATTTTCTCCGGTAGCTCCTTCTTCAATCCAGCTTTTTATGTTATCTGCCGCATCTTCGGTTATTTCACCGGACAGGTTTTCCAGCGAATCAATAAGCATACTTTCGTCAAATTGAGGGATTTGCTGCACTCTCTGTTGAGAATTTATTAAGTCCTGTGCAAGTTCCGATTGTCTTTGTGTTAATTGGCTTGCTCTTGAATTTATGTCTTTGAGTTGTTTTTCCTGTTCTAATGACCTTTGTCTCAGTGCTTCCACTTCAATATCATTTTCTTCTTTAATTTTTCTTACCTTAGCCGAAATTGCTTTAAATATAATAATTAAGCCCAAACCGGAAAGCAAAAGTGCTAACCACCAAGGATTTCCCGATTCGTCGGGTTTGGGAAGATTCTGTTGTTTTTCGGGGGTTAAATAAGGGTCATTTGAACTTGTAAATGCAATAGAAACATCGTCAGCACTGACTTTCGGACTTGCTGCTCTTGCAATCAGTTCTTTTAATTCTTCAAGTGTTGTATCGCTGGGGAGGTTGTTTCTGTCAAGCGTTACGGCGATTGAGATATCTTCAACAACTCCGGGTTTTATGTATTCGTTTGTTTGAACTTTTGTTACTCCGTATTGGGTTTCTGTTGCTTGTCTTGAGTAATTTCTGCTCTGAGTTGAATCTGAATTGCCCGTGGGCAGTCCGTTTGGCAAATAAACGCTGACCGCGTTCACTCCGTTGCTCTGGTCTTGTGATTGGTCGCCGAGTCCTTCGGTGAAGGATTGTTCCGATACGGATGCCTTTTTATCGGGGTCGTATTCTATCGAAAATCTTTCAACCGGCGCTTGTCTTAAAAACGTACTTACCGTTGCAACATAATTCCCCGGTCCTACAAGTCTGTCTAACTGTTTTGATATTTTTTGCTGCATATATTTGTCGTTTTCTTCCAGTTTTTGCAGCATTTCATCTTCGGCATTCATCACGCTGTGATATACGTTGCCGTTAGTGTCTGTTATTGCGATGTTTTCTGCGGTTAAACCCGTTACGCTTCCAAGTAATAAATTGGATATTGCTTTAACTTTAATTTGGTCAAGTTTTTCGCCGACCGGCATTACGATTTGAACGGTTGCCGTTTTCGGTTTTTGGTCTTCAAACATTGTGCTTGTTTCGGGAATTGATATAAATACCGTTGCGTTTTGTATCGGTTTTATTTGTTTTATCAATCTTGCCAATTCTCCGTTCATCGCTCTTGCAAGTCTGATTCTTTTATCTTCTTTTGTTGAGGTAAAATCACCTTTATCAAAAATTTCCAACCCGACATTTTGATCGACCAATCCGCTTTGTACAATCGTTATTATCGCATTGTCGCGGTCTGTTATGGTACATTTTTTTGATATTGATGAACAATTATTCTTATTTAAAACGAGTTTGGATTTTGTACCGTCAAGTTCTCTTTCTGCCGTTATTCCCTGTTTTGCAAGCAGTGCTTGAATTTCTAAGGCTTTTCCAAGATTGTCCGTTGTCAATAAATCAACATTGGTTTTCAAAGGTTCCGAGCCTACAACGTTTCTGTCCGAGCCGGTGCTTGCCGAAATTGATACGGCTATTATTATGACCGCTAAAAATAGTACCAGTCCTCCTATTATTCCGTATAATAAAGGTTTATTTTCTAATATTTTACTAAAATCCATTTCCGTCCCGCTGTCTGTTTTTTTTACTTCATTTTAGAGAAATAATATTATGCTATATGGAAATTTGCATAATTCTGTCGTATGCGTTAATTACTTTACCGGTAATTTGTGTTGCAACATTTACGCTGATTTCTGATTTTGCCATCGCCGTCATTACATCATGAATATCAACGTTCTCGTTGCCGGACATTACGTCTTTTAACAAATTATCGGGTGCATTAATTTCTTTGTTTAAATTCTCCACAAGACCGCTCAAGACTTGTTTGAAATCTTGAGTTTCCGGTGTTTCAACTCTGTCCATTCTGATACTTGGCATTCCGGTTAAACTTGAATCAAATTTGGAATGCTGTATTCTTGAAGCCAAGTCGTATTGTGGAAAATAACCGTGCATAATTCTACCTCTCTTTTTTATATTACCTTATTTTTGACCTTTTTATCAACTTTTATACAAAAAATCAACTAAAAGGTGTATGCGCTATTTATTGTTGCTTTTTACCGCTTAATATTTAATGATTTTTTCTTAAAAATCAAAAATAATATAAAAAAATGTAAATTCTACGGAAGTTTTAGCCAAACAACCGAATACGGATACATTAACAATCGGCTTTTTTTATCTTTCAATGAAATTTTTAATCTGTATTCTTCATCGTTTAAAATATTTTTCAAATAGATATAATGGTTATTTTTAAAGGATTTCACAAGCATATCCGTCGGAAGTTCAACTTCTGCTGTCAGACGTTTATTTGAAAGGTTGTTTACTATCAGATATTTTTCACCCTTGTAATTTCTTGTATATGCAAGTATATGCGGGTAATTGGTTTTCAATAAGGTTAAGTTTCCTCTGGTTAATGACGGTGTAGATTTTCTTAGTTCAATCATTTTTTTTACTTTGTGATAAATCTTGCCGCTATAGGTTTTATTGGAATTCATCGCATCGTAAAATGCCTGCTTTGTCAACTGTCCTCTGTTAATGTCTCTGCTATCGAAAAATGACAGTAATTTTACTCTGTCTTTAAGGCTTTTCTTTTTTCTGAGTTCTTCGCTTTTTTTGGCGTTTTCAAAATTATTCAATGCGCCTATCTCATCTCCGTAGTATATAATAGGAATCCCCGGCATTGACAATAATACCGAAAAAGCCATTTCTATATGGTCATGGTTTTTGTCCAAAAAGTTTGCCATTCTTCCCGATACTCCAAAGCCCTTTCTAAACGGCGCTCCTTTGGGTTCAAGTGCGTTATATATAAGTTCTCTCAATTCAGGCGCAACCATTTCGAGCGTTAATTCGTCATGCACTCTCAAAAATGTTGCCCAACTTGCGGTTTCAGGAATGTTAGGTGTTTGTTTTAATTTATAGAAAATCATTAGATATGGCGTTAAGTGCAGGTGTTCATGGGTCACATATTGGAGGCAGTTTATCAAGTGTTGAAATATTTGCTGTCCTCTGTTATAAAACTTGCCCAAAGTGCAGGCATGTAAGGAAAATTATACGCAATTTGCACTTCATCGGTTCGTTTAAGTTCTTTTGTTTCTCCGTTTATATAAACTTCATTTTTCTTTTCCGAGCCAAAATAGGGTACCAAATCTTTTGGCTGCTGGCAGGCTTCTGCCTGCATTACCGTTGCCGGTGCGGTTGCTTGAAGATAATTACTTAATATTCTTATTATGGTATGAGTCGCAGGCTGATTTTCGGCATTTGTACCTTCCGTTTTATCAAGATACGGGATTGCATCAAGCCTGAATATGTCTATTCCCAAATTTGCCCAGTATGTTATGGTATCCAGATTGTAATATAATACTTCGGGGTTTTTCCAGTTAATATCCAATTGAAACGGATAAAATGTGTGATAAAACCAATAATCTTTTCCGTTAACCGTAACTTTGCGCCAGTGGTGTTCTGTGTTATCGGGAAAAATTAATCGCCGTTTGCTGATTTGTCCGTTCTGTTCTTTATATTCAACGACCGTTCCGAGTTTCGGGTCGGTGTATTTTGTGTATTCGGGAAGTTTTTCTTTTGTTACAAAATAATCCAGCTTTTCTTCATCGCCGTTTGATACCTGAACAAACCATTCGTGTTTGTCGGAAAAATGATTTAAAACAATGTCGGCTTTAATCTTAAACCCTTGCTCTTTTGCCGCTTTTATAAACTGTTCAAATTCTGTTTTTCCTCCCAAATCATTACGTATATTTTGGGGGTCTTTAACGTCAAACCCCGCATCTTCCATCGGCGAATCCGCAAACGGCAGCATATAAACCGTTGTTACTCCCAAATCTTTCAGATACGGCAGCATTTGTATCGTATCTTTAAATTTCGTGGGCTTTTCGGGTGTTACCGTTCCAAATCGGTCAACGTAAAACATATAGATAATTTCATCTTTATACCAGTCGTTTTTTCTTGTTAAATCTTCCGTTAAAAGATTTTCGGGGCGGCTTTGTTTTGCTTTTCTTGCTATTTCGGTTATTCTTTCGTATATTTCTTCGCTATGTTCCGAGCCGTAAAGTTTTGTGATATCTGTTTTAAGTTCTTTTTCCGTTGAATTTTCTGCAATAAAATCAGTCCAGATTATATTTTTTGAATTAACTTTTTTGCTAACCGCGGATTTAAGGCATAATCAAAACTATCTACCGCAAATACGGATGGTGCCTTTGGATGAATAGCCAGGCAAAGCATAAATAAAACATAGAGGGCACCTTCGCTTGCATCATATCCGGTAAATTTAGCAGTATTTTTCAAAAAACAATCGGTAAACTCTATAACCTGACGTGTCACCGGTACACTTGAATTAATACGGGTTTTTGTGGGAACATTAACTGAAATATCAGATGCCCAGTC
>CANQSZ010000028.1 GCA_947626645.1 Candidatus Gastranaerophilales bacterium
CTATGGCACAAGTATCATTAGCTTGGATGTTATCAAAACCTTATATAACTTCGCCAATCGTAGGCTGTACAGATGTTAAGCACGTTGAAGAAGCTGTTGGAGCACTTGAAATTAAATTGAGCGATGAAATTATAAAAAGACTTGAAGCACCTTATGTTCCTCATATTAAAACGGGATTGTATTAGAATGATGAGGATAATTTGATAAATAAAAAGCTGATAATTAATTTATCAGCTTTTTATTATTATAAAAAATTTGAAATTAACTTGCCAAAATAATCATACCTAAGTGTCTTTTTACATGGCTTAATAAATTTGCTTCAAATATCATCAAAAAACCTCAAGACTCCTATTCTTAAGATTTTTTGATATGTTTAAAAATTATTAATTTATTGTATCATCTTTCATTCTGCAAGATGATATATAACGAATATAAGGTTTATCGCCTTGAGGTGATAATTTTGCAACTTGACCTACTGTTTCGCCGCTATCATCTACTATGTCATAAACACCGTCTGTATTATTATCTTTATATCTTATTACATAGGGTTGAGGGTAATCTACGGGTAAATTGTTGGAATTTTTTAATATTTCTTCTGTTTCGTCAAGCATTCCCTGACTCCACATTATTGCAAAATGAGGTTTTTCATCTCCCATATTTTCTACAACACCAACATCATAGTGCATGTTCGGATCTAAATTATCGAATTCAATTTTTCCGCCATCGCATTTTACAAAGTCTTTTACCTGTGTGCCTGTTTTAGTATCAAAAAGTGCATAAGCTCGTATTTTTAATGTACAGTCTATAGCAATTCTTCTCGGCTTTGGAATTAACGTAACCTTAGGCATTTCATTTGAAAATTTATTTTGCTCCATAATCTCTCCTTTTTTGCTTGACTCTCATCAAAAAAATTGTTACTAAATAAGTTTTATTATTTCATATTTTTCAAATTATGAATATAATTTTAAAATTTATTTACATTTATTTTTTAGCAAGTTGTTTTTTTAGATTTTTATAAACATCACTATATTTATAACCTATCATCGCCGTTATTGTTTTTTGCATTATTATAAAGCAGACAAACATAACTAATGCACCTATTAAATAATCAAGACCCGATAAAATATTATTTTTAATCAAATATGTAAATAATATTATTGTAACTATGGCTTGAATTTCGGCTGTAACCATTCCGGGAGAATAGATTTTAGGACACTTAAAAAGTTTTATGAAAAAAATATGAACAAGCCCTTCAAATAGCCCTAAAAAGGCAAGCGGCAAAACGGTAATCGGATAATTATGTAAAATAAAAGGTGTTATTGTAAATGTCAAAAGAAGTATGCTTGTCGGAATTCTGCTTGCTCTTTCCATTTCGGTATTAATATCAACACCAATCATATTTGCAATTAATTTTGTAAGGCTTCCCGGATAACGCATTTCTTCCCATTCGTGTAAAACGAATAAGAAAATATATACTAAAACAAATTTTTGAATAACGGATAAATCGCCGATAATTCCTGCCATAAGAAGAATTAACATTGAAATTACGCTATAAATTTCTAAGGCATAATATCTGATAAATTTAATCATTCTTGAACTCCGATAATTTATAGTTAGATATTAGCACAAAATTTATCAGGGAGTTAAAAATGTTAAATTACTTGAATTTTCCTCCTAAAAAGTTATGTAGGTGGGATTTACGAATCTGACAATACCAAAATAATACTCTTTAACAATAAAAGAAATTTCGCAGGTAGCTGGTTGCATATATTTACCCTTTACCCTAAAAACTTACACTATACTAAATCCCAATATAATTGGTAGCATATATTTACCCCTACCCCCCTAGCCTTTGATTGATTTGAAAAATTCGTTGGTTATTAGTTGGGAGTATCTGTTTTTTTCGTTAACGGAGATTAAAATTTTGTCATTACCTTTTTCGTCTTTGGCGACCGATATCACGCCGGAAATTTCGCCTATCGGGAATTTCTTAATTTTCGCATTAAATTTGACATAAGGAACTTCTTTTCCGTAGGATTTCATTGTGCCTTTTTCGGTTACGTGAAATTCTTCGACGGCTGCGGATTGGTATTTAATTTTGTTTATGGCGGATTTAATTCTTTCTTCGGCATCGGAAGATTTTATATCATCTTGGGTTAGGATGGTTTTTTTGCCGGAATCGACGACAATCATTTTTTGACCGGAGGCTTTGTGTTCTGCTAACACCGCGTTATAACCCAAAATTCCGGCGGCTTTTTCTATTTCAAATTCTTTGTTTATTTTTGAAAAGTCACCTATTTTTTGTGCGCGTTCAAAGATTACGTCTTGTGAGGGGTTAAAAAAATTATTAAAATGATAGCTTAACCAACTTTTTCCGCCAAGTGCCATAAATCCCACTATTGCTACTGTGAAGAATATTGCCCTTGTTACATTTTTTAAACAACCCATGTTGAAATCCTCTTGTTTTTATATAAAATATTATAATATGAGCAAGTCTGAAATCAATTATATTAACAGTTGGGATGTAAAATTTGAAGATACCACTCCTGTTATGCAACAGTATTTGCAGATAAAACAGGAAAATCCGAATATACTGTTGTGGTATCGTTTGGGGGATTTTTACGAAACATTTTTTGAAGATGCCGTAATAATGTCAAAAGAATTGGAATTAACTCTGACGGGACGTGATGCGGGACCAAAAATAGGCAGAGTACCTCTTGCGGGAATACCGGCAAAAGCTGCCGAGGGGTATTTGGAAAAACTTGTTCAAAAGAATTACAAAGTTGCAATTTGTGATCAGCTTGAAGACCCCAAGTTTTCTACAGGTCTTGTCAAACGTGGAATAACAAGGGTTATCACTGCCGGAACTCTTACCGAGAGCAATCTTTTGAATAAAAATTCCAACAACTACATTTGTGCAATATATAAAGACGAAAAGACCGAAATGTACGGGTTTGCATACACCGATATTTCGACCGGCGAATTTAAAACAACACAGGCTTCTCTAAATCTTATTTTAACAGAGCTTTCAAGGCTGACCCCTTCGGAGATTGTCGCTCCGAGTTTAAGACAGGATATCAAGCCGTTTCAGATAGTTCCCGATGAAGTTATAAATCTTCCCGAGGAAATTACGCAAAAGTATAACTGTTCAAAAATCCCTTCGTCAGTGTTTGAGCCGTCATTTGCGGAAAATAATTTGAAATCGGTATTTAAAACTAAAAGTTTGGAAAGTTTCGGATATTCAAAATACAAACTCGGGTTCCGGGCGGCAGGTGCTTTATTGGCGTATATTTGGGAAACTTCAAAAGACAACATGCCAAAGTTTGACAGGATAGAAGCATACGAGTTGTCGGAATATATGATTTTGGATTCCGCCACAAGAAGAAATCTTGAACTGGTTGAAACCTTACGCGAAAAGAATACGTACGGGTCTTTACTCTGGGCGATTGACAAAACAAAAACCAATATGGGTGCAAGATTGTTGAAAAACTGGATTTGTCAGCCGCTTAAGCGTGTTGAAGATATTAAACACCGCCAAAGATGTATAAGCGAGTTGGTTGAAAAAAGCGATATTCGATTTAGTTTAACTGATTTATTGGAAAAGATATATGATATTCAACGTCTTGCAACAAGGATGAGTAACGGTTCGGCAAGTCCGAAGGATTTTGTGAGTTTAAAGTTATCACTTTCCGTTCTTCCCGAGATATTGGAAGTTACGCAAGGGTTGGAAAACGATGCTTTTGAGGCGGTAAGAGAATATTTGCCCGAAATTTGCGATTATGTTCAGATGGTTGAAAATACCATAGTTGACAACCCTCCGTTACTGTTAAAAGACGGCGGGATAATAAAAGAACGTGTCAGCGGTGAGTTGGACTATTTCAGAGATTTATTAAACGGCGGACAGGAATGGCTCAAAAATTTTGAAGAAGAACAAAAAGAATTAACGGGAATAAAGAGTTTAAAAATCGGTTATAACAAGGTTTTCGGGTATTTTATCGAAGTAACAAATTCATACCTTAATATGGTGCCGGAAAATTATGTAAGAAAACAAACCCTGACAGGCGGGGAAAGATTTATAACCGAAGATTTGAAAAAGCATGAAGATGATGTGCTTTCCGCAAAATTTAAGTCGATTGAGTTGGAACTCAAAATATTTAACGATTTCAGAGAATACTCAAAAGAGTTGGTTTCAAAAATCAGGCAGATTGCCGAATGTGTATCCAATGCCGATGTTTATACGGCTTTAGCTAATGCGGCGCTAGAAAATAATTATTGTTGTCCTGAAGTTGACGATTCGGATGATTTCATAGTAAAAGGCGGCAGGCATGCGGTTTTGGAAAAGATTATGCCGCTTGGAGAATATGTGGCAAACGATTTGGAATTGAAATCAAATTGCTCTGAGGGTGATAAAACGCAATTTATGATATTAACCGGACCAAATATGGCGGGAAAATCGACCTATATGCGGCAAAATGCACTCATTGCCATTCTTGCTCAAATAGGTTCGTGGGTTCCGGCTGATTACGTTAAACTCGGCGTAACCGATAAAATTTACACAAGAGTCGGCGCAAGCGATGATTTGACAATGGGTCAATCTACATTTATGGTCGAAATGATTGAAACATCTTATATCTTAAATACGGCAACGGAAAGAAGTTTTATCCTTCTCGATGAAATAGGCAGAGGAACAAGCACCTATGACGGAGTTGCAATCGCTTGGTCTGTTGCGGAATATATTGCAACCAAAATTAAAGCAAGATGTATCTTTGCAACCCACTATCACGAGCTTAACGTTATGACTAAAACCTATCCGCAAATAAAAAATTACAGAATAACAATCTCGGAACAAAACGGGGAAATAGAGTTCTTGCGAAAAATTGTCCAAGGCGGGGCAAGCAAAAGTTACGGAATCCAAGTTGCAAAAATGGCGGGTTTGCCCTCAACTGTCGTGAAACGCTCGCAAGAATTGATGTTGAAAATGCAGCGTGATTTTTCCAATAACCTCGCTACAAAAAAACGTTCGGCAGAAAATGATGATGATGTGCCGCAGCTTTCTCTTTTTGGTTTGTAAAGATTTATAAAGAATTAGCAAAAAATTTTGTTTTGGTGTTTTTATATATAAAAAGGGGTCTAGTGTATGATGAAAGTAGATTTTGTTCCTTGTGTAAATTTCACATCTCAGTTAAAAAGTGTGACATCTGATGTATCTCAACCGCAAGTTGATATGAATTTGAATAGCTCGAATATTATTGATTTTTCAGCCGAAAATCAAAAACAAGCGGCAAAAACTCCTTTACCTAAAAAGACGTTTAAAGACAGAATAGCCGATGTTTGGAAGTTTTTATCGGTAACAAACACGATGGTTGCTTCCGGCATAAAAGGTTTAATCTACGGTGCAATAACCGGAGCCGTATTTATGGGCGGTTCATGGTTGTTTAAATCGTTACCGAAAGCATTTACCAAAGAAGGACCGAAATTGTGGGATACCATTCGCCATCCGATTCAGCATATAGGCAAAACAGGAAAAATTATCGCGGGAGTTGCCGCAGGTTCGGTACTTGTCTTTAACCTAATTAAAGGCAAATTAGACGCTAACCAAAATACCGCCGTTATCGACCACAAATTAAAAACCGGACACAGAGATAAGTAAAATTATAATTTACAAAAAATTCTTATGACTGTAATTTGTCCAAAAGGTTTTTGATTTCTTCAATCTTGTGTTTTGCATCTTCGTTGTCCGAAAACGATGCGGCAACACAATCTTGTAAATGCGTTTTTAAAATGTTATTCTCAACACGCTTGATAGCAGAACGCACTGCCTTTAACTGAATAATAATATCAGGACAGTACCTTTTGTCTTCAATCATTTTTTTTATCCCCTCAAGCTGCCCGATTGCTCTGTTAATTCTCGGAATTTCAGCTTTGTGGCAAGGATGATTATCTGTTTCGTTTTCCATAAAAAAATTATACCATAAAAAAAAGGAGCTTTCGCTCCTTTATAAGTTTTTATTTTTCTTCTTTTGGGGGTTGGTTGCACTCGGGCGGGCAATTGCAGGTATCACCGTCGCAGGTGCAATTGTCTCCGCAGGTGCAGTTAATACATTTACATTTTGGATTTGAACATTTTGCCATAATCAGCCTCCTTGTTTTTTATCTACATTAATATTATACCCCACGGGGGTATATTTGTCAAGGGGTATTTTTTTAAATTTGAAAAATCGGACTGTATGAATTAAATTCTGACAGTCCGCTTAAGTTTCAAATATTTATTTAAATATACCAAGGTTCATGGATTTCGGATAAGGATTTAGTGGTGTCTGACAGATTTGTGAGTGCAACACCGGAATAATTTATTCCTGTCAAGCGTTTGTAATCTTGAACCAACTGTAATTTTTCTTCTTCGCAGATATTGGAATCAAAGAGTTTTCTGATATTTTGGATGCAGTTTTCGACTTTAACGCCTACCAAAATTGAATCTGTGTTTGGGGTTACGCCAACAGAGTAGTAAGGGTCATAGTATCTTTGATAACGCTCAAAACTTTCTTTTTCAAGGCTATAGACGATATCAACAAGATTTTTAAATTTTTCGGGAGTGTTGAAGTATTTTCCGTTAACCAGATGTTTAAAATCTTCGTTATCAAAATATTTTGCTACAAAGGGAAGTTTTCGTGTACCTTCGAGGCGGTCATATTCTCTGATAAAGTTTCCATAGTCTTTAATGTTGTAATACATTTGCGCATTTTGAACAGAGGGTAGGGGGAAAAAATGACCTGATTTCGGGTCATAAATTTGCGGTTGTATTCCGACATTTGACGGATAGTAGCAGTAATATGCAGGATTTACCACGGGTTTCATTGTGCAATTAAACATTTACAATTCTCCTTTTCGTTTTAATAAATATAATAAATCTAAACAAAATTAATTTTGCATAATTACGGGGAA
This sequence comes from Candidatus Gastranaerophilales bacterium, assembly GCA_947626645.1. GTDB lineage: Bacteria > Cyanobacteriota > Vampirovibrionia > Gastranaerophilales > Gastranaerophilaceae > Zag111. The sequence continues at coordinate 6,943 of CANQSZ010000028.1, forward strand.
AAATTTACATAATTAATAAAAAAGGATGAAAAAATAAAAAAATTAAAACCGGTCTTGAAAAAATATTATTATGGTGTTAAAATGATAACAAATTTCGGGACGTAGCGCAGCTTGGTAGCGCACTACCTTGGGGTGGTAGGGGTCGCAAGTTCAAATCTTGTCGTTCCGAAATTTTTTTAATATATAAGGGGAGCAATGACTTTAGACGAATTTTTGCAATATATGCAAAGCCAAAAACCGGTAGAACAGGGTTCGCCGATATTTGGGATGTTTAATGAATTAAGTCAAGAGGCTTTAAAAATAACAATGGAGTTGAACAACAAGTATCATACTCCACAGAAGATTGTGGAGATATTTTCGGAGCTTACGGGCAAGAAAGTTGATAAAACATTCAGAATGTTTCCGCCGTTTTATACCGATTGCGGGAAGAATATAAAAGTCGGGAAAAACGTGTTTATAAATTCGAGTTGTCATTTTCAGGATCAGGGAGGAATTGAGATTTCAGACGGCTGCTTAATCGGTCATAATGTAACGATTGCGACTTTGAACCACGAATTAGAACCCTCAAGGCGGCAGAATTTACATCCTCGAAAGGTAAAAATCGGGAAAAATGTTTGGGTCGGTTCAAATTCAATAATATTACCCGGAATAACGATAGGCGACGGTGCAATAATCGGTGCGGGAAGTATCGTTACAAAAGATGTTGGGGCAAATACTGTTGTTGCGGGAAATCCCGCCAAAATTTTAAAGAAAATAAAAAGCGAGGTGTGAATGATTAGGAAATTATTTTTGTATGTTGCAATGTTAATAATTATTATCGGAGGTGTAAATATGTGTAATGCACAAAACAACGATTGGGACAAGACTTTCGCTAAAAGCGACAAGGTGAATGTTGAAAAAGTAAGTTTCAAAAACCGTTACGGGATAACGCTTACAGGCGATTTATACACGAATACTGATATAAAAAAGGGTGAAAAATATCCTGCAATCGCTGTAGCCGGTCCGTTTGGCGCCGTAAAAGAACAGGCATCGGGATTATATGCACAGGAAATGGCAAAAAGAGGATTTATCACTTTGGCATTTGACCCTTCATACACCGGCGAAAGCGGTGGTGAACCTCGTTATGTTGCTTCTCCCGATATAAATACGGAAGATTTTATGGCAGCGGTTGACTTTTTATCGGTTCAAGATAATGTTGATGCTGAAAAAATAGGTCTGATAGGAATTTGCGGTTGGGGCGGAATGGCTTTAAATGCAGCGGCTCTTGACACAAGAGTTAAAGCGACTGTTACATCCACAATGTATGATATGTCAAGAGTTAATACTTACGGCTATTTTGATAAAACCGATGAAGATGCAAGATATGAAATGAAAAAGCAACTTAATGCTCAAAGAATAGAAGATTTCAAAACAGGCGAATACAAAGCAGGCGGAGGGGTAGTTGACCCGCTGCCCGAGGATGCTCCGTATTTTGTGAAAGATTATTATGCTTACTACAAAACCCCCAGAGGTTATCATAAAAGGTCGCTTAATTCCAACAACGGCTGGAACGTAACAGGATGTATGTCTTTTATAAATCAGCCGATACTCGCGTTTTCTAATGAGATTAGAAGTGCTGTTTTGATGATTCATGGGGAAAAAGCTCATAGCAGATATTTTTCCGAAGATGCGTTTAAAAAATTAAAGGGCGACAATAAAGAACTTATGATTATCGAGGGTGCAAGCCACGTCGATTTGTACGACAATTACGACAAAATTCCGTTTGATAAAATAGAGAAGTTCTTTAACACTTATTTAAAATAACTAAACAACGCCTTGGGCAATCATAGCGTTAGCGAGTTTTTGGAATGCGGCGATGTTCGCGCCGGCAACGTAGTTTCCGGCACATCCGAAATTTTTCGACGCTTGATTTGTTGTGTTGAAAATATTAGTCATTATTTTATCGAGTTTTGAATCGACTTCTTCAAATGAATGGTAAAACCGCATACTGTTTTGCGACATTTCTATCGCAGAAACTGCAACTCCGCCCGCGTTTGCCGCTTTTGCGGGCGCGATTAGGACTTTATTTTCCAAGAAATAGTTTATTGCATCAATATTGCAAGGCATATTTGCACCTTCGCCGATTGCAATAACTCCGTTTTTAACGAGGATTTGTGCATCGTGCAGGGTTATTTCGTTTTGTGTTGCACAAGGCAGTGCTATGTCGGTTTTTATTGTCCAAATCGGTGCAAATTCACCGTTGTTTTCAATATATCTTGCGTTTGAATGTACTTCTAAATACTTGTTAATTCTGCCTCTTTCGACTTCTTTAATTTGTTTAATCAAATCTAAATCAATACCGTTTTCGTCGTAAATGCAGCCGTTAGAATCGCTCATTGCAACGACTTTAGCTCCGTATTCAACGGCTTTTTCGCAAGCATAGATTGCAACATTTCCCGCACCCGATATTGTAACGGTTTTACCTTTGAAACTTTCGTTGTGTGCGTTGAGCATTTCGCGCATGAAATAGATAAGTCCGTAGCCCGTGGCTTCTTTTCTAGCCAAAGAGCCGCCGTAAACTGTATCTTTGCCGGTTAATACTCCACCTTCGTACGCTCCTTTTATGCGTTTATATTGACCGAAAAGATAACCGATTTCTCTTGCTCCGACCCCGATGTCGCCTGCCGGAACGTCGGTATCCTGTCCGATGTGTCTGTATAATTCCGTCATAAAACTTTGGCAGAATTTCATTATTTCGTTATCTGTTTTCCCTTTCGGGTCAAAGTCGCTGCCGCCTTTCCCGCCGCCTATCGGAAGTCCTGTCAGTGCGTTTTTGAATATCTGTTCAAACCCTAAAAATTTTATTATACTTTGATTTACGCTCGGGTGTAATCTTAATCCGCCTTTGTATGGTCCTAAAAGTGAACTGTATTGAACTCTGTATCCTCTGTTTACTCTTATTTTTCCGCTATCGTCTATCCATGGAACTCTGAAGGTAATTATTCTTTCCGGCTCAATCATTCTTTCCAATACCGCATTTTGCTCGTATTCTTTATGAACATCTAATACCGGTTCTATTGTACATAATACTTCTTTTACCGCTTGTAAAAATTCCGGCTCGTTTGAATTTTTCCGTTGCGTGTCTGCTAAAACTCTTTCCAAATATTCATTCATGATTCCACCTGTTTTCTTGTTACTTATACAACGATAATAACACAATTTCAAGTGATAAAATTCAAATCCCGCATTCCGGACATTTTTATATAACATTATTTTTCGCTTGGGGTATATATCTTGCCCTGTGTTACAAATTTGTAAAAAAAACACGGTATAACTTTTTCGTGTTAGAATATGATTAATTATATTTCCGACAAAAACGCAAGTTAATGATAAATTAAAATATTTCGACTTTAGGAGATTTGAATGGCAAAGATAATAAAGATTGAAGAAGAAAAAATATTCATAGGCACAGACGACGGAGGCTTGCGCGAAGTTGCAAAATCCGATTGCACCTTTGAGCCGACAGTAGGTGATGCAGTTGAAATATATTCTAACGAAGATAAAACAATTGTCATAAAAAAAGAGAAATCGGAAACCGTTGCTGCGGCATCTTCTCAAAATGAACCCGAAGAAGATTATTCAAATAATCCCGTCATATACTACGGAATCTCCGATAATATGATAAAAAGTTTCGACAAATTTGTTGAAAAGACGGGCGAGCCTAAATTGATAGTTGAAAAAGACGAAAATTTACCGAAATTTGAGGGTAAACTTTTTGGCAAATACGACATAGTGTCATTAGACAGAGCCTTGGAATTGTATCCTGACGCTGTGGTTTGGGTTACATACGCCGTTGCCAACAATGCCGCAAAAAGAATCTTGAAAAAAGTCGAACCTAAGAGGATAAAATTTTTCAAAGCGAATTTGGAATACAGAAAAGGATGCAGTTTTTTGGGTCATTTTATTGATTATCGGGTCGATAACTTTTCTCCCTGTTGTGTTTCGGGTAAATCCAAAGTAAAAACGAGCGGAACAATCCCTGAGCGAATGGGTCATTGGGAAAGATACACCGCACAACTTATCGATGACATTAAACATGGCAGACCAAACAAATGCGACGGCTGCAGATTTTTAAAAGAAGGTTTTTGGTCAAAAAATGTTGAACTTGATTATATTTGCTTTGCGACAAATCACCCCGGCGATGTTTGCAATCTGAGATGCACTTATTGCTTTGTCGAAAACAGATTTAAAAAACTCAACGACAAAAATACCGAAGGTTATACGACTTATGAAATCATACGTCAATTATCGCAAATGCCCGAGTATAACCGCCCGAATATTTGCATAGAGCTTTCTAACGGCGAATTTTGTGCCAACAAACATTGCGACGATATTTTCGATATTTTGTTGAACAACCAATGGAAAGTCAGGTTTGTGTCTAATATGACTATATACAACGAAAAATTTGCCGAATTTATGAAAACCGGCAGAACCGTTAATATCCTGACCTCTCTTGATGCCGGTACTCGCGAAACTTACAAAGCCATTAAAAGAGTTGATTGCTTTGACAAAGTTATTGAGAATTTAAAAAGATATCCGATTAAAGAGGTTGATTTTAAATTGAAATACATCTTCTTAGACGGTGTCAACGACAACGAAACAGACGTTGACGGATTTTATGATATTGTAAAAGACGTAGGGTGCAGAACGATAGTTTTATCAAGCGACAGTTGCAAACCTTACACCGACAAAATTAAAGAATTGGTTGTAAGACTTATAAAAAAAGCGCGGCAAGACGGCATTATTGTTTCAAAAAGCAGCTACCTCGCACCGCAAGATGATAAATTCATTGATAAAGTTATCGCAGGTGCCGTTTCTTAGTTATTAATAATTAATATTTTGAACGTAATTTTATTACTCTTTTTTTCTGCCCAACCAAGTAATACTTTTTGTCAATTAAAAGTTAAACTAAAATTACTATGAACGAAGTGAACAAATTATTAACGGCATTGGGCGAAGACACGCATTTAACGTCTGATAAGCAGACTTATGATAATATTTATACCTCAGCGAACAAAAAATGGGTTGCGAATATAGTTCCGGCGCAGCTTTTGGAGCGCAGCGTTAAAAATGCCATAGAATCGATTGAGACATTAAACGAAAATAACGAATTTTATGAAGTCTTTCCCGATAACATCGAAACCCCGAATTACGGTGATAATTGGGGAGTGCATGCCAATTATATTGAGATAAACAACCGAGCAATAGCCGAAATGCACAATGAATGTACGAAAAACGGAATTTTAAGCTCGATAAAAATTCTTCCGGCAATCCCGCCATCGGCAAAAAGCTGGGCAAATTGTGTAATACTTTCACAAATTTTCCCCAATATTTTTGGTGACGGGTATAATAAAGCACCTAATGAGGAAAATTCTATATATGGCATAAAACTCAACGCGGGTTACAGCAGAAATATTATCGATTTTGATATTACCGATAAAATTACGCCCGAGGAACAGTTCAAAGCGTTCAATCTGGTTGCGAATTTACATGGATTAAAGACGGGATTTAGAACGGTAATTTCCGCCGATCAAATAAAAATAGCAGACCCGAACGGTGATGATATAGTTTTTAATTGGGATAATTACGAGCATCAGGAATTGTTTATAGATGAACACGTCAAATTGATAAATATGGGATTTGAGGCAATATTTGTGGATTCAGCCAAACACATCGGCGGCTACGACATGGAAAATTATACCGGAGTGGGAGCATTGCCTCATTACGGACAGATGCAGTATATTATAAATGAAATTAGAAGCCGAACCGGTAATACGAAATTGAGCTTTATCGGTGAAAAAAGTACGGGGGATTTTGAGCGATACAGAAACCTCGGGCTGACAACAGGCACCGCATTTATTGAACCCGATAATTACGATGAAGTAAAAAACTGGTCGCAGAAATTGAAATACAATAAAACATATACCCCCGGAGTTGAAATTTCAAACGACAACGATGAAGGGGGAAGGAGTTACGAGCAGAGGTTGAACAGGATAAATGCGGCACTTTTCGGGTATGAATACCCCAGCGATAAACTACCGAGCTTTATGCAGATGGAGGACTTGTTTCCGCTAAGATATGACACGAACACACACCATTTGATGATGTGCAATCCTTCGTATTCAACTGACGGAACACCGCAGAGCCATTGGGAAAAACTTTTTGCAAAAGACGACGGCAGAGCTTATAACGCTAAAGTCGCTGATTTGTTTATTTATGCACTGAATTTGTAGTGCAAGTTAAAACCATTCAAAAAGCATAGCGATTTTTTGAGGGAAGACAAAATTTGGCTAGAAGGGAAGCCAATTACTATCTTTGATATATTTTTCAAGAGTTTTTGCGGTATCGGCGATACATTTAAAAATTTCTTTCGGATGTAAGATATTTATAATATTTTTTTCGGAGCACTCAATCGGATACCAAGCAATTTCTGTGCCGGGGGAGAGGTAATTTCCGTCGTATGCTGAGGGCGAGGGAAGGAATTTTGTTTTAATAATATCCATGCCGATTTCACAACTGTTTTTTAAACGCGGGTTGTTGTCGATTGCGGGGTATAGTTTGATGTTAACCATGTTGTTTTCGGAACATTTTTCCAAATCGGGGAGCAATTTTGAGATTTGTTCTTTTTGGAAAAAATTAAGTTTTTTTGAAATTTTGACGTTTGATAATCCGAGAGCGTATTTGATGTTGTGAATTTTAGATATAGCCATTGTGTAAAACTCCTTTCACTGCTAAGACCTAATGCCGGAATCGACTTTAAGATTGTAAGACATGTTATGAAATAATGCAAGTTGGCGCAAAAATTTCATAAATTTGCTTTGAGAGGTATAAACCGCGTAAAAAATTTTTTTGCCCGAAATGCAACAAAAATTTACAAAACGAGAGTTCAGATTGCGGGGGTTGATTTTTAGTTTTTAGCGTTTAATAATTTAGAAGTGAGGTTTGCCTAGTACCACACAAGGTCGCGTCAGGATAAGCAAAAAACTGCACAAGATAAAATCGGTATTGCGATAAAATAAACGCAAGACAAAGGCAAGGCAAACATGAAAATTAAATACCGCGTGATACTCTGCTGACGAGAAAGACTAAGTGTCTTTCGAGGAGAAGAAAGTTCGGGTATCGAACAGAGACAGGGCAAACGCAAAATGAAAATTAAATATTGCAAGATACTCTGCCGATGAGAAAGACTAAGAGTCTTTTAAGGCGAGGAAAGTTCGGACATCGGACTGGGACAGGGCAAACGCAAGATGACAATTAAATACCGCGGGATGGAGCAGTCTGGTAGCTCGTCGGGCTCATAACCCGAAGGTCGTTGGTTCAAATCCAGCTCCCGCAACCAATTATATAAAGGCTTTTAGTTTTTTGCTAAAAGTCTTTTTTATTGCGTAGCCCCCTATTAGCCCGCCCCTCATATTTGATAGTGATTAAAATAAAATGAATTTGTATGATATAGTATAAGTTCATTTATTAACTATTTAGCTATTATTTTTCACCTCTCTATCTTTTATCAACTCAAACTCTATGTCATAAACAATCTTATCGATTTTTAAATTGGTGTCTTTGCCATATAAACAATAAAAATGTATATTTAAAATCCGTTTTGGTCGGAAGTTTTTTAACACTTATTTTGTATATATGCCCTGTAATACTAAATTCTAGCAGGTCGGAAGTCGTTTGATTATCTCAATTCCAAAACGGTCAGAACGGTCTTTTGATGGTCTGAAAAGTAACAAAATTTTATCAAAAGTTCCAAGTTTATCTGTAAATACTAAGCAATAGCTAAGTCCAATTTGAATTTATCTATCCCTAAATTGGAAGTCTTAAATAATTATGTATAAGGAATATTCGACTTTAATATTTTATTTTTTCGTCTTACTTCGGGCAAATATTCACTTAAGAATAATGTTAATTGATTTAAATTAACTTCACATTTAGGTCCAAGGACAATTTCTTTTATTGCATTTGCGTCAAAATTCTGTTCAAAATAGGAAATTATATTATTATCACTTATCTTGAATTTAATTTTGGGATGTTTTGAACAATTAACATTAAAATCACTATTTAAAGATCTTAACAAATGTGCATAACATGCTTTAAATGCAAATCTTACCTCTTTTTCTTCTTTGAATCCTTTGTCTTTTATAAATGTAGAAAGCATTTTGTAAAATTCTATAATTCTATTTTTTATTTTGTTATTTTTTAATCCTTTTTTGCGTAAAAGTGGTATTATTTTTATAGACTTTATTATTATTTCATCAAGTCCTTTCATATTATAGTTGATTTCATCTATAATAAGATTATTTGTAAAATCACCTTTACCTAATACATCAATATGTGGAATGCAATTGATGTCAAAACCTATAGCAATACCTTTACCATCATCTCCATATTTATTCCATTGGCTCAATAAATCTTTTTCTTTGCTACAACAAAATATGTACGGGAAATCTACAATTGTTTTTGTATCATCTATTATTTCATCTAATAATTTATCATACTTTTTATTGTGGCAATAATTTTCTAAAACATTGATTATATGTTCTAATGCCAATAAACATTCTGTTTTATCATTAGTATTTCTAGAATGTGATAACCATATAATTTTATTTGTAACTATACTCATAAATGTCTCTAGTGAGCAATA
>CANQSZ010000029.1 GCA_947626645.1 Candidatus Gastranaerophilales bacterium
TCGATACCGCGAGCAGAAGTTATGGTAATTTGTCCGTAATTGTTACTTACAAATTCTTGGTTTTTGTTAATTGTAGTTCCTGTGTTAACTAATTGGTTAAAAAGTGTCTCGGCATTATTCTTAGTAATTTCAGTCATTTTACTTTCGTTAATACCGCCGACTAAAGCACCTGTATTACCGATAGCAACTTTACCGCCGCTATCGATGTCAATATCTCCGGCTGCCAATACTTTACCGTCAATCGTAACATTTGCACCGGAATCTGAAACAAATAAATATTTAAGCCCCAATTCGGATTGGTCAGCTTTCAAAGCATCAAAATTAGATTGCGTAGGTGTATAAACTCCTAAAGAACCGACGTTAAGAACGCCTGAAGCACCGACAACCATACCGTTAGGAGAAACGAAAACGGCTTTACCGTTGTAGAAGTTACTATCTTTCATGGTGTTAACGATACCGTCGATTTTGATACCGTTTTGCACCATGTTAACAAAAGTTTGTATATCTTTAAACTGCAAATTGGCAATATCTCCTTGTGAGAGTTCAAAGTTATCGTAAGACCTGAACCCGATATTACCGCTTTTGGTTTGATGTTCAATGTTGTACACTCCGTTTTGCCCTTGAACACCTGTGATGTTCGTAGCCATAACGGACAATAGCATTGACTGTTGCGCGATAAATAACGCCGTCAACATTGCCGCAATCTTTCTGTTTCTTCTTTTAGTGCTGTTAGTCATAGTCATACCTCTCATACATTTACATAGATGTATTTTTTGTAATCCGGTTATAGTCATTTTAGCAAGATAGCTTAGAAAAATCCTTTTTTATTACTTTTTTTTAAGCAACATGCCTCAATACTATTACATATATAATAAACGTTTATGAAGAATGAAAATTGCTAATATTTGTCCAAATATTAAGTTTTGTTAATCATGTGATAGTATAATTTTTTTGGAAGTAAGGTAGTACATTGCGTAAAAAGCCGCTAACAGCAACAACATTTCCGCTCCTTCGGGGATAATTCCGGATTTAATTTTTAACAAATAATATAACCCCACCGCCGGCAGTGATGATAGTATCATTTTTAATACCGTATATTGCGGGAATTTTAAATTCAAATTAGGCAGTACAATTATAAGCGTCAAAAGAAGGTACAAGAAATTTGCACCCAATGTTGCCACTCCTACACCGATTAGACCCATTTGGGGTATAAGTATGATATTGAGAATTATTCCGATGATTCCGGAGATTAGTTTGCATATAAATTCGATATGAGTTTTGTTTGCCAAATGGTATTGCAATGTGGTGTAGTCTGTCATTGACAGGAAAAACACTCCGAATGCGAAAAACGGAACAAGTACGCTCGCTTCATAGAATTTTGAATTAGCAAACAAGCGGGTGTATTCTACGCTATAGATTGACATTACGGTAATTATCGGTAGAGATACAAGAATATAATACCCCAAAAATCTTGATATAATATGTCTTACATCGACTTTTGCCTCGTAAAGGTTGATAATTCTGGGCACTGCGGCTACCGTTATCATCGCAAACAGTGTCATCAATATTGGCAGAGTTAATCCGTACCCCACACCTACCAATGCCGCTTTTGAAAATCCGCTTATACTGTTCATTATGAATTTGTTGCTCTGCGTTATTATCCACGCGCTTAATGAGGTTGCGGCTATCGGTATTCCGTATTTCATAATGGGTACAATGAATTTCCATTCGATTTTTTGAAATTTGAATACTTTTAATATTTCGCTTTGATAAAGTAATAAAATGTCAATTAACGAGATTGAAACACCCATACCAAGCAGGATTGATGCTGCTCCGAGGTTGAAGAATTTTGCGAAAAATACTGCAAGAAATATCGTCGCAAATTGGTTTAAAATTGTGGTAATTGTGTATGAAATCGATTTTAACTGCGCTCTTAATAATTGCGACAACAAAGCCCTGACGGCAACAGGTATAATTAGTATCAACACCGACAGGAAATATTTAAACGGTACGTGGAAAAAGTTATACAAGTTGTCTTTGAATAAAAACGAAATTCCAAACATCAAAATCATGTTGATAACCAATATTGTTACCAACGTTGAAAGATATTTGGGCAAATCTTCCGATAACTGGTGATGTCTGAAAAATCTTAACCCCGACATTCCTACCCAGTCTGAAAAGATTATGCAAAGGAATGAAAGCATCGCAATCGATATTGTGTAAAGTCCGTACTGCTCTGTGGTGAATAAACTCGTGTAAATAGGTACGGTTATTACGTTTCCGAGCATTCCGCATAATTTTGAAGGCGCATATTTCAACATATCGGTAAATATGCCCTTGACCTCTTTTTCTTCCAGTTCCTTGTTTTCTATATATTCCATATTTCCTCGTTTCTTGTGTGTTTTTCGTTTTAATTTATTATACCAAATAAATCGTATTCGTCAGCTTTTAATATTCTCACTGATTCAATGTCTCCGGGGATTACTTCTTTTGTTGATGTTGCATAGACAAATCCGTCAATTTCCGGTGCATCGTGTTCAGACCGCAATATAACCGTACCTTTATCAGTATATCCCTCTACGATACAATTTAGGTCTGTATTAATATATTTTCTGTTGTTTTCTAATGAAATTTTTTGCTGCAATTTCATTAATTTATCTTTTCGTTCTCTTTTAATTTTTGATGAGATATGCCCCTTAAGCGTGTCAGAATAAGTGTTTTTCTCCCTTGAATATTCAAACGCTCCCATTCTGTCAAACTTAACATCTTTAACAAAACTATACAAATCTTCAAATTGTTCTTCCGTTTCCCCGGGGTATCCTACGATAAGCGATGTCCTTATCGTAACATCGGGAATTTTTCTTCTGATTTTTTCAATAAGTTTTCTGTAATCCAATACAGGTCTGCGCATGGATTTTAGCACCTGCGGATTAGAATGCTGCAAAGGTATGTCTATATACTTTACTACCTTATCAAGATTTTTTATTGCATCAAGCAACTCATCCGTCATTTGTGTCGGGTATGCGTACATAACCCTTATCCACGAAATGTTTTCGATTTTGTTCAATTCGGTTAACAGTTCCGGCAAGGCTTGTTTGCCGTATAAATCAATTCCGTAAGAGGAAGTGTCTTGCGCTATGAGTACGATTTCTGTTACTCCCTTATTTGCCAATTCTTTTGCCTCTTTTACCACGTTTTCAATAGGTCTTGAAACGTATTTGCCCCTGAGTTTCGGGATTATACAGTATCCGCATTCGTAATTGCATCCTTCTGCAATTTTTATGTATGAACTTGCACCAACAGTTATTTGCTGCCTTGTTACGGTTTCGGGGTAGATGTATTTTGGGCTTTCGTCTATTATTGAGGTGTATTTGCCGTCGTTTTCGATTTCTTTTACAACCCTTACGATATCTTTGAGGTTTGATGTCCCAATCATTGCCGATATTTCGGGTATCGCATCTTTTAAGTCTCGGTTGTGCTTTTGCGGTAAACAACCCGTTACTATCACTTTTTTGCCCGTCTGTGCAATTTCAAGTATGCTTTTTACGCATTCTTTTTCGGCATCATGGATAAATGAACATGTGTTGATAATGACTATGTCCGCATCGTTTTCATCGAGCGTAATCTCGTATCCGTTTTTATCCAATATACCAAGCATTAACTCGGCATCTACCAGATTTTTGGCACATCCATGGTTTATTAGTGCGATTTTCATTTTTACCTCTTTTGTATTTTATCATTAATTGTAAAATTTATCAGAATTATTACGATATATTCAAAATTTTGTTATAAAATACCTATATGAAAAAGGTAGAATTATTGGCTCCGGCAAAAAATTTAAAAACGGCAATGGCTGCAATTAATAGTGGTGCGGACGCAATTTATATCGGCGCGACTGATTTTGGTGCAAGAAAAAATGCCCCAAATTCCCTCGAGGACATTAAAACACTCGTTGATTATGCTCACAAATTTTATGTGAAAATTCACGTTACTATTAATACAATTCTTAATGATTCGGAATTATCCGATGCGATTAATCTTATCAAAAACCTGTATAATATTGGGGTTGATGCCATTATTATTCAGGATTTCGGTATCCTAAACGCCGCGGTTCAAAATAAATTGCCGCCAATCGAAATTCATGCCAGTACCCAATGCGACAACAGAACGTTGGAAAAGGTAAAATTTTTTGATGAAACCGGTGTTTCTCGTGTAATCTTAGCACGCGAACTGTCTTTGGATAAAATAGCCGAAATATGTAAAAATGTTTCTTGCGATATTGAAACGTTTATCCATGGTGCGTTGTGCGTTTGCTATAGCGGTCAGTGCTATATGTCTTACGCTAACGGCGGCCGCTCTGCTAACAGAGGCGAATGCGCTCAGCCTTGCCGCAAAAAATATTCTTTAATTGATGAATCCGGCAAAGTTATTTTAAAAGATAAATATTTACTCTGTTTAAAAGATTTTAATGCGTCTGAAAGTATTGAAAAACTTATTAATTGCGGGGTAAAATCTTTTAAAATCGAAGGACGTTTGAAAGACGAAAATTATGTCAAAAATGTTGTCTTATTTTATAATAATTTATTAAATAAATATTGTTCAAGAACATCGTCGGGTAAGGTTTTTGCCGATTTTGAACCCGATGTTTACAAAACCTTTAACCGAGGTTACAGTGATTATTTTCTTAACAATCGTTCACAATGTTTCAACTTCCTATCTCCAAAATCAAGAGGTGAAAAAATAGGAAAAATCAAAAAAGTCGGTCGTAATTATTTTGAAATTGACGCGCAATTAAACCCGCAAGACGGTATTTGTTTTATATCTTCGGGCGAAATTAAAGGATTTCTTGTTAATAAAACCGACGGCTCTAAGGTATATCCCAATAAAATGGACGGTTTATCCGCGGGATTAGTTTTGTATCGTAATTTTGATGCCAAGTTTGACAAAATACTTACAAATACCAAAACCGTCAGAAAAATCGGGGTATCTTTTGTTATCAAAAACGGTGTTATAACCGCAACAGACGAAGATAATAATATAGCTTCGGTTAAGATTTTTTCGGGTGATACTCCAAAAGACCTTAACAAAACTAAACAAATGTTTATAAATCAATTATCAAAAACCGGAAACAGTGATTATTATACCGTTTCAACAACTATTGAAGATGATATAATTCCGTTTTTGCCCGTATCAAATATCAATGAATTAAGACGTAATATATTAAATTTGTTAAGTAAAGAAAGATTAAGCAATTTCCGCGCAAGTTCTCAAAAACCTATTAAATACAGTAAATTCCCGACCGCCAAAGTTGATTACAGAGCAAATATTTCAAATTCCGAGGCAAAATCTTTTTATGAAAACTGTCAAACTACAGTCAGCGAGCCTGCATTGGAAGTGTCGCCCGAAATCTCCAAAGGAATAGAATTAATGCGTACCAAACATTGTCTAAAATTTGCCGCAAATTTATGTAATAAACCGTGCAAAAATTTGTTTTTAACAGACGACAAAGGTAAAAAATATCCGCTCAAATTTGATTGCAAAAACTGTGAAATGGTGATATTAAACCCTTAAAGTCTATTTTATCAGTGCTTGAATTTCTTTAAAATCAGGGTGCTTCGAGGTTTTAAGCCATTCAAACAGGGTTATTTCAAGGTTGGTTATTTTAGCACCGTACTGTTTTAAAAGTTCAAGTCCGCATTTGTAGTCTTCTTTTTTACGGCTTGCGCAGCAGTTTTTGACTACAAATACCTCAAACCCTTGATTTAACAACTCAACGGCAGTTTGCAAAACGCATATATGAGTTTCTATTCCGCAAATTACTATTTGTTTTTTACCGCTATTTTTAATTTTATCGGCAAATTCCGCTTCATCGGCTGCACAAAATGAAGTTTTTTCGGTGATAAAATTACTCTCCGTAAGTACGTTTTTAACCTCCTCAACTGTGTGCTCGAGTCCTGCGGGGTACTGTTCTGTTACGATAATCGGCACGGATAAAATATTTGCGGCTTTTGCAAGTTTTGCCGTGTTTATTACCGTTTCCGACCCGTATTTTGTCGCGGCTGCAAGTTTAACTTGCACGTCAATTATTACAACCAGACTGTTTTCTATATTTAACATTATTATTCCTCTTTTTCAAACGCGTACTGTTTATATTCGGTTCGTAAGCGGTTCAGAAGTTTATTCAATTCTTTATCGGTCAAATGGCTCAGCGGAATTTCCATTTTGGTATTTTCCGCACTGTTTAGACCGCTATGATTGATTTCTATTTTAAATTTTGCGTAACCGTTAAATCTCAAAACCAATTCACTGTGAAGGTTTTCGTTTTTAAGGCTGAACACGCTTTCAACGTTGTTTGTGTATTGGCTCACGAAAGTATTTACCAATTTTGTTTCGCATTCTTTTTCAAATCTGTAAAATGCGGGTGTAATAACATTTTTCATCTTGTTTGTGAATGCGATTTTGAACAGTTTGAAATCTTTTGACACAGAAGGAATATCATCGTCAAGCCAAGAATTTATGCCTGCCGGCTCATCAGATAAACAAGCACACATTACATCGTTTTGAACGGCTGAGGTCAGGCTGTCGAGTGCATCTTTTTCAACCGTTTCAAACGAGCGGATTCCTATTTTCGATATGCCGGCATAAATTTTAAAATCTTTTCCCATTTTGTCCTGAATTTTTGCAATAACGGATTTTGTTCCGTCGGTGTCAATATTTGCAAGAATAAGGTAAAATTTCCCGCCTCGAGCCGATGCGATTATGTCTTCGCCTCTTAAATTATTTTTTATTGTTATTGCAAGTCTGTTGGTAGAGATTTTTGTTTTAATGTTTTCATCAAGTGTAACAATAGCCAAAACACCGTTTTGGATTCGCAAATCATCGGAAATATCGTCAAAAAATTCTTTGAGTTGATTGTATTTGTACAAGTTTGTTTTTTCATCCAAAACCCCCAGACGATAAATAAATTTCTCGTTTCTTCGGGCGATTGTTTTTAAGGTACGCAGTTTAAAGCAGTTAACAGTTTTAATCAACAGTTCGTATCCGTCGGCATCGCAGGTTAAATAGTCGTAAATTCCGCAATCATAGGCTTCCAGTATAAATTCGGGGTTTAATTCGTTGACAAGAAGTATAATTTCGGTGTCTTTTTTCAATTCTTTTACGGTATTAATCATTCTTAGGGTTGTGTCATTACTGTTTTGAATTTCATGAAGAATGATTGTTTGATATAGCGAGTTATCGATATTTTTTTTAAATTCCGAACTGTTACAGACGGTGATTTTGTCGTTTAGTCTGAGCAGGGACAGTTTAGCCGGTATGGTTTTGGCGACTTGTTCATCATCAGTAATTAATAGTATGTTATTGTTGTTTGTCATTAAAATTTATACCTGTAAATGCTTTTTAATGCACCAGAAACTTCCTGCCGCACCAAATAATATACTCATCCCAAACATTACAAAAATTACCAAATTTTGAGCATACAACGGCGACGGTATCATAAAGAATTTATGGACATTAATCAATCCGTTTTGGACATAATTCAACGGTACAAGTGCCAACAGAGACCCCGTAAATCCGTAAAATGCTCCTTGCATTATGAACGGAAATCTTATGTACCAGTTGCTTACACCCATCAACCTCATAATTTCTATTTCTTCTTTTCTTGATTGAATTACCAGTTGTATTGTGTTGTTTATGATTGTGATTGTCAAAAGTCCCATAATACCTATTACAACAAGTGTTATGGTTTTGACGACGTGGTTAACAAGCTCTATTTTTGTTGCTAAATCTTTGGCATAGCTCATATCCATAACGGATTTTATCTGTTTAATGTTATCAAAGACCTCTTGCAAGTTTTCGGGGTTATCGACTTTAACATGCAATGTGTCGGGAAGCGGATTGTCAATGTCTGGCAAGCTCATTTCGTTTTTCAATTTCGACCACGAATCGCTTTTGGGTATAATAGTTATTTCTTCCACGTGGTCTAACCTTTTAATTTCGGATTTTGCTTCCCTTGCATCGGTACTGTCTTTCAAGTAAACCGATATTTCAAGCGCGTTTCCAAGCTCTTTTGAAAATGCCGATATTGATAATGCCGTTCTGAAGCATGACCCGAAAATCAACAAGATTGCCGCCATAGTAGTAATAATAACTATATTGACCCATCCTGTTCTTTTTATATCGTTGCATGTCTCTTTTAACAGTCTGTATAATATTCTTAATTCGCATAACCAATCTTTTGGTATGTGTTTTTTTACGTCAGATTTTAAATTTTTACTCATAAGTACCTGCTTGTATGTCGCTTACTATCTCCCCTTGGTCAAGTTTGATTACACGTTTTCTGAAATAATCAACCATCGCATTGTCGTGGGTGGATACAATCACGGTAATACCCCTTTGATTAATTTGATCCAATATTTGCATGATTTCCATGGAGTTTTTCGGGTCTAAATTCCCTGTCGGCTCATCGGCAATTAAAAGCGGAGGACCGTTTACTATTGCTCTGGCAATCCCTACTCTTTGCTGCTCGCCGCCGGATAATTCTGCCGGTGTTGCTCTCATTTTTTCGTGCAATCCTACTATCTTTAATGCACCGTTTACCCGTGCATTGATTTCCTTGCTGCTTATCCCCAGCGTTCTGATAACGTATGCCACATTATCATAGACCGTCTGGTTTTGTAACAGTTTATAATCCTGAAATACTATCCCCATACATCTTCTTAAGTTTGGGATTTTGTCGTTGGTTAAATTTGCAATATTTATACCGCCTATTGATACAATTCCGCTCGTGGGTTTTTCTTCGCTGTATAAAAGTTTCATAAGCGTTGATTTCCCCGCACCTGATGCTCCCACGACAAAGACAAATTCGCCCGAACGTATCTCAAGACTTACATTTTTTAGCGCGTAATGGTCGTTTTTATATCTTTTTGTTACATTTTGAAATGTTATCATTACCTGTTTCCTTGTTCTTTATTTAATATAGAAAGTATTCTTTTTTTAAGATTTTTTGAATCTAATCCGTAGTATTCCATAAGTTCGGAGGATTTTCCGCTCTGTCCGAACTCATCGTTTATCCCGATTCTGTGAACTTTTACCGGATAATTTTCAGCCGTCGCTTCACAAATCGCACTTCCAAGCCCGCCGATTATTGAATGGTTTTCAACCGTTATTGCCAATTTGGTCTTTCTTACGCTTTGAACTACCGTTTCAATATCCAATGGCTTTACTACGGGAACATTTATAACCTCAACGGATATATTTTCTTTTTTTAATTCTTCTGCGGCTTCTAAAACTTCCGCAACGGTCTCGCCGTTTGTGAATACCGTTACATCTTTTCCTTCTTCCAAGACCACTGCCTTATGTATATTAAAGTGATAGTGTTCATCGTAAATATCCGCGACATTTGATCTTGAAATTCTTATGTACATCGAGCCTTCATGCAATGCCGCATATTTAATAACTTCTTCGCATTCAACAGAATCAGCCGGAACTATAACGGTCATAGAGGGTATATTTCTCATAAGTGCTATA
This sequence comes from Candidatus Gastranaerophilales bacterium, assembly GCA_947626645.1. Classification (GTDB taxonomy): domain Bacteria; phylum Cyanobacteriota; class Vampirovibrionia; order Gastranaerophilales; family Gastranaerophilaceae; genus Zag111. The sequence goes on from CANQSZ010000029.1 coordinate 9,529, forward strand.
TCTTCCAATGCCTGATGAGTGGCGCCGTCTTCTCCAACGGTAATTCCTCCATGAGTTCCGATAATTTTTACGTTGTAATCGTTGTAGCAAATACCGTTACGGATTTGGTCGTATGCTCTGCCTGTTGCAAACATGGCAAAACTTGATATAAACGGAATTTTCCCTTCCGATGCCAAGCCGGCAGCCGTTGCTGCCATATCCTGCTCTGCTATCCCGCAGTTGAAAAATCTGTCCGGAAATTTATCAGCAAATATTTTTGTTTGCGTTGAGCATGACAAATCCGCATCCATGACAACTATTTTTTCATTTTGCTCTCCGATTTGAGCTAATGCTTTTCCAAATGCTTTTCTTATAGAACTTGTTTTTGTCTTGTCTATTTTCATTTGTATCCTCAACTATATCTGTGTTTTAAGTGTTAAAATATCCCATGTATCTATAATTTTAACATAAAAATTTTCTTCTTTCCATTATGTAACCATCCCACAGCTCTCAACCTCGGAAAGCCACGTATATCTTGATTTTTTAGTTTAATTGTAAAGTTTTATTAAAATAATTCAAAATTTTAGCAATTTTTTTCCTTTACGAGCATTTAAAAGTTAGAATTGTAATAGACTCATTTTTGTTAAAGAAAGGAAGTAGAAGAAATGAACCAAATTCCAATAGTACCAACAGCCCCGATAAATCCTTATCCGGTACAACCGGCATGTATGCCGACAGCACAGCCGAATTATAATGCTGTAAAAATAGAAATTAACAACCCGACTGCGGGCGCACCTTGCGGACAAACGCAATACAATCCTCAATATGCGCAACCGACAATGCCGTATTATACATACCCGCAGGCACCGATTTATACATATCCGACAGCTCAGCAGCAGCTGCCTCAGCCGGTATATATTCCGACAATGCCGATGCCTTGTCCTCAACCGATTCCCGAACAACCTGTTGCACAACCTCCTGTTGCTCCGCAACCTGTAGAACAAGTTCCGGCAGCACCTCAGGCACCGGTTGTACCTCAGACTCCGGTTGTTAATCAACAGAATATAAATGTTCCTCAGCCGGTTCCGGTTATCGTATCTAATCCTCAGCCCATTCCGGTTACGGTTTCAAAACCCGATGAGGCAGCTCAAGTTCCCGCTCAGGAAGTAAAACCTGCTGATGCTAAACCGGTTGAAAATGAATATAAACCGAAAGTAGTTCCCCCGGAACAGGTTTCTCCGGCAGTTGATTTAAATTCATTCATTGCAAAACTTGCTAATGATGATTTCGATGTTCAAGCTGCTACTATGGAACAAATCGCAGATTTAGTTAAAAATGAACCCGAAAAAGCAACCGAACTTGTTGATACAAAAGTATTCGATGCTTTAGCTAATATCATCAACTTCGATTCTTCTAAATTAGCAGGTCCTACGGCAGAGCAAAATGCTGCAAGAGAAAAAGTTATTGCTAACAAAGAAGTAACCGAACAGGAAAAAACTTTAGCAAATACAATTACACCGAAAGAACAGGCAGAACGCAATAAGAGTTTTGCATTGTTCACAACGGCTATAATGCAGAAGTTATACGCTGACGAAGTTAAAAAATTGTCCGGTACGACCGTACCTTTAACGGAATTACCGAATGCGGCATTGCTTGTTGACCAGTTGAAGAACAATTCCAACCCGATTGTAAGATCATCTGCAATTGACGCATTGAGCTATCTGCAATGCCCTGACTATAAAAAAGACTTAGAAACGGTATTTAACGTTGCTAAGAATGATCAGGAAAATATAGTTTCGGATTCGGCAAAAATCGCTTTAGAAAGACTTAATGCTCCCGAAGAAACTGCTAAAAAATAAGCAAAAACGGTAAAATGATTTCCTTTCTTTAAATAAAGCCCCTGATAAAGGGGCTTTGTTTTTATACTTATTATCTTTTAAACTTTTTGAATTTCCTGAGCCGAATTTGTTTCGCGGTTTTTGTAAGATTCGGGAATCTTTGCACAGTTTTCGTAATCAGCCATCCGCGAAATTTGATTGCACCATTCGTAAATTATTTCATCTTCCGGAAGTTCGTGAGAGATTGGAATACCGACTTTAATTGTTACGTTTCTTCTTGTAAAAGGGCGAAGTTTGGGGTAGCCGTCCCAATCGGCGATTGCGATGGGAACAATATCTGCTTTAGCGTTTTTGGCGATAGCAACAAACCCTTTTTTAATATCTTCAAGTTTGCCGTAGGGTCTGGTTCCTCCTTGCGGGAAAATTCCCAATGACCAACTTGTGCTTACAATATCTTTTACGGTTTTAAATGTTGCAATTTCGGGTTTGGTACGGTCAACGGCAAACGCTCCGAGCCTTTTTACAAGCCATCCGAGTTTTTCTCCCGGTTCAAACAACTCTTTTTTTGCCATAAATGCAATGGGGCAGTATGCTGCCATTGCAACCATTGTCGGGTCAAATATTGATACGTGGTTTGCCGCATATATGTATTTGCCTGCTTTGGCTTTGTTTGGCGGTATGTTTTTTCGACCGATTATCTTGTAGTTGTAAAATATGTTGAAAAAATTAAACACTACAATTGAGAGAAAACTCATGTAAAAAATTGTTCTGAAAATGTTGTATTCTTTTGCATATCTTCGGTTAAAATTTCTGACTTCTTTTGCCACTTATTTTTTACCTCCGCTTAGTACTTCCTGTTCATCTTCTATGTATTTGAATCCCGTTAATTTTTGAATTTGGTTAATCCATTTATCTTTTACTATTTCGGGATTTTTGTCGTAGGGAATTACTTCCCCGATGTTAACTATAATTTTTCCGGTGAAAGGTAATCTTTTGACTTCGTTTGTTCCGATAAGACCTACCGGTAAGACATTACACTTTGTAAGCCTTGCAAGTCCGGCAAAACCTTTGTTTACCCCTCTGATTTCTCCGGGGATTCCCCTTGTTCCTTGCGGAAACATTCCCAAGACCCAATGTGAATCTTTAATATTCTGTGCGGTTTTTATTGTTGATGGTCCGAGACTTTCTCTGTTTACGGCAAAAGCACCGAGCCAATCTATCCACCATCTTAAAAACGGAATATCAAACAACTCTTTCTTTGCCATAAATGCAACACGTCTTGGCATTACCGCGCATATTACCGGCGGATCAAGCGTTGATAAATGGTTTGGACATATTATGTATTTGTTATCTTTGGGGATATTTTCAAGTCCGTGTACTTCCATTCGATAAACAAATTTTAATCTGACCATATATCCTATTTTGCATACGATAAGCTGAAATATAGTTCTCCATATATTATATTGTGATGACGTTTTTTTTGTGTATTGCTTTTTTTTACGGGTCATATATTTCCTCTCCAATTCAAGTACATTATACATTAAAAATGTTAATAATCTACCTATTAATTTATTTTTGTAGTATCATAGGTATTATCATTCAAAAAAGAGAGGTTTGTATGTTTCAGTTAAAAAAATCGGATAATGAATTAGAAAACGAATTATTTCAAAGCGTATATGATAACACACCCGATTATGTCAAAGCGCTAAACTTGATGGATTTTGACAATAAAGGCGAATTTAGTTTTGTACTTCGTGCTGAACATCTTAAACCTTACGATAAAGTTTCCAACCCCAACGGACTTAATCTTGAAGAATGGTTTGAAAATTATGAAAAAGAGGCAAAAGTTTCCACAGCAGGCATCAGAGGTCCTCAAAATATTTTATACCCGCAAGATACAAGGTTTCCGATAAACTTAGTGGGAATTGTTCTTGCAACTTTAGCCAAGGCGATTGTTGCAAAGGAAAAATATCCCGATAAGAAAATCGTAAAAATTGCAGGTTGCGAAGTTCGTTATAATTCTTCCCTGTTTCTTGATGCAATTACAAGAATACAAGCAGCGCAAGGAATTGAAACGATTGTACCTGTCGGCAAAAAAACTATTCCGATTTGGCTTGCATCTTTTTTGGCTTTTAAATTGGATTTATTGGGAGGCGAATATATCACATCAAGCCATGGAATTTCCGTTAAAAACGCTACAAAAGATTTGAATTGTCAGGGCAGCCAATATTTACCCGAAGAATCCATGGAATTTGTTAAAAAAATTCGTGAAATTTTTGATAAAACTTTGGAATACGGCTCTTATGAAATCCAAATCTCAGCCGCCGATAACCCGCTTATAAACGAAAACGCTATGAAATTTATTGATGATGGTGTTGATTTGTATGTTGAATATTTAAAATCCGGTATCGCACAACCCGTCAATCTTGATTTAATAAAGGGTTTTCATTCCAAAATCATCATTGAAAACGTCGGCGGCTCCGCTTACAGAACTTTATCAAGAGTATTGAAAAAACTTGATATATCCGATAAATTCGACTGGTTCAACATTGAAGAAGACCCGTTTTTCCATTCAATCGGAAAATACGGTGTTACCCCCGAAGGGGATTGCGCGTTTTACGATTATTCCGTTGATGCAACGGTATTGGTTACAAGAAAAGACGGTTCAAAATTCTTCCCTGTCATAAATACTCTTAACTACCACGAAAAACTCAAAAATTATCCTGTCGGTACGGTTGTTCTGATTACCGACCCCGACCATGACAGGCTTACAATTACTCAAACCGAATCGGCGAACAGGATTCCGGAATTGAAAAAACTCGGTATCGATTTTGTTCAGCTCAGTGATGAAGTTGTACTCACCGTATTTACCGCAAATCAATCTTTCCTTATGATTATGAACTTTTGGGCTAATCAATTGAAAGATATTAATTTGTGGGAAAATCACCCCAGATTTATTATCAAAACCACGGCATCCGCACTTTCTTGGGATGAGTGGGCTAAATATAATAACGTCAATGTGATTAATGTTCCGGTCGGATTTAAAGAAATTGCAAACGTTATGAAAAAAGTTGAACTTCAACTTAAAAACAATCCCGATTCGCCCGTAATTATTGATGATGTATTCGGAAACACCGTTGATTTGGGTGTAAACCCGAGATTGTTGTTTGCGGGTGAAGAATCCGGCGGTATGATTTTGGGTACTGAGGATTTAATTAAATCTCAACATGGGCGCTTTGCTGTTGCTATGAGAGAAAAAAGTGCGACCGAAGCGATTATTGCCGCATCCGCTTTGGTTTCTCAATTGGATGCGTTGAATGTATCCCTTTCGCAATATTTGTCTAATGTTTTCAATATAAACAAGATTGTCGGACGTTTTGATACAAGAGTTGATATTTCTTATTACAACGAATCCGAACCCGATATTGATAAACTTAAACAAGATAAACTTAAAGGGGAAGATATCAGAACGAAAAACGATTTGTTCTATTTGTCTTTGGCAATCGCTTTAAAAGAAAATTTGATTTCCGTTTCGGATATTAAAGAAGCCTTAAATGAAAGATTTTTCACTTACGATTTAAATTTTGACAACTTAAAGAACGTAAAATTTGTGGGAGACGGCACGTATCTTGAATTTGACGATAAATATATCGAAATACGACCATCGGGAACAGATGCTAAAACAAAAGCCTATGGCGGAGGTTCTAATAAAGCCGAAATTGAGCGTTATGCTTCCGTTCTTGCCAATTATTCGGGCGAAAGAACTTACTTCCACAAGTCTTTAATCCCCGATAATTTCTATGATGCTACAAAAGACAAGGCGATGTATTATTATTTGATGTTTGTCGCAAAAGATGCCAATAACGAAAAATTCGAAATTCCCGAATATGATTTTTAACTGAATAATTTTTATTCCAAGCTAAACGCTATGTTTACCTTGTTTGTATTATAATGATTATAATACTTGTATGAATGAGGTTATTATGTTTAAAGATTATTTTCTAAATAAGGTTGAAACCGCGGTAATTGAGGCGGTAAAGTCTAACAAATTGGGGCAGATGGAAAATTATGAAAAAGGTTCATTAATCGTTGAAAAGCCTAAAAACCCAGAATTTGGTGATTTTGCGGTCAATGTTTCATCGCTTGCAAGAAGTGCAAAAATTGCTCCGCCCTTGATTGCAAATACGATTTTAGAGTTTATTGATAAAGCTGTTCCTCCTCTTCGTGAACGTTTTGAAAAG
>CANQSZ010000030.1 GCA_947626645.1 Candidatus Gastranaerophilales bacterium
AGTATGTGCAAAAATTGTTACACCCCTCTGTTATCGGAATCCACGCATTAACGGATTTAACACGGTTAATATTGTATTGAACCGCTTTTTCGTCTTCTGTTTTGTGAGTTTCTTCACACTCGCAAACCTTTTGCCCGTTATTTACGGCTTTTATAATTTCCGGCAGAGAATAAATTTTATGCGTTCCCAAAATAAAATCCACATAAGGCGCGCGCTTAAATATTTGTTCGGCTTTTTGCTGGGCTACACATCCGCAAAAACCTATTTTTAATTCGGGTCGGGATTTTTTCCATTTTCCCCATGCACCTGTTAAGCTGTACGCTTTGTTTTCGCTCAATTGCCTTATTGAACATGTGTTTACCATCAACAAATCCGCTTTCTTAGGTTCTAAAACTTCTTCATATCCGAAATTCGACAACATACCGAGCATTCTTTCGGTATCCGATTTGTTCATCTGGCAGCCCATTGTCTCTATGTAAACTTTTTTCATTCGCTTCCTTTTTATATTTCGCTAATTTATTATTAATCTTATACTAAAAATACTTCTTGTAAATGTAAAATATAAATGCTAAATTATTAAAGGGGTATTTGAAATGAAAAAGTTGTTATCAATATATTTCACATTGTTGTTAATCCTTATAATTCCTGTGATATACATAATTTTAACCGTCTCAAGCGAATCCGAAAATATAAAAACAATCACGCAAAATGTTCAACTAATCGACGGAAATTCAGACCACAACCAAATATTGGATGTAATAAATATCGCAAGAACAAAAGGAATAGAAATTCCCGAAACAATTATCAACTTTGATACTCACAGTGATATCTATTTGAATATGGAAATAGACCCCGAAACAGGCGCTCACATCTACGATTGGGTTAATGAATATTTTGCCAAAAACCCCGAAGCAAAAGAACTTTATTGGGTAATGCCCGAAAAAGAAGCCCATGACGGAAAAATGATAGAAGTTTTTACCCAAAAAGATGACGAAAACGATTTCGATGCTTTGTACGGAAATTCGCTAAATCCTCCCGAAAACATAAACCCTAAAATTGATTCAACACCCTTTGTTCAATATTTTTTGGTGAATACCAAAAACAGCATAACGAAAGAATTTTTACCCGCAAAAGACGAAAAATTACTGAGCATGAAAAATTCTCCCTACAGAAAAGTTAAAGTAATTACCTGTACCGAAAAATCCTTGCCGGATTTTAAAGATAAAAACGTCATATTAAGCATAGATTTTGATTATTTATCAAACTCCGGCTACGACACAACGGAAGATTTTAAAAATGACAGAACTCCTTTGGGGATAAAAATTCAAGCAAATAAAATGCTCAAAACACTTGTGCGCAAAAATATCCGCCCCGAAATCATTTCACTGACGCTTTCGCCCATATACGTGCCAAAAGAAGATGAAATGACGGTTTATAATTTTATACAAAAATTCATCAAAAAATCAGGACACGCAGACGAAATCCGGCAATATACTTACACAAGCATATCACCGAGAATAAAAAACGGCGGGGAAAAATATAAATTGTTTTAAACTATTCTTCCGCCAAAACTCTTTCAAGGCAAGCACTCGATGAATATTGCCACTCGCGGTAGGTTATACGTTTAACCTTATACCCGCAGCGTTCCAATATTGACTGCTTTTTCATATTTGAAACAGACGATTTTATTTTATCTTCAACACCGTCAACTTCAATAATAAATTTCTCATCAACGAGCAAATCCGCCTTCAAGCCCGCAATCTCACATCCTGCTTTGACGGTATGTCCTAAATCGCGAATTTGTTGAGCAATTTCCCGTTCAAGATTATTTTTGTACTCGTTTTCGTCTATTTGCAGATTTTCTATTGCCTGCTGCCTGTTCTGATACTCTTTGATGTACGAAACGTAGTTTCTGAAATGCCCCTCGGGCAAATTCAAAATATTACGTGAAACAAAATTTATAGCCTTGTATCTTGCACGAGTGATGGCAACGTTAAACAAATTCGGCATCTGCAAGAACGTAACGCTTTGAGGATGACTGTTGTCGGCAAATGCCCACGACATCAATATAATATCACGTTCATCACCTTGGAATGTATGTGCCGTACCGATTTCAACCTGATGTTTTTTAAGCATATAATCGGACAAAACCTTTGACACGGAAGATTTCAACTGTTCAACCTGTGCTCTGAAAGGTGAAATTATACCGATAGAAACAGGATTATCGGGGTTTTTGCGTTCATCTTCGATAATTATTTCGTGCAATTTATTAACAACCGCCTCAACTTCGGGCAAGTTTCTCGTAACATCGGAATCGACTTTACCGTCTTTAACCTCGACCAACTCAATAACTTTGTCAGCTCCGGAGTCTTTTTTCATAATTCTTATTCTGTCGCCGTAAAATTCTTTATTGGAAAAATCAATAATCGGCGGCAAACTTCTGAAATGTTCGTCGAGCATAACAGAATTCATGGAATAGTAATCAGCCAAATCGAACATCGAATTTGTCCTGAAACGCCACATCAATTGGTATTTATCGGGAATACCGTACTGGCTTAAGAAGGATTGTTCTTTGGCTTTTTCCAAAAACGACAGGTGCGGAAGCTGTTTATCATCACCAACAACAACAGTTTTTTTAGCACGGTACATAATAGGGAAACAGCTTGCTATATCGCATTGTGAAGCCTCATCAATAATTGCAACATCAAACATCCCCGGTTTTAGAGGAAGTGAACCCGATACCGCATAAGTTGTAACACACCAGCAGGGGAAAGCCTCTAAAAGCGGTTTGAAATCTTCTTCTTCAAGTATTCTGCTTTGAAGATTTTTTCTTCTTTCAACCAAAGACATCGCATGAACTTTTATTCTGCGTCTTTTCTTTTCATCTCGCAGTAAGGCTTTTATTGATTCTCTGCGGATACTTTTCAGTATATTTACCGCAAGTGTTTTTTGTTTGCGTTTCATCTGACGGATTTGTTCAAGCATCACGTGGAGATTACCTATTTTCTGAATATCGGATTCAATTTTGCGCAATTCCCATTTTTGAGTTACAAAATCCAATTCCACCTTCAACCTGTCAAGATTTTCCGGCTCAACCTCAAAATATTTTATATCAAGAATTTTCTTTAATTGTCTGAGATTGGACATATTCGCAAACGAGGCGAAAAATCCCGATTTTTCCATATTATCCGTTAATGACTTAATAACGTCGTTAATATTATCAATTTCCGATTTTTTCAAAGGTCGTTTTATATATTGCAATTCGCCGACATTTATCGATTGCTGCTTAATTTCATCTTTCAAGTCATGCCATGCTTTTTCCATTTTGATAATTTTTTCACATTTAGCTTCGGTATCGCGCAGATAATCAAGATGTTGTTTCATATCTTTTGTATCGGCGAAAATAAAATCTTCGACCCCGTCGTCAAGCTCAACTTTTCCCGAGAGCAAATCCTGCAATTGCAAGCTGAGTTGTTTTTGATAATTCATACGACCTGCTCTCAATGCTAAATAGGGCGCACCGAGTTCGTTAAGCCTGTCCGCGACAACATCGACGGCTTTATCCATACGTGATGCCACAAGAACGGTCTTGCCGTTTGCAATTAAATGCGCAACAAGGTTGACTATCGTTTGTGATTTACCTGTCCCCGGAGGTCCTTGAACGGCGATAAATTTGTTGTATTCTATGTTTTTAATAACTTTTTCCTGAGAATCACTCAAAGACAAAGGGGTTACGGGATAAAAATTTTCATTGTCGTCTTTGAAAGAAAAATTCTTATCATTGGATTGAGTATATTCATCATTTATAACACTAAGAGTAGTTTCTCTAAAGACACCGCTCGGTTTTTCGGCAATTTGCAAAAGTTCGTGCAAAACACCTGCCGTTACCGCCGGTCGTTTGGTTAATATTATTGCGCTTTGATATGTTACAACGACTTTTTCCAATTTTGGTGCGGGTTTTGTCGGGGTTTCTTCTTCGGAAACTTCATCTTGTACGATTTCAACTTCATCATCGGATTGTTCTTTATAGAAATCTTTGGCTTCATCTTTGGTAACATTATCTTCTGTTTCATTATCGGTAGCATTCATGCTGATTTCGACTTCGGGAACAACGGATTGTAATGTTGTTAAAAATATATCCATTTTTTCTTTTGTAATCGGCAAATCCGGAACAACATCCAAAATGCCTTCCAAAAGAAGATCGACCTCATCTTCATCGTCGCTTTTTTTCATCAAAGCCGCCAAAGCACCGGTGTTTAAAGAAAGTATTTCGTCTTGCGGAATACAGTTAATATTGACGCCGTTGCGCTCTAATTTACAGGGAACATACAAAAGCGGGGTCAAAAATTCGTTATGCTTTTTCGATTTTCCGTTTCTTCCCACCAAAAACATATACCCGTATATAAGGTATTTATCTTTGGTACTCAATTCGCTTTGAAGCATCAATTCCGTAAGATTAGGGTTTGAGCCGTCAAGTTTTAAGTATTCAAGCCCTTGGGTTAAGAGTGTTTCGTTGTCCTTCAAAAATATCCATTTGTTATCTTTATCGCCTTTGAGGTTTCTGAAGGTTGAACTTTTAACTTCTTCTCTCACGCAATCGTGAAGATATTGGCTCAACTTCTTTATAAAACTGTTATTGAATGCGGAATTAAGCGCTTTTGTTGCTTCTTGTAACATTATTTACCCTTCTTTTATTTACATGTATTTCATTTTACACTATTTTACGCTAAAATCAAGGTATGAACATCATCAATTTACAGGATAAAAATTTGTACTACATCGGCGGAGTCGTGAGAGATAAAATCTTGGGACTTGAAAGTTTTGATGTTGATATTACATACGAGGGAAACGCAATCGAGTTTGCAAAATCAATTCCCGATGCAAAAATTATTCAAATCAATGAAAGTTTCGGAACAGTCCGAATAAATTCAGACGGAAAAGAAATTGACATAGCTTCAACCAGAAACGAAACCTACCCGCAAAAAGGACACCTTCCGGTTGTGGAAAATATCGGCTGTTCTTTAAAAAAAGACGTATTAAGAAGGGATTTCACAATCAATTCGCTTGCTCAATCGACTTTAACGGGCGAAATCATTGACTACACCGGCGGACTTGATGATATCAAAACCAAAACTCTCAGAGTTTTGCACGATGAAAGTTTTATTGATGATCCCACAAGAATAGTCAGATGCCTGAAATTTTCCGTTCGATTCGGGTTTGAACCCGACGAACATACAAAACAACTTCAAGATAAATACCTTCAAAACGTCAATTACGACATGTCTTACAAAAGGTTGAAAAAAGAGTTGATTGAAACCTTTAACCTCAATTCCCAAAAGGCGTTTGAAAAATTTGTAACCGAAAAAATTTATAAACTCTTAACGCAAGCGGATTTTAAACTTCCTGATATTAACTTTGAAAACCTTATAAAAAAATATCAGCCGAAAAATGTTTGGATAATATATGCGGGAATACTTCCCGACATTCAAAAATTACCGCTTACAAAAACCGAAAAAAATATTATTGATGATTTTTATTCTTTGAGGGAAAAATCTTATTCAAACGATTTTGAAATATACAAAAATTTCAAAGGGGTTAATATTGAAAGTATAATAATGTTTGCCATATATGAAAAAGAAATTGTCGAACATTATTTGGATAATTTATCGCAAATCGAGCTTGCAATCAGCGGAAACGACTTGCAAGAATTGGGAATAGAACCCTCAAACAAGTACCAAAAGTGCTTTGATTACGTTTTGAAAGAAAAATTAAACAACCCCAAAACGGACAAATCCGCCGAAATTAAACTGGCAAAAGAGTATTTTGGAATTATTTAATGCCGAAACTTTCCTGAATTTGTTTAAGATGACCGTTACGGGTTTCAACGTTGATAACGGTATTAATCGCTTTGATTAAATCTCTTGATTCGCGCCCTTTTCTCAGTGCGACGGCATAAGGTTCTCTTGAATACCTTTTGGGGAGCAAAACAACATCGTTATCTTGCAAAGAAAATCCCATAAGAATTGTATCATCGCCGACAATTGCATCCGCTTTGCCTTCTTTTAAAGCCTTATAGGCAGCCGGATAGGTTTTGTAACCTCTTATACCGACGTTTGAAACCGCCGATCTTAAACTTTTTTCACTTGTCGAACCGAAAACTATTATTGCTCTTTTGCCGTTCAAATCTTTTAAAGAAGTTATATCACTGCCTTTTTTAACCAGCAAAGCCTGACCCGCGGTGTAATAAGAGTTGGAAAAATCCAAAATTTCCTGACGTTTTGGGGTAACGGACATTGTGGCAATAATCATATCGACTTCCCCCGAATACAATTTCATCATACGCTCCGAAGATGTAACCGGAACAAACCGCACCTTTTTATCATTTCCGAGAATACCCCTTGCGATAAGTCTTGCCAACGAGACATCGTAACCCGAAATATGCCCTTTTTTATCGTAAAATCCGAAAGGATACGCGTCGGTTTTAACCCCGACAATGAGTTCACCTCTGGTTATTATCGTATTCAAATCGTTTGCCGGCACTTCGTCTTTTTTGCCGCACCCGCTGCATATTATTACGGTTAATATTAATAACGTTATTATTCTTTTTATCATAATTTTTCACCTCTTTACTTATAATATCTTATACCAAACACAAGTCAAAAAAGTTAAGGATATTTATTTTTTCCAAATTTTAGGCTATTATAAAAATATGAAAACAATAGTATTAATCGGTATGATGGGAGCAGGAAAAACAACGGTCTCAAAAATTCTCGGGGAAAAATTAAACATTCCTTCAATCGATATGGACATGGTTATTGAAATATCACAGGGCAAAACCGTAACACAAATTTTTAAAGATTCCGGCGAAGATTTTTTCAGAACAGTCGAAAAAGATACACTAAAAAAAATTTTCTGCGGTGAGAACATGGTTATTTCAAGCGGCGGCGGGGCTTTTGAAAACAGTGAAACAAGAAATTTTCTTTTAAACAATTCAACCGTAATTTATCTGAAAACCTCGCCCGAAACAATATTTGAACGCGTTAAAACATCATCCCAAAGACCATTATTAAATAACAATATGACAAAAGAAAATATTAAAAAAATTCTCGATAACAGAGCCGCAAACTACGAAAAAGCACACTATATAATAACAACAGACAATAAAACACCTTTGAAAATCGCAGAAGAAATATTAGGAGTTCTATAATGGAAAAACTTGACGTAAATATTAAAAGTAACGAAAAAAATTATCCGATATTCATAGACAACAACGATATCGAAAATCTTAAATCGGATATAATAAATTTTATAGGGAACAGGAATTATATAGCGGTTTTCAGCCAAAAAGTTTATAAAATATACGGTCAAATACTGAATTTTCCGAAAGAAAAAACCCTTGTATTAAAAGACGGGGAAGGGGAAAAGAATTTTAAAACTTACGCAAAGATATTGGATTTTGCGATGAAAAATAAATTAACCAGACAAGATTCGATAATAGCGATAGGCGGCGGGGTAACAGGTGATGTAGCGGGATTTGCGGCTTCAACATATATGCGCGGAATAAATTATATCCAAGTTCCGACAACACTGCTTTCATGCACTGATAGCAGCGTCGGGGGTAAAACCGCGGTAAATACCAAATACGGCAAAAATTTAATCGGCTCATTTTACCAGCCAAAAGCAGTTTTTATCAACGCAAATTTTCTAAAAACACTTGATTCAAGACAGTTTAAAAGCGGATTGGGGGAAATCGTAAAATACGGATTTATTGAAAACAGTTGCCCCACAAGCGATAAATCTAACATTTTAAATTTTCTGACCGAACACTACGAAAAGATTTTGCAAAAAGATATTTTGACCTTGATGGAATTGATAAAAAACTGCATACGGCTGAAAATATCGGTTGTGCAGCAAGACGAAAAAGAAACCGGCTTGAGAAGGATACTAAATCTTGGGCATACTTTTGCACACGCACTTGAAAAAATTTCCAATTACAAATATACGCACGGCGAATGTGTTGTTCAAGGGATAAATGACGCGTTTTCGTTGGCGCTCAAAAAAAATTTGATTGATAAAGAGTACAAATTTTTATGCGAAGACTTGATTAAAAAATACGACTTCAAACCGATACCGAAATACAATACAAATAAGATTATCAAGATAATGAAAACGGACAAAAAGGCGGACAATAATAAGATAAAATTTATTCTGCCGATTCAATACGCACAAGTTGGGGAATTTGACTATTCACCGGAAGAATTGGCGGAATTGATTTAAAATAGTTGAAACATACCCCCCCTTAACAATTTGCGAATTGTGAAAATAATTTATATTATATATACAGAAAAGACAATAAAAGGAATCGCAGGGGAAATGAACACAAAAGAGCTTCCAAAATGTCCGATAGAAACAACGATTAAACTTACGGGGTGTAAGTGGAAAATACTTATTATACGTGATTTACTTGACGGAACAAAAAGGTTTTCACAGCTGAAAAAATCCGTCAAAGGAATAACCCAAAAAGTTTTAACCTCAAACTTGCGCGAAATGGAAGACAACGGACTTTTGGAAAGAAAAGTTTACCCCCAAAATCCGCCCAAGGTTGAATACACGCTTACCGATGTGGGTTACAGTCTTCGCCCTGTTATAGAATCGTTAAAAAGCTGGGGCAAAGATTACAAAAAATATACAAAACTTCTTGAAAAAATGAAGTAGAAGAAAATTTAACCTTCACCTTCTGCTACAACAGATGCTATCAATTCGCCGTAACTGTTTACACAGCCGTTAGTTTCTTCAACAACATAACGCAAGCCCGTTTTACCCTCAACGGCTTTTTCCGCGCAATCCATTGCTTCGTCGTAGTCTTTAAATTCACCTATTAAGTTTTTTGATAATTCCGATTTGTCGTTTGCAGTATAAACTTGAAACATATTCTATCTCCTTTTTTTTTCAACATTTTAGCACAAAAAAAAGAGGATATAACACCCTCTTAGAATTTTATGGAATAAGAATATTAATTAAAAATTTTTGCCAATTTATAAGAAATTGATTTAAAGAACGGAAGTTTTTCGTCGGGTTGGACATCCAAAACAATCGGAAATTTAACAATCAATTGCGACGTATCCTCGACGATGCAGCTTTCGTCAAACATTTCTTCCATTTTATCTTTTACGATAATTTCACTAACATCCGCCGCCGGTTCATTTGCCCCAAACCTTGCCAAAGTCGCATATTTTACGATATTTGCCTCGCGGTCGTATTTTTTAATGGTTTTTATGTTTTTTCTAAGTGTATTTGTTAACATTTTAATCCTCTCCACGTATTCCAGTATAGAGGTAAGCGCGAGTTTTATCATACTCCATTCGGATGAAATTTTAGCAAAATTGTTAAATAAAAACTTTATAAAATATCGAGTTTACAAAGATGTGCATAGGGGCAATTTTTGCAAACACCTTGGCAATCTTGTTTAACAGGGTCAAATTCCATGGATTTAATTTTTTTATAAGTATCTTTAATAAGGTTTTCGATATAATCC
Source organism: Candidatus Gastranaerophilales bacterium (assembly GCA_947626645.1). Lineage (GTDB taxonomy): Bacteria > Cyanobacteriota > Vampirovibrionia > Gastranaerophilales > Gastranaerophilaceae > Zag111. The sequence goes on from CANQSZ010000030.1 coordinate 9,536, forward strand.
ATATCCTCATCGCCGAGTTTTTTATAAACACTTCGTGCATGGTCTTCAACATAGATTATACCGGTTTGAGAAACTTTATTTCCGGTAAACTTTTCGTAAGCGTATTTATAAAAGCATAATTGGTTGTAATATCCTTCTTTAGAGCCTCCGATGGCAATTTGTTTTTCGCTCACGGGGATTCCCGTTTTATAATCATACAATTCGTAAGTTCCGTCAGAATTTCTTTCAATCCTGTCAATTTTACCGGTAAGCAAATCCCCCTCAACATCAGCGCCGTAAAAATTAAATTCGACATCTTCTATTCTTGAAACAGGATACTGCGAAAAATACGGATAATAATTTGTGATAAGGTTATGTCCGAGTTTAGCGTACTTTTGTTTACGGGTAATATCAAAAAACCGCATGGAATTAATACCGTTATCAAATTCTTCCGATACAACTTTAATGTCGGGATAGTCGCCGTTTTCTTTGGCATATTTAACGCTGCGTTCCAAAATCGAATGGATTAGCGAGCCGAAATTTGCACCGTCCCAATCGGTTTCTTCAACGTCTATTCCCAAAATTTTCACATAGAAAAATTTGCGCGGACAGCTTAAATAATCGTTCAATCTTGAAGGCGAAAGCACAAGATTATTTATTCGTTGTTTAATTTCCTCCGCAAAAGCCCGCCTGTTATCGTAAACTTCAGACGAGATACTTCTGAAAAATTCGGTTGTTAAATCTTTTGCATCACATTCACACTGTTTAAAATCAAAATCATATTCCGAAAAATCAGCCAAATATTTTGTTATTTGTTGAAGCCTGCCGTTATTGTTATCGGAAAAAGACAGTGTCAGCCCGTGTTTTGAGCGGGTAATTCCGACGTATAAAAGTTTTAAAAGTTCGGAATCTTTTTTAAGTTGTTGTTCGTCTTTATCAATTACTTCATCGGTAATAAGTTTGTATTCGCCCGCCATGCGGAAATTTTCCCAATTGGAAGATACCAAATTCGGAAGATAAACATACTCAAATTCTCTGCCTTTTGAACCGTGGTAAGTTAAAAGCTGAACCGCATTTTGAACAATATTGTTTTTGTCTGTCGTTATATCAATTTCGTTTAACAAACAATCGTCAAGATATTTGACAAAATCGTTTAAACCCTTTGTATAATCGGTATTTTGGAACGCTTCGGATTCCGATATTAATTTTATTATTCCCGCAATATTTTCGGATTGGTTTTGTCCGCAGCGGTAATAATACTCCAAAATCCCCGTTCTGTTTACAATTTCTTTAATCGTATCGGAAAGATTATTTGCTGATGCGTAAACTTTTAAATTTTCAAAAGTATTGAGAAACTTGTTAATTTTATCGGGATTTTTCCAACCTGACAGTTTTTTCATCAGTGTAATAAAATCATTCGGCTCATTTTCTTTATGAATTTGTTGTTCGTGAAGAATTTTATTGTAATCCTCCAAATCGAGTTTGAAAGGTTCGCTGAGCATTAACCCGAAAAGTTTATCGCTAGATAAAAGATAATTATTCAATGCTTTTAAATAAAAATAAATTAAAATGGAAGAACGGATTGCAAAAATACTTTTGCCTTCGTCAATTTGACAGGGAATATTTTTATTTTTCAAAAGTTCGGAAAATGTTTGCAGCTCCACGCGTTTTTTAGCGATAATCGCAATTTGAGAATAATCTTTTTCGCCTTCACTGTTTTGGGGGCAATTATCACTTTCAACAAGGGTTTTAATATCATCGGTAATATGATTAAATTCCTGTACGATTTCGCTGAAATGAAGGCTGCGGATTTTTTTGTCTTTTTTTATAATATCTTCATTTTTTGCGGTCAATTTTTTTGAAATATTATATTTTTCTTTGAAATAAGATTTATTTTCAAGCCTGTTTAAATCCTGCGAAATGACTAGATTTGAAAAATCAAGTATGGTTTGGGTCGAACGGTTGTTTTCGTTTAAGCAAATAACTTTTGTATCGGGATATTTTGTGAGGAAATTTTCTATATTATCGCTTTTTGCACCCTGAAACCCGTATATTATCTGATCATCATCCCCGACAACAAAAACATTCTTTTCTTTATTTGCATCGACGAGGTTAAAAATTATATTGTTTTGCAATTCGTTGGTATCTTGGTATTCGTCAACCAAAAAATAAGTATATTTATCGGAAACTTCGCTTAAAAACGCACTGTCTTGTTCAAATGCTTCCAAAACAAAATCAATCAGACTGCGGTTAATCATTTTACGGGTATAAAGTTCGTATAAAGTCCACAATTCTTTTGCTTTTTCAATATTGGTTTTGATTCTTTCAAGCTCGTCATTGCGGGTTTTATTTTTAAAATTACCTTGTTGTTCTCTTTCGTATATCTCGTTTTCAAGCTCTTTTAAACGGGGCATTAAAGTCGGATTTGTGTCTATATAGTTTAAATATTGGTCTTTTGATAATCTTTTAGACTTTAACCTTTCAATATAGGAAATGAAATTCTTGGTGAAAAAGTATTTGTCGGCGCGAGAGGGAACAAAATATTCCAAGCCGGACTCATCAATACATTCTTTCATAATCGCAATTTTTTCCGTTTCGGTAATCAAACGAACATCGGCAGACATTTCAAATTGCGACGGATACTGTTTTATAACTTCATTACAAAAAGAGTGGTAAGTGAAAATATCGACAGAGGAAGCCTTTACCCCCATTTTTTTTATTAACCTTTGGTGCATCTCGGATGCCGCCGCATCAGAAAAGGTTAAACATAATATTGACGACGGTTTTACACCGTCGGATAGCATTTTTTCTATGCGATTAATTACGGTGAAAGTCTTACCTGTCCCCGGTCCTGCCAACAGCATTACCTGACCTTTTAAGGTATCAATAGCCTCTTGCTGCTTTTTATTCGGTTTTATCGTTCGAATGGTTGCAACTTCTGTCATACCATAAATTTAGCATTAAAATTATTAATGTACAACTATTCTGTTTTTATTGTTTCCTACAACTCTGTTGATATCTTTAAAAAACATTTTATACTGTTTTTGAGTGCAAATGACTTTTCCTGTAACCTTTATAAGATTTGGGGGAAACTGATTTATAAACGAATTATATATAGGATTTTTGTTGTACAAAACCATATCACCTTTTATTATTTTTACATTTTTTAATAATATGTCTTCATTTATCCCGAACATTGCATAGGGAACATTAATCCCCTTCAAAGAATTTAGGGAATAAACAGGTCTGTAAGAGTCGATTTCAAGCATATTATCCGCAAGGGATTTGACATCAACCCCCAAAAATTTAAACATAGTGCAAGCGTCGTTATCTTTTATCGCTTTTGAAAAAGATTTTTTTATCACCGAATCAAACTCGCTCAACTTTTCACTTATCAAAATTTGCTGATACGCCTTTGGACCTTCATCTGTCACATTTGAACGGCAAACCAGATGGTTAGAAGTTATGTAGTTTTTAATTTTTTCAACAAGATTTACCGGAATAATATTGTTGTTTTCCGGTCCTTGAATTTGGTCAACCTTGCCTTTGTAAGTAGTCATCGCTGCCATAGGCTGCCAAATATGTGATGAATCCCGACATAAATACACGTAGAAATTACCGTCTTTAAGAGCATCTTCCGCTTTATCCGCACTTGAGCGGGTACACCAGTTTTTGTAGCTCAAAATTTCCACCACGGATACATTCTTTGCTTTGTCAGCACCACTGTTTTTTATGGAAGGGATTTTTACCCATATTTCATTGTTGTTGGACAAATTCATTTCCATTAACAAGTTGTCCCGAAGTCTGTGGGTATAAATATCAAGGAATGAAGGTTTGGCACATCTTACGGCTCTTAACTTCGGTTCAATGCTTTCAAAGTCTTTTATCGTTTCGTACAAAGCCTGAGCGTTAAACGGAACGGGTATATGCCTGTTACTGTCTTTAATCTCGCTTGTAACAGCATCCCATATAACCAATTTTAACGACTTGTTGCCCACAACTTTTTTCACCAGTTTAAAATACTTGGGATAAGAATTTCCCCATTCTTCGGGATTTTCAAGAAAATTTCTCCACTCTTTCAGCCGCAACCTTCTGGCATCGTTGATTTTGTTTATCGAAAATTCTCTTATATCTTCGGGAATGTAGTTTTTCCATTTTATTTTTTGAACATCCGCTTCCGGATAAAAAGAAAAAAGTGAATTATCATCAAAAACTTTTTTTATCGCCTGTGAAATTTTTGATGCCGATAACAAGCTGCCGTCAATTTGATACTTCTTATTTCTTGAGAAAATCTCGCTAACCATAAATTCAAAAGTAGAATTGTACAAAGACGGCAAAGATTTACCGGTGAATTTAACACTGTCAAATCCTTTATTCTCATAAGTTTTACCCTGAGGGTGGCTTACAAAAAGATTATTTGTCCGATACATCGGTATATAAGAGTTGCTTACGGATAATTCCATATCTTTTCCTTTTGAACCTTCATTTAAAAATTTTTAAACCGCGAAAATATTTTTTTTTGCTTTTTATGAAAAAAAATTTCAATTTCGCTTAATATATTTTAATATAAACAACAATCTATCAAACCCCACGACGATTAGTAGCATACATTTACCCACTATCCAACAACCATTTTGCAAATCTCAATATAGTCAGTAGCATACATTTACCCCTGCCCACTGATTTTTTGGAGAAGATTTTTTTCAAATTCCGGTGTAAAACCCAAGTCTGCTTTATCTTTTGGGGTCAATTTTTCATAAAAATGTTTGAGCATTTTTTGTGATTCGGCATCCATAACGGCGGTGTATTCCCCTTCCCATTTTGCATTGAAAGTTTCGTTCATCAGCAGCACAAAATTGGTTATTTCAACCCCGTGGTTGCAGCCGATATAGAAATTCCCCTTATTCAATATTTTGACAAACTGTTTAAATTCTTCAATAAATTTTCTGCTGTTTTTTTCGTAGTCAAAGTTTGAGGTATCTATACCGTAGCGGCGGTTTATGTCGATTACGCGGTTGTATTCTTCGGGGGTTTTGAACGCGGGGTTGTCGTAATAATTAAAAAACATTTGCGGATAATAGTATTCAAGATGGTGTTTTTGGCAAGTATTTTGGTAATCGGCTATTTTCAATCCCACCAAATCAATTATGAGTTTAACCCCTTTATCTCGCATTATATCAAGTCTTTGGGGAGTATAAGCAAGGGTTTCACCGCGATAACTGTTGTTCCCTATGGAGCGAATTTCTGTCGGGAAAAATTGGCGGTATGTTTGTTCATAATCCGTATCAATTTCGGGTTGTTTGGGAATTTTTGCCAGTATGGAATTTCTCAGTGCTTCTGTTATTCGCGGGTCGTACGATGGTATCCCCCAATCGTCATATTTTTCTTCTGAATTCTCGTCATCGTCAAAATCGTACAAATACTTGTTTATATCCGTACTTTTAAAAGTGAGTCTGTTGTAAAAATTTATCGGGTCGATTTTCATACACTGTTAAAAACATGAAAAAAATTTTTTTTGCCGTGTTGTGGTTCCTCCCCTAAAAAACAATAACCTCGCAAATACCACAACAGTTAGTAACATACATTACCCCTAAAAGACCAATAATCTTCCAAGTTATAAAACTATTGTCTTGACCCGCTCGCGTTAAACGGGTCTTTAGGCAAGGCTCGTCGCCTTGACCTTTCGCCCTCTGCTCGCTCGCGCTCCGCAGAGTGCACTCAGCTCGCTTGTTTTAACACAAAAATCTAACAAATCACAATATAATTGGTAGCAATATTTACCCCTTTACCCCCTGCGCTCGCGTATAACGTGCCTTGCGGGTTCCCAACCAAGTCCTTCGGACAGATTGTCCCTGTTGCGGATACTGCGCACTCTGCTCGCGGGTCGCTTTAC
>CANQSZ010000031.1 GCA_947626645.1 Candidatus Gastranaerophilales bacterium
ATACACAGACCTCCGATTGCTCACCACAGACCCCTTCCGCCTGTTTACAGACCGATTCCGTTTGTTTACAGACCCTATTTATATTCTTCTTTCTATTATCCGTATTCATACTACACAACTTACACCTATTACCCCGTTACAACCGAATACATCGAAGAAACAACTCCCGCTCAAACAGACGTTAAAGGGGTAATTATAAAAGACAACTACGCGGGAATAAACACTGCCGCAAACATCGTCAACACCGCCGCAAATGTTGCAGCGACAATAAGACTTTTAACTTGGTAATTTCATGCCAAATTCAGATGAACTTAAAACCGCTTGAAAGGTAAACCCTTCCAAGCACAGCTTTTGCACGCAAAAATCTTTTATTCGGATAAAAATAATCTCATACAAACGAAGGATATTTTTAAACGAATATTAAAGATTATTTTTTTATTGACGATACAAAAAATATAGATATGGGAAACTGAATGTTTCCTATACCTCCTCCCCAAGTCTGGTAGCCGTTTTTTTAAACGGCTTTTTTTTTGCGAAAAATTTTGCACACGAAAACAGACGGGTTTTAATTAAAGCCCGAAAGATAAGAAAACAAACCGACGCAGAATAAAACTAGCTGACCTGCATCTCTTTTTCAAATCCGAAAAGCGAGCTGACGGATTCGTCGTCATGAATCCTTGAAATAGCTTGAGCAAGTAAAGGAGCGACCGAAATTTGTTTAATATTCGGGGGCATTTTGCTCATATCAAGCGGAATGGTGTTGGTAACGATACATTCCGTAATCGGAGCAGAGCCTAACCTTTCAACCGCGGGACCGGAGAAAACGGGGTGAGTTGCGCCGACATAAATTTCTTTAGCCCCTTCGGATTTCAATAATTTTGCGGCTTCGCAGATAGTTCCCGCCGTATCGATAATATCATCAAACATAAAGCAGACTTTACCTTTAACATCGCCTATAACATTGGTTGCAATAGCCTCATTGTGTTTATCACGACGTTTGTCGATTATGGCAATCGGGCAGCCGAGTTTTTTTGCAAAATGACGTGTTCGGTTAGCTCCGCCCATATCCGGTGATACTGCAACCATATCGTCGGGATTTATGTTCAATCCGTTGATATAATTTACGATAACGTTTGTTGCAAAAATATGGTCAACGAGAATATTGAAAAATCCCTGAATTTGACCTGTGTGCAAATCCATTGCCAAAACTCTGTCAGCACCGGCTGTTGTAAGTAAATCAGCGACGAGTTTTGCCGTTATTGCTTCTCTGCCGGAGGTTTTTCTGTCTTGTCTTGCATATCCGTAATAAGGAATTACCGCAGTGATTGTCTTTGCGCTCGCACGTTTGAATGCGTCAATAATTATGAGTAATTCCATCAAATTTTCGTTAACAGGGTTGCAGACAGGTTGGATAATAAAAACATCATCGCCTCTGACGCTTTCTTTTACCTGAACATAAATTTCACCATCGGAGAAATTTTTAATAACCATCGGTCCTACTGTCGTACCGAGATAATCAGCTATTTCTTGAGCAAGTTTTGTATTTGAACGACCCGCAAAAAGTTTTATATCGTGAGTCGGATTAATTGCTTTTTCAAGCTGAGAGTATGTCATTTCTTCGATTGTCATGTTCAAGTCCTTTCCGCTTTCGCCTGCAAAATTTATTATAAAACTGTTTGATTACTTCTACAATACAATTTTAAGTTTTGTAATACTAAAAATCATAAAAAAAATTTTTTGCTATTAATATTTTAATCTCCGGCAAAAAAAATTTTTTTTGTTTTTTATATTCAATGGAAAAACAAACAGGAGAAAACCATGAAAATAAATTTTAAAAACTTTATTCCAAAAACGATATCCGCAATAAAAAATTCCTCAACCAAGCAAATCCGAAAAACACTGCCGGAAATTTCTCAAATAAACACCCCCAGACAAAGTCTTGAACGTCAAGCAGAAATTATGAGCCCCGAGAATTATTTGAAGGCAAGAACTTACCTTTCGAATTTGGAACAATTTTACGATTCCGAAAGATTATAATTATTTTGAAAAATAAAGAAAAGGACAGCACTGTTTATAGTGTTGTCCTTTTTCTTTTAAAAGGAATTGCTTATTTTTTTGCAGGGATTCTCATACCATAAAATGACCTTACAACAAAAATCAAAGCAATAATTAAGAATACGACCCCGACATAAGGTGCAACTTGTCTGAAGTTTTCATTGATGGCAATTTCCATAGCCAGCAACCCGAACAATGTTGTAAATTTAATAATCGGGTTCATCGCAACCGAAGAAGTATCTTTGAAAGGATCACCGACCGTATCACCGACAACGGTAGCCTCATGCAGACCTGTTCCTTTTTCTTTCAAATCGACTTCGACGATTTTTTTGGCATTATCCCAGCATCCGCCGGCATTAGCCATAAATACCGCTTGGAACAAGCCGAAAACCGCAATCGCAATCAAATAGCTTACAAAGAACGATACCGCAAGCTGAGTTTCAACCCCCGGTGCGGATAAACACGCAAGTGCCAATGCAAACGTAAACAGTGAAATAAAGATATTTACCATACCTTTTTGTGCATACTGAGTACAGATTTTTACAACTTCTTTTGAATTAGCGACATTAGCACTCTTTTCATCAGAATCGCCGAGTTTGATATTTTCTTTGATATATTCAACAGCACGGTAAGCACCGGTTGTAACAGCTTGCATAGAAGCACCGCTGAACCAATAAATTACCGCACCGCCCGTTAACAAACCTAACAATGTGTAAGGATTTAACAGGTTCAAAATCATTTCGGGCTGAATGCCCAATGTATTTTTGATAACCAAAATCAAAGAGAAAATCATTGTCGTAGCACCGACAACGGCAGTACCGATAAGTACGGGTTTTGAAGTTGCTTTGAACGTATTTCCCGCACCGTCGTTTTCTTCCAAATACTGTTTTGCATTCTCAAAATCAGCATCGAAACCGTATTGCTCTTTAATTTGAGATTTAACATCGGGAACTTCTTCAATCAAAGACAGTTCGTAAACCGATTGAGCGTTATCGGTAACAGGACCGTAGCTGTCAACCGCAATCGTAACAGGTCCCATGCCTAAAAATCCGAACGCTACAAGACCGAAAGCAAACACCGACGAATAACTCATCAACTCCGAGGGTATAAACGTACTTGCAACATAAGCCAAGCTCATAAGAAGTACAATTACCATTCCAATCCAAAATCCCGAGAAATTACCCGAAACAATACCTGAAAGAATGGTTAAAGATGCACCGCCTTCTTTTGATGCGATAACAACTTCTTCCGTATGTTTTGCTTTTGGGGAAGTAAATATCTTTGTAAATTCCGGAATTAATGCCGCACCCAACGTACCGCAAGAAATTATACAAGACAACACAAGCCAAATATTACCGCCCAAAGAGGACAACAACCATTTGCTTACCCCAAACGTCATACAAATCGAAAGAATTGAAGTAATCCATACAAGTCTTGTTAAAGGAACTTCAAAATCAAATTTTGCGGTCGTTCTTGCATAAACTTTATCGCAAAGACCGTTAATCCAGTATGCAACAACCGAAGTAACAATCATCAAAAATCTCATAACGAAAATCCAAGCCAATAATTGAACCTGATTTTCGGCACCCAAAACAGCCAGCAAAATAAAACTGACAAGAGCAACACCTGTTACACCGTACGTTTCAAAACCGTCTGCCGTAGGTCCGATTGAATCGCCCGCATTATCACCCGTACAATCAGCGATAACACCGGGGTTTCTCGGGTCATCTTCTTTAATTCCGAATTGAATTTTCATCAAATCAGAACCTATATCGGCAATTTTTGTGAAAATACCGCCCGCAACACGTAATGCCGAAGCACCGAGAGATTCACCGATTGCAAACCCTATAAAGCATGCTCCCGCAATCTCCCCGGGGATAAATAACAAAATTATAAGCATCATTATTAATTCAACTGATACAAGCAATACCCCGATACTCATGCCGGCTTTTAACGGTATATTCAATATATTTAACGGATTTCCTTTCAAGGACGCAAACGCCGTTCTGGAGTTGGCTAAGGTATTCATTCTGATACCAAACCACGCAACCGCATAAGAACCCAATATACCGATAACCGACCAGCCGAGTATTGTTAATACTCCCGCAATACCCATCCTTTGAAGATATCCGAAGTAAAACGCTATACAAAGCCCGATTAAAACCTCCAAAACAAGCAAAAATTTGCCCTGTTGTACAAGATATGTTTTACAGGTCTCAAAAATTGTGTTTCCGACATCGTCCATAACCTTATGAACCGATAATCCTCTGATTTTCAAAAACTCAATAAGCCCGAAAATCAATCCGACTACGGAAATTCCCAACCCGATTAACAATAATGTATAACTGTCGGGAGAAATACTTTTAATACTGGGAACTACCAAGTCGGCTTCACTTGCAACAGCAGGTGAAATCCCAATGGCAAACATTACAACCAAAGCCATTAGTGACGTAAACTTTTTAAACATATTCTCTCTCCTTTTTTTTAAAAGCTCGTTCACATTTTTATTATATGCAATTATTTCGGATTAAACAATTAATTTACAATTAGACATGAAAAATATTTTTGTGAATAGTAAACTTTATTTATTTACAAATTCCGCCTGATATTATAAAATTAACTAAAAAAGAGAGGAAATAAAATGCAAAAAACAGTTTGGGACAAATACGCACAAGTTTTGGTTGACTATTCAACCGATGTGCAAAAAGGCGATTTGGTAATAATAAGAGCCGAATCGGTTTATGCAAAAGATTTGGTAAAAGCGGTCTATAAAAGAGTTTTGGAAAAAGGAGCAAATCCTGTAGTAAGAACATCAATCGGTGATTTATCGGAACTTTATATTAAATATGCCGATGATGAACAACTTGACTACGTTGATCCGATGACGAAAATGGAATACGAAAAAGCGGACAAATACATCTCAATCGGTGCGCCTTTAAACACAAAAAGTATGGCAAAAGCAGATTTAGAAAAACTTGCCCGCAGAGCAAAAGCCACAAAACCGTTATCCGAAACGCTTATGAAACGTTCGGCTGAAGGTACGGCAAAATGGGTAATAGCAGATGTTCCGACACACGCGCTTGCCCAAGAAGCAAAAATGTCATTCGATGAATACTCTGAATTTCTTTTCAACTCCTGCTATTTGAATCTCGATAACCCCGTTGAAAAATTGAAAGAATTAGACGAAAAACAGACCCGCTGGGCAAATTATTTGAACAACGTCAAAACACTAAGAATAACAGGCGAAAAAACGGATATAACCTTCAATGTTGAAGGAAGAAAATGGATAAGCTGCTCGGGGATAAACAACTACCCCGACGGAGAAGTGTTTACATCGCCCGTTGAAGACGGCATAAACGGCGAAATCTATTTTGACTACCCTCAAAATTACCGAGGAAACTCGGCTCACAAAGTTTATCTGAAAATTGAAAACGGACTTGTTACGCAAGCCAAAGCAGAGCAGGGTGAAGAATTTTTAAACGCAATGATAAATATTGACGAAGGTTCTCACGGAATCGGCGAAATTGCCATCGGCACAAATGACGAAATTCAAGAAATAACCGGTAATATCCTGTTTGACGAAAAAATAGGCGGTGCAATCCACATGGCAATCGGTGCCTCCTACCCCGAAACCGGAGGCAAAAACGTTTCAGGGCTTCACTGGGATTTGATTAAAAATATGAAAAACGGCGGGAAAATCTTTGCCGACGGCAAGTTAATATACGAAAACGGCAAAATGATTATATAATAACCAATTACGCAAAAAAAGAACTGCTTTTTGATAAGCAGTTCTTTTGTATATTTTAGTATAAATAAAAGATTATCTTTTTGAGAATTGGAATCTCTTACGAGCTCTTTTTCTGCCGTATTTCTTACGTTCTTTAACACGCGGGTCTCTTGTGAGTAAGCCTTCGAGTTTAAGAACATTTTTGTATTCTTCGTTGGATTTAACCAAAGCTCTTGAAATACCGTGTCTTATAGCACCGCATTGAGAAACAACACCGCCGCCGACTGCTTTAACTCTGACATCGTATCTGTCCTGAGTTTCGGTCAAAACTAACGGTCTATATACTAACATCTCAATAGCAGGTCTGTTTCCGATATAGTCTTTTAATTTTCTGCCGTTAACAAAAATTCTGCCGCTTCCTTTTACCAGTTTTACAACTGCGATTGAGGTTTTTCTGCGTCCTGTAGCCATAATTACATTATCTGCCATTACTTTTTACCCCCTTCTTTTTCGAGTACAACCGGTTTTTGTGCAGCATGCGGATGCTCAGATCCGACATAGACTTTTAATTTGTTGAACTGTTGAGCACCCAACGTGTTGTGCTGCAACATACCTCTGACAGCATGTTCTATTACAACTCTCGGGTCTTTTTCCATCAACTCTTTAAAAGTAGCCGATTTTAATCCGCCCGGATATCCGGTGTGGTGTAAATAAATTTTGTCTGTTTCTTTTTTACCTGTAACTCTTACTTTGTCAGCGTTGATTACAATAACGAAATCACCGGTGTCAACATTGGGAGTGTATTCAGGTTTGTTTTTTCCTCTTAAAATGTTTGCAATTCTTACCGCAAGACGTCCTAAGATTTCACCTTCGGCATCAATTACATACCATTTTCTTTCAACTTCCAGAGGTTTTGCTGAATATGTTTTCATCGCATTTCTCCATTTATCATTTTTAATACATTACTTTCATCAATGTTAATCCGTACGGACTAACCGTCATTCCCGCTTTTGAGCGGTCTTTTGCATCCAAAACCTGTTTCATATATTCAGGTTTGAGATTATGTCCTTCTATTTCAAGAAGGGTTCCGACAATCGTTCTTACCATATTATACAGAAATCTGTTTCCGATAATATCAATAACAACTCTGTCGCCGACCTTTGAAACTTTCGCCTCATATAAAATGCAAATCTTGCTCGGGTTTAGCGTTCCGGAACTTTTAAAACTCGTAAAATCGTGTTCACCCAAAAGATAATTCAAAGACTTTTGCATCCTGTCTGTATCAATCGGAAATTTTATCCTCATCAAATCGCCGTCAAATGCGTTTTTACAACGCCTGTTTATAAATTCAAACCTGTAATGACGCTTTTTTGCCGATTTTTGAGCGTGAAACGATTTATCGACTTCTTTCAAGTCAGAAACGGATATATCATCAGGTAAAATTTCATTTATTGAGTACAGAAACTTTGAAGCAACAATCGTTTCATCGGTATCAAAATGAACAACCTGACCCAAAGAGTTAACCCCTTTGTCCGTTCTACCGGAAAAATATGCTTTTATCGGTCGTTTATTATTTTTCATTCCGGCAGTGTGTTTGCTGCCGATTATCAATGTACTGAGTGCCCTTTCAAGTTCTGATTGTATTGTCGCAAGTCCCGTTTGTTCACCGTTTTCTAGCTGTATTTGGCTTCCCGAGTAATTCTTGCCGATGTATTGAACCGAAAGTGCGTATCGCATCAGATGTTACACCAATTGAATCAGTGCCATCTCAGAAGCATCACCGCGTCTTGGCGGAAGGTGATATATTCTGGTATATCCGCCTTTTTTATCGGAATACTGTTTGCCGATTATCACAAACAATTTTCTTAAAACAGTCTGTGCGGCAAGTTTTTTACCTTCCTCTTTGGTTGCAAATACTTCACCTGTTGACAAATCAATGAATTTACCTGTCTCTTTGTTATATATGTATTTTGCAGCCTGACGGATAGAATGCAAATCTCCCTTTTTGGCAAGAGTGATAATCTTTTCCGCATACGGCTTTAATGCTTTTGCTCGAGCCAATGTTGTGGTGATTTCACCATGCACAAAAAGTTCGGTCGCTAAAGAACGCAAAAGTGCCTTTCTTTGGTCTTGTGCTTTTCCCAGCGTATGTCTTTTACACATGTGTCTCATTGTTCTGTATCCTTTTCTATTTTATTTCTGTTATCCTATCAAATCTTCTTCTTCAACCGGACTTGGTGCTAAGTCCAATCCGAAGTGATGAAGTCTTTCTATTACTTCGTCGGATGATTTCTTTCCGAAGTTCTTTATATTCAACAAATCATGTTCTGATTTTTTCAACAATTCCGCCATTGAATTGATGCTTGCTCTTTTTAAGCAATTGTAAGCTCTTACCGACAATTCAAGTTCTTCAATTGTCATTGTGGGAGCTTCTTCAACTTCTTCGGTTGTTTCTTCAACCTGATCAGGCTGTGCCGGCACCTGTTGTCCCGTTATTGATGCAATCTGCATAAAGTGTTCAATAAGCAAATTTGATGCTTGGCTTAATGCGTTTTGTACATCAACCGAACCGTTTGACCAAATTTCCAAAGTCAATTTATCAAAGTCTAACGCATCACCCACACGAGCATTTTCTACCAAATAGCTTACTCTTTTTATCGGCATAAATGTTGCATCTATCGGCAATACATCAATTGAAGCATCTTTTGTATCTCTTGGAACATCATGCGGAACATATCCTTTGCCCGAATCAACAATTACGTCTGCATGGAATGAACCGCCGTCAGCGACAGTACAAATTAACCAATCCGGATTTACAACTTTTACTCCGGATGGTAATTGAATATCACTTGCCAATACAGGTCCCGGTTTATCTACATCTATTCTCAAGTGTTGGGATTCTTTGGATTCTGTTTTTACAACTAAGCCTTTTAAATTAAGCATTACGTCGATTACATCTTCCAATACACCCGGAATTGCCGTGTATTCGTGAGTAATACCTTCAATTCTTGCACTTGTAACAGCCGTTCCTTCAAGACTTGATAATAATACACGTCTTAATGAATTACCTATTGTAGTACCAAACCCTCTTTCTAACGGCTCGATTACAAATTTTCCGTACTGTGAACCGTCTGAACTGGTCGCTGTATTAACACATTTAATTTTTAATTCCATTATTTTATTCTCCTGGTTAAAATCTACATCAATGCTGTTTATATAAGCTAATGCTTATCTATAAGATTCCTACTTCGAATAATATTCGATTACAAGTTGTTCCTTGATTTCAGGATCTAATTCCTCTCTTTCGGGAATCCTGTCAAATGTAATTTTTAAAGCGTCTTTATCAATAGTCATCCAAGCGGGAGCACAAGCCATATCTATCATGGAAATTACGTCTTGTACGTACTTTGAACTTCTTGATTTAACGGTAATTACATCGCCGGCTTTTACCAAATAAGAAGGAATATCAACCTTTCTGCCGTTAACAAGAACATGACCGTGGTTAACAACCTGTCTTGTCTGTTTACGGGTAATGCCGAAACCTGCTCTGTACAACACATTGTCTAATCTTGATTCTAAAAGCTGAAGCAAAATAGTGCCGGTAACACCTTTTCTTCTTGCAGCTTCGTTGTAGTATCTTACAAACTGTCTTTCACTTACCAGATAAGTGAATCTGATTTTTTGTTTTTCAGCCAAGTGAAGCGCATATTCGGAAAGTTTTTTCCTTACTGCACCATGTTGACCTGAAGCAGTTTGTCTCATGGAAGTGGTTAACTTTCTGTTTGACAAATCTTTAACTCTTTTGTTTCTGAATAATTTATTGGTTGGTCCTGTATATTTTGACATTTTTTCTCCTTTTTCTTGTGCGGGGCATCTATGGTTTGCGTTTGGACTACTTCGCAAGCCCCCGCTGTTACTAACTTTATGCCTCATTAATTAAAAATCGGCAAATTTTCGGATAAATCCGATTATACACGTCTTTTCTTCGGAGGACGGCATCCGTTGTGCGGAATAGGCGTTACATCCTTGATTAGAGTGATTTCCAATCCGGCAGCTTGTATGGCTCTGATTGCTGTTTCTCTGCCCGATCCGGGTCCTTTGATATGAACTTCAACTTTTTTCATACCTTGGTCTAATGATTTTTTTGCCACCATTTCGGCTGCTGATTGAGCCGCAAACGGTGTTCCTTTTCTGGCACCTTTAAATCCCGATGCTCCGGCTGTTGCCCAAGCAATAGCATTACCCTGTGTGTCAGTAGAAGTTACAATTGTATTGTTGAAGGTTGATTGTATATGTACTACACCTTGCAATACGTTTTTCTTTTCTTTTTTCTTTGTTTTTTGTGGTCTTGCCATTTTTTTATCCTTTATCTTTTTACGTTATTTCTTATATTTTATTTCTTCTTTGAAACCGGACCGGTTTTCTTTCCGCGTTGCGTTCTGGCATTGGTCTTTGTTCTTTGTCCGCGGCAGGGAAGTTTGCGTTTGTGACGTAAGCCCCTGTATGAACCGATTTCTTGTAATCTCTTAATGTTCATCGTGATTTCACGTCTTAAATCACCTTCTATATGGTAATTCGCTAACTCGTTACGCAATAACTTGATATCTTCATCCGTTAAATCATCCGTTCTTAAATCCGGTGAAATTCCGGTAGCAGCTAAAATTTTCTTACTTCTTGTCGGTCCTATACCGAATATGTAAGTTAATGCTACTTCCATTCTTTTGTTACGGGGTAAATCAACCCCTACTAATCTTGCCATTTATTTTTCTCCTTTTTCTGTTGTTAGATTTTTTTTGGTATGAGGGATAAATACTTCCTCACCATCCGCCGTTTGCCCCGCAGATTCAGGCTCGTGCTACTAACCTTGTCTTTGCTTATGCTTCGGGTTTTCACAAATTACGGCAATTCTGCCTTTTCTTTTAATGCACTTACATTTTTCGCACATTTTTTTTACTGATGATCTGACTTTCATTTCTGTTTCCTTTATGTTTGTATCTACGTGAGATTGTTTGTGTTTAAAAGTGATAAAATTTTGTTTACTATTTTAGCCTGAATGTTATTCGTCCTTTTGTTAAATCATAGGGCGTCATTTCAACTTTTACCCTGTCCCCGGGCAATATTCTGATAAAATTCTTTCTGATTTTTCCCGAAATATGCGCCAATATTTCATGATCGTTCTCAAGTTTAACCTTGAACATTGCATTCGGCATAGATTCTAATATCGTACCTTCTAATTCTATTACGTCTTTTGCCATGTTTTCCTCATTTTCGGCTGTGAACTTTTGCTTTTTTGCATATATTTCTATCCTACTTGCTGAATATTTGTTTGCAAGCATTTTATCAGGAATTTTTTTGCGCTTTTTTATTTTTAAAATATAAGTGTTTTTATAAATTTACCACACAACTGCAATATCAACGACATACTCAAAATACTCTAATAACAAAACATTTAATATTAATGTAAATTTTTATTAAGATTTTTAATGTGTGTATTTTTAAATAAATATCAATCGTATAATTTAACATTCATTAAAAAATTTGCAAAAGCAATAAAAATCGTGATAAGGTAAAGGTATGCACTCAAATTTGGAAACAGCGGTAATAAAAAAGATGACTCCGGACGATATTGACGGGGTAATCAAGATTGAAGAATCGGCATACGGAGAGCATCACTGGTCAAAAGAATCGTTTATGAACGAGATTAAAAACGAACTTGCGAGGTATTATTCGGCATTTACAAAAGACGGTGATTTATGCGGATACGCGGGCTGCTGGCACATATTAGACGAGGCACACATTACAAACATCGCAATAGCTCCGCCTTACAGAAGAAAAAAATATGGTGAAGCACTGTTAAAAAGGATTATAGACGATTGTTATGCCGACAAAGTAAAATATATAACTTTAGAAGTCAGAATCAGCAACGAGGCGGCGATAAATTTATACACAAAATACGGATTTTCTTCTTTCGGGACAAGAAAAGGCTATTACCAAAACAACAACGAAGATGCGTTAATTATGTGGACAAAGAACATATTTTTTGATGAGTTTAAAAACAATTATGAAAAAGTTGTAAAAATTTTGGAAGGAAAAATAGAGATAAAATGACGGAAGAAATATTAATTCCAAAAATGAAACGGCTTGACA
Source organism: Candidatus Gastranaerophilales bacterium (assembly GCA_947626645.1). Taxonomy (GTDB): domain Bacteria; phylum Cyanobacteriota; class Vampirovibrionia; order Gastranaerophilales; family Gastranaerophilaceae; genus Zag111. The sequence goes on from CANQSZ010000031.1 coordinate 11,930, forward strand.
AGAGGCAAAGGCGGATAAAAATTCCGATAATAAACATTGCTTTAATATTTTTCTGCACATTATTAATAATCAGCGCAACTTTTTTGAATGTAAATATAAAGCATTACATAATTCCATGGGATTTATTTTCAAATAAATCAATAACGGCGGACAGTTTTGTGAGTACGTACGGAATAATTCCGCAGATACCTATTGTAATGTTTGTATGCGCAATAATAGGGAAACGAATGGCATTAATGAGCGTGATAATTTACATAATAGCGGGATTGTTTTTTATACCTGTATTTGCACTGGGCGGGGGGATAAAATATATGGCAGAATACGGATTCGGGTATATTTTGGCTTATATTCCGGCGGTAATTATAGCGGGAAATCTGCTCAGAAAGCAGTATTCGTTTAAGAACATGTTTTTGGCGGCTTTATACGGAGTTTTAACAATTCATATAACGGGGATAATTTATATGACAATTGTTGCGCTTTTTAAACATGAAAGCGGACTGTTTATAAGCGGTTGGATTAGTGCTCAAAGCGGCATAAAAATAGTGTATGACCTTATAGTCAGCTATGTGTTTATTCTTATCGGTAAATATTTACATAGCGGAATAAAGTTTATAATGGAGTAAATTTGCCCTTCTATCTAAAATATGCTATACTTTTCGGTAAGGATGGTGAATTATGAATTTTTACAGCTTATTTTCGGACTTATCTATCGGAATCGTTTTAGTAGTATTTTTCGGTTCTATGATATATTGCTTAATCAAATACATTGAAACGAGTAAGAACTTAAACGTTTTAATAAAATTTATGTCACAATTCAAAAAGAGTGACTTAAGTTACAGATTTAAGGAAATGGATGCGTGGATGAGGTCAAACCGATACGTATCGGCGGTTTGGGCGGAATTTAAAAACACATTGGTTTTTGCCGAATCAGTCGCATTAAAAACAAACGAAAAGGATTATAAATATCAAGATATTTCTTCTACCGTGCAAAATGTTCAAACAACCGTTGACCCTTTGTACTTTTTTGATGAAGAAAATCTTATTACATCAAAGTTTAACTTTAAATTAATACAAACCATTCCGACAATATTAACGGGTTTTGGACCTTTGTTTACATTTTTAAACATAGCGATTGCATTCGGAAGAATTGATTTTTCGACGCAAGAAAAGACAATTGCATCAGTCAGCGGATTTATGAGCAGTATGCAAACGGCTGCTATAGTTTCGGTTGTGGCGGTAGGTTCGTCATTGATATACCTTATGATTGAAAGGCTTTTGTACAATAAAATCTGTAAATCGCCTTTGGGAACGATACAGGAAATTGTGGGCGGACTTTTTGCAAATATTTCTGCCGAGAAATTTTTGTATGAACTTTTGAGAGAAACAAAAATTCAGAACAACTCGGCTAATAACTTAATAAGCGAAATACCGGAAGAATTTAAGACCGCGTTTAATTCGGGTATGGCGAAAAATCTTGTTCCCTATCTTGAGAATTTAATTTTTGGAGTAAATCAGTTAAACAAACAACTCAAAGAAAGCGGTAAGAATAACCGTTCCGATGTTGTTGACGAATTGTTTTAAATATCGGAGAATGTAGTTAATGGCAATATTGTACAAAAAGAAAAAAACGGAAGAAGATAGCGGAAACATATTTTGGGTAACGATGGCGGATTTGCTGCTGGGTTTGGCGATTATATTTATCACGCTTTTTGTACTGGCAATGACGGGTTTTACGCAGCAGGAAGTTCAGCAGCAGCAAACCAAAATGGAAGTAACGGAAAAAATCAGCGAAGGGTTGAAAGATGCCCAAATCGAAGCCGATATCGACAAAATGACCGGTGATTTAAAAATATCGGATGTAGAGCTTTTTGAAATTAACAGTTGGGTTTTGTCCGAAAGGGGTAAGAAGTTACTGGATAAACTTGCGCCGATATATATTAATACTATTTTTGCAAATCAAGAATTGAGCGGACAGATTGAAAACATTATAGTTGAAGGGCATACCGATTCACAGATGTTTGCCGGTGTAACTTCAAAAGACGAACAGTTTTTAAGAAATATGGATTTAAGTTTAAAAAGAGCAAATTCCGTCGCGGATTATATATTTAAAACTAAGTATGACAGAAGATACGCTGACAGGTTCAGAAAAATTCTTGCCGTTGAAGGAAAGAGTTTCAATGAGCCGGTTTTGGTCAACGGAGTGGAAGATTATGACAAAAGCAGACGTGTTGAGTTAAAATTAAAAGTAAAAGACTGGAACGTATCAACAGCGCTAGGATTAAGGAAATAAAAACAAAAATGTTTGATGAACAAAACATCATGGAAACTATAAATATGATTAAACTGTACAATCTTGATATTCGTACGGTTACTCTGGCATTGAGCCTCAGAGATTGTATATCTGACGATGTTGATGTTGTTTGCAATAACATTTATAACAAAATTAAACAGTATGCCAAAAACCTTGTATCTTATGCCGATGAGTTGGCGGAGGAATATTCGATACCGATTATAAATAAGCGAATAGCGGTAACACCGATTTCAATAATAGGGGAATCGTGCAAAAATCCTGATTACGTTAAAATCGCGCAAACGCTTGATAAAGCGGCAAAAGAAACGGGAGTGAATTTTGTCGGAGGATTTTCGGCACTGGTTGAAAAAGGATTAACAAAGGGGGATGAACTTTTAATCGAGAGTATTCCCGAGGCACTATCCAAAACGGAGCGTATCTGCTCATCGGTTAATGTTGCATCTTCAAAAGCGGGAATAAATATGGATGCGGTATTAAAAATGGCAAAAATCATCAAGAAAACGGCAGAATTAACGAAAGAAAAAGATTCAATCGGTGCGGCAAAATTGGTGGTATTTTGTAATGTACCGTCGGATAATCCGTTTATGGCAGGAGCGTTTTGCGGAATTGGGGAGCCCGAATGTGCCTTAAATGTCGGAATTTCAGGTCCCGGAGTTGTGAGAGCAGCAGTTCAAGCCTTGGATGAAACCGCTGATATGAGCGAATTGGCAAATAAGATTAAACAAATTTCTTATAAGATTACATCGACGGGTGAATTAATCGGAAGAAAACTTGCCAAAAGGCTTGAGATACCTTTTGGAGTAATAGATTTATCTTTAGCGCCGACCCCGGAAGAAGGCGACAGCGTTGCGGGAATATTTCAGGCAATGGGGTTGGAGCATGCCGGCGCGCACGGTACGGTTGCGGCACTAGCAATGCTCAATGATGCGGTTAAAAAAGGCGGCATAATGGCAAGTTCTCATGTCGGAGGGTTATCGGGAGCTTTTATTCCGGTATCGGAAGATGCGGGAATGATTGAAGCCGCCGAAAATAATTATTTGTCTTTCGACAAACTTGAGGCAATGACTTCCGTTTGTTCTGTCGGGCTTGATATG
>CANQSZ010000032.1 GCA_947626645.1 Candidatus Gastranaerophilales bacterium
AGAAGTCCTGTCGGTCGAATTATCTGTTCAACAATTTGCTCGGAAGTTTCTCTTTCAAATTCCGCAGGTGTTGCCGATATGTAAATCTTTTGTCCGACTTTGGCAAAAAATTCTTCGTTGTTTAGGGGTCTGTTATCTTTTGCGCAAGGTAATCTGAATCCGTAATTTATCAAAACTTCTTTTCTTGCATTGTCGCCATGGCACATTCCTTTAATTTGCGGCAAAGTTACGTGTGATTCGTCAATTATTGTGAGAAAATCTCCGTGAAAATAATCCAAAAGTGTCGCCGGAGCCGACCCGACCGGTCTGCGTTCTATTATTCTTGAGTAGTTTTCTATTCCCGTGCAATAGCCCATTTCTTTTAACATTCCAATATCATATTTAACCCTTTGTTCAAGTCTTTGGGCTTCTACAAGTTTATTTTCACTGTTCAATTCCGCCAATCTTTGCTGCAATTCCTGTCTTATTAAATCGATGGTTTCGTCTTCGTTTTCATCGTATGAAATATAGTGTACGGCGGGGTAAATAACCGTTGATTCGGGCATTTCCAAAATTTCGCCGGTTACGTTGTCTATTCTTACTATCTTTTCAACCTCGTCGCCGAAAAAGTACAGCCTTGTGATGATTTTTTCATAAGCGGGCATAATCTCGACGATATCACCTCTTACTCTGAAGGTTGAGCATTTTAACTCTAAATCGTTTCTTTCGTATCTGGTTTCGACAAGGTGTTTTAAAAGAGCATCTCTGTCTATTTCATCCCCGACTTTTATTTCAACCGAACCTTTGAAATAATTTTCCGGAAGTCCTAAACCGTATATGCAGCTTACCGAGGCAACTACTATTACATCATCTCTTTCGTTAAGGCTGCGGGTTGTGTTGTGTCTTAAGCGGTCGATTTCTTCGTTGATTGAAGATGATTTTTCTATGTAGGTGTCTGTTCTTGGTATGTAGGCTTCCGGCTGGTAATAATCGTAGTAACTTATAAAATATTCTACGGCATTTTCCGGAAATAACTCTTTAAATTCGTTATATAACTGAGCTGCAAGCGTTTTGTTGTGGGCGATTATCAGTGTCGGTTTTTGCACCCTTTCAATTACGTTTGCTATCGTAAAGGTTTTACCCGAACCTGTTATACCTAAAAGTGTCTGCGTGTCGTAACCTTTATTTATTCCCTCAACAAGCTGCTCTATTGCTTTTGGCTGGTCGCCGGAGGGTTTGTATTGAGAATGTATTTTAAATTCCTTGTGCTGCATAATTTTATTGTAGTATAAAAGTTGTATTTATTGTATTTTTTTTGATTTTATATCAATTAATATTGTAATATATATAGGTTAGAATAGCGAGGTTTATATGGATAGAATTATCAGTTCTTTTAAAAACCTTTTCAAAGGCGAAGGTTGTGCTAAAACACATTGGTTAAGTGCCTTATTGTTCTTTTTGCCCTGTTTATTGGGCGCGGTTTTGTCTTATTGCGATGAGGATACAAAAACCATTATTATCCCCTTGATGATTGTCTCAGGGGTGCTTTTTGTACTTTCGATTGTGCCTATGCTTATGTTAAGCGGATTTTACGTTAAATTCTTAAACAAAAGATTTGATGATGTCGAGGGGATTCCTTGTTTCGATGCAAGTTGTATCCTGCAAGGCTTGAAGGTATTGCCTTTGTATTTGGTTTGGATAATTTATATCGGTATTCCGTTTATTTTGTTGTTTGCAGGCGGTCTGTTCGGAGTTGTCGGGGCTTACGGAAGTGTAAATATGTCGTTGACGAATATTTTTTCATCGGTATTTTTTATATTTCTGTTATGTATAATTTTAATTTTGTTGTTATTTGTTGTTTCTCCGTTCGTCTCTTTAATATTTATAAAATACGCACAGAATTTTGAATATACACCGGATTTATTCAATCCGCTTACGCTTTTTCGCAATATGAAAGCGGCATTTAAAGATGTCATATTAGTTGCTTTGAAATTTATTCTTGTAAATATCGTAACCGCGTTCGCCGCTCAAATTGTTATAATTATTTGTGTGATTGCGTTTTTCTTCTGCGGTGTAATTTACGCAATGTTTGTTCCGCTTAATTCAAATGTTGTTGTCGATCCCGCATTTATTATTCCGGTTGTGTTGTTTACTTCACTGTTATCGGTATTTGCCGCTTATGTGAAATGGATTACGGCACTTGCTTATGCCGATAATTTGGTAGAAGTCTATAAAAAGAACTTTATGACAGCACAATTAAAGCTCGAAAATATCGGTGAATAATTTATAAAAAGTTATAAAATAAATGGGCTTTTAAAAAGCCCATTTATTTATCTGTAATTTGAAAGTGTTAAAATATCTTGAATAAAACTCAGTTTATCTGCGGTTGAGTATTCTATTTTTGAATATTTATTTTTTTGAACTTTGTTATCAAAATATTTACTTATCATATTTTCCTGTTTAACGGTGGAATAATCCGCCCAATACGGAGTTTTTCTGATTTTGCCGATAATTTCGGTTTCAAGTTCTTCAAATTTTGCTTGAGGTCTTGTTTTTGGAGCCTCAACAGTATTAACTTCCGTTAAAAGGTTTATTTCGCTTTCCAATTGCTCAAAATGCTTTTGTTCTTTTTCGGGTTTTGTTTCTTTGACTTCTTTTGTGATGTATTTGTCTTTTTGGAAGATGTCTTTTTGCTCTAATTTGTCCTTAAATCTTTCTGCTAATCCCATATTTGTCTCCTATCAATTATTGTTCAAAATATTTTCAAATTTTTCCGCCATATTTATTTTGTAAGCGTTATCCGAAATGTACTGTGCCAAGGCTTTGTAGCTTTGTGCAATATTTGTCGTGTCGTTAAAGTCCGATGCCGGTATCCCTTTGTTTATTGCACTCATTATTGCAAAATAGTTGTTCGGTATTTTCCAGTAGATGTCTTTTTGCAAAACCTTTTCTATATCGTCGTCTTTAATTTCGTCGTTTTCCATGTATCTGTTAACGATAATTTTCGTTTTTTCTCTGTCATAACCCAATTTTTCAAACAATTCCAAACATCTTTGGGTGTTTCGTAACGCCGGAAGATTTGCTACCGTTACCAAAAGTATAATGTCCGAATTGTCAAGCACTGCAATATTTTTGCCGTTAAACCCCGATTCGGCATCAACTATTATGTATGAAAATGTGTCTTTTAATGTGTTAAATAATTTTACGATATGCTTTGGTTGAATATTGTCTGCCTGCTTGAAATACGGCGGGTCTGCCAGTACATACAAGCTCGTTTTTTTATACCGTTCAAGTGTGCTTAACAAAAATGTTTCGTTAATTTTATCCAAATTTTCGAGCATATAAGATATGTTAAACGAAGGTTTCAGGTCTAAAAATGTTGTGATATCGCCCATTTGAAAGTTCATATCAATAAGTGCGACATTTTCTTTTGTGATTTTTGCCAATTCTAATGCTAAATTAGAGGCAAGCGAGGTTTTTCCTATCCCGCCTTTGTTTGAATATACCGATATAATTTTACATTTTGCGTTTGTGCGGTTCTCGGTTGTCGGTGTTATGAGCTTATTTATTGATTCTATAAACTCTTTTTTTATAACCGGTATCGGTATAAATTCTTTTGCGCCGGCTCTCATTATTTCGATTATTAACTCAACCGACGGATTATCCGAAAGTGCTATAACTTTACAATTTTTACATTCTTTCGTGATTTTTAATATCAACTCTAACTTATCTTTTTTGTTTGAAGTTAAATCCGCAATAAGTAAAGAAACATCGGATTCTTTTGATAATTTTTCGTAAACGCTTTTGCAATCGGAAATGCTAAAAATATCTAAATTATCAATTTCAGCCGCATAAAGTTTTAATATTTCCGCAGTGGCAAATTCTTCAGATAATATAACTGTTGAAACTTTATTCATCAAACACATTTCCTTTGCCATAAGTATAGCATATCGGTAAATATTGGGCAATTTGTTTAAAAAAATAAGCCCCGTATAAGCGGATTTTGTTACCTGCTTGTGCTCGCAGGTGGGTGAGAACCCGGACTAATCCGTTTCCCGCTGGCGATATTACTATCGGCGGGTTTACTTCAACGCCCCGGAGTTAACTCTCCCTATTTATTTTAATGTAGGAACAAAATTAACACCTATACAGAGCTTCACCTATAATAGCATGTTTTATAATTCTTTGCAAATAACCAAAGGGGCTATACTGATTTCAGAACTCTGTTTATATAATCTTCCGCCTGATCACCCGCAAGCATTGCGGCATTGTATTCGCTCATATCGGGCGTTTGGTTGGGTACCATCCCTTGCGGGTTAGGAATATACGTTCTTACAGGTTCCGGCTCTTTGTTATCATCTGCCGCTTTCTTGACCTCAGTCGGCTTTATTGTGCTTTCCGGCGAAGGAATATATGTCCTTTGCGGGGTTTGCGTGTTTTGCGTGTTTTGTGTTTCGTTATTTGCCGTTTGAGGGTTCAATTTTTCTGCATTTATTTTATTTATTGTGTTTTTTATAAGATTTGTGTCGCTTACATATTCGTTGGGGTTTCTTGCCGGTGTTGCCTGTTGCGGCGGAGTTATCGCTTCTTCTTTTTCTTCTTTGTTTTCATCAAGAACAGATTCTGTCGGTCTGCCGAATATCTTATGCGTTGCCTTTGTTGTCCATTTTGCAAACAACGGTGATAACAGTGCCATCGGGATTAAAAATCTTATAGGATATCCGACTGCGTTTCTTAACCCGTATTTTGTCCATCTCCACCAGTTGTTGTTTACGGCTGATTTTGAAATATAGGGTTTATATCTTTCAAGTCCGACCGTGAGTACATTTGCCGCTTTTTTGAGTAATTTATAGAACGGGTTTTTAACGCCTGCTGACAGTTGTCTTTGCAATACTTTTTTGCGCATATAGTACATCTTTTTGCCGTAGGTTTTATGGTTTTCATTGAATATTTTTTGTAATGCACGCCAATCTTCGCGTTGTTTAGCGCTCATACCGAGATATTTCAACCCGCCTGCTTTGTGCATTACCCAAATACCCAACGGCATTGCCAAGAAGTATGTAAAATCGTTCACAAATCTTTCGGCTAAAGTTTTACCCTTTTCGCCTTTGGGTGCTTTGAATGTGTGTATAAGCATATCCGCAAAGATGAATGCTTGCATAAATACCGCAAGTTTACCTCCGCCAAATCTGTTTGTACAACCTTCGGTTAAGTAACCGAACGATTTTCCGGTTAATTTGCCTAACTTCGTTTTTGCACCGAGTTGTCCTGTCAATGCTGTTTTATTCGTAAGTTCCGCTATTCCGATATTACGTCCGAACAAGTGGTTTGTGATTTTTGCTAAGGCTCCGTCCTTTTTCCATATCATTACTTTTAACTTCTGATTGCCCTTAAGCAATGTTTCTCTCAATTCTTTCAAATGAGACAACATGTAATTTTCTTCGGTAAGTTTTGTGTAATGACTTAATGAATCAAATCCCAAACCTTTGGTTATTTTCAATTCCTTCAATTTTAAATCTTTTAAAAATGTATTAAGTTCAGCATCGGGTTTTTTGTTCCATTTGGCAATATCATTTGCGTTAAAAGGTTTGCCCAAGTCGGTCATTTTTTTGTTAATTTTTGCAATTTTTTCCGCTTTAGAAAGTCTGTTGATTTCTTCTTCAACTTTTTCAACCGTTTCGCCAAAGAACTTAAATTCTTCTTTTTCTATTCTTGCTAATTTTTCCGCACCATGAAGTCTTGATACTTCATCAATTACATCTTTTGAAATTCCGTACTGATTAAGTTGAATGGCTTGAGTTGCCGGTTCCAAAAACTTTTCAAACACCTGTCTTGTATCAGCCGTGAAAAATCCGTCTAAACCTGCCGCGGTTGTTTTTACGAGCTTACATTCGGGGTTTGTTTTATGGTTTCTTAATGAATATAATAATCTGTTTTTCGGGTTGCTTGTAATTTTGTCAATATACGCGCCTGTCGAACTCAATAACCCTTTAACCCAATTTGCTCCACTTGAGTTATAAACCCGAGATTTGGTAATTCTGTTGCACAAATTGTCAACCGAACCCGTGATTTTACCCAATATACTTTCATCGTAAGTTCCGTTGCATTTTTTGTTAAATCTTTCCATTGCCTGCGCAATTGCATACCAAACACCTACCGTTACGGGTAACGTATATGGGCTTTGTGTCATTTCCTCACTGTTTTTAACACGGTTTCCAAGCTCTGTGTCGCTGACGGTTTGTGTAATTTTGTCTCCTACGGCTCCTCCCATCGCAGTAGCATTCGCTTGCGGCATGGTCGGATTTTGTCTAAATTCTACCTGTCGCTGATTTTGTATCGTTGGAATGTTTAATGTATTTATTTGTTGAGACATTTTACTTCCTTATTTTGCCCTACTATTATATAAAAACATTTTATTTTAAAAAGTTGCTCTTTTTTTCAAAAATTCTTCTTAATGTTACGAAATGTAACAAAATACCTCAACTGTGAAATTTTTAAGTTTGTATATACTTTATATATACAAGAGAGATAAAAAACGAGAGAGGCTTTAAAAATGGCAGTTGCAAATTTAAAAAAGATTGATTCCAAATTAAAAGATATTTACAAAGATCAAGTTACAACATCAGCTCCTGCTGCATCTCAAGAACCGTTTGTTGACAGATCGGATTTGTTATTCCAACAGATGAACTTCATCGCAACATACAACAAGCAAATGTTACATATTGCATAAAACTTTTATTTTATAACTCCAATTTAATTAATTTTTCCCCTACAAATTTCAATCCCTGATTTCAATGAAATCAGGTTTTTTTTATTATCAGGCGACTTCGCGTCTGCCTTCAATGGCTTTGGCGATAGTAATATCATCGGCATACTCTAAATCCGCGCCGACAGGAAGTCCGAAGGCTATTCTTGAGACTTTTATCCCGAACGGTTTAATCAGTTTTGTCAGATACAGACTTGTTGCTTCGCCTTCAACCGATGGGCTCAGGGCAAGTATTACTTCTTTGACTTCTTCTTGAGTTAATCTGTTTAAGAGTTCTTTAATTCTTATATCGTCTGCGCCGATTCCGTCAATCGGGGAAATAAGTCCTTGCAATACGTGGTAAAGTCCTTTGTATTCGTTGGTTTTTTCTATGGCAATCAAGTCTTTGGTGTCAGCTATGACACAGATTGTCGAGCGGTCTCTGTTTGTTGAGGAGCAAATTTCGCAAGGGCTTGTTGCCGAAAGGTTGAAACACACTTCGCATGTGCGGGTGTTTGCTTTGGCTTCAAGGATAATTTTTGCAAAATTTTCAACATCGGCAGACGACATTCTCAGTAAATGGAAAGCCATTCGCTGAGCCGATTTTGGTCCTACCGACGGAAACTTTTGAAACTGTTCTATTAGTGCTGCTATTGATTTTGGATATATCATTATTTGTTAAAAAGTCCCGGAATCTTCAATCCGCCTGTTATTTGTGTCATTCTTTTTTCCATTTCGGCTGCTGCTTTTTCATTAGCCTGTTTTATTGCTTGTGCAATAACGTCTTCAAGCATTTCAAGAGTTTCAGAATCAACCGACGATGGATTTTCCGGATTAATTGCTTCCGGTTTAATTTTTATTGACTTAAATCTTCCCTGACCGTCGCAAGTAACGACTACCGCGCCGCCGGCGGATTCTCCGGTTAATTCAAGCTGGGCTAACTCCTCTTGCATTATTCCCGCTTTTTTTTGTACATTTTGAACCTGTTTCATTATATTCATTAAGTCCATACCCGTTTTCCTCTCCTTAGTCTTAATTAACTTCACTTTTATAATCATATATTATACAATAAAATTATGGATAAGAAAACTTATTTACAAGAATCGGTTAAAAACGGCAGATTAATGCGTTGGAACAGAATGCCTTTAAAGGTGTATATTGCGCCTATGCAGTTCTATTCCAAAAAAGGACAGGACTTAAAATATCGACAATATGTTAAGTGCGCACTTGATGAATGGCAAAAAGTTTCTAACGGCAAAGTTTCATTTGTTGTGGTTGATAACCTGTTGTCCTCGCAGGTTAATATTGACTGGAAAAGGGTTGAGCGTCAGGCATTGGGGCATTGTTATTTTCAATACGACAATGCCAACAGACTGTATAGTGCAGAAGTTGCAATAGGTTTAACCGAAGGACTTGTCCATGCCGATTATATGGATGAAGAAGAAGTTTATCATACAATTTTGCATGAAATCGGGCATGCCATAGGCTTGGGTCATAGTCCGTTCAAAAAAGATATTATGTACACTCCGCATCAAAAGGGCATAATGCACGTCGGCGACGGCGACAGACTTTCCGTTAACTGGCTTTATACATTTCCTCAGGGTAAAACGGTTCAAGAAATTGCCGCAAAGTACGGTGTTTCGGGAAGCGACTTAGACGAAGTTGTTGCAAGAATTATCTCTAAACAGGCAAAAACCGAATTTGAAAAGGTTAAAGACAATGTTTCCCAAAAACCTGAAAGGGATTTGCTCAAAGAACAGGAAACGATTGCAAACTTAAGGAAATATCACATGACAATCCAAAATATTAAAATGCCCGAAGATGTTAAAAAATTCTTTTCCGGTCCTCAAAATCATTAGCTTGTTTTGTAAATGTTAAAATTTGCTACTTTGTTGATAAGTTTTTATTTTTATGTATAATGTACGTAGTTAACTAGGGATATAAGGATATATTAATATATGACGGTTCAAGATTGGTTTGAAAAGCGAAAAGAAGCCCAAATTCAGCGCAGAGCTTTGGAAGCCAGAGTAGAAATAGAAGCTAATCCCGATTTATGGACAAAATGCGTTCACTGTGATTCGCATTTATTAAAAAAGGACATTGAAGAAAACGATATGGTTTGTCCTGTTTGCGATTACCATTTCAGAGTCAACGCAAGAACAAGAATTAAGCAATTATTTGACGAGGGGTCTTTTGAAGAATTGTTTGATGAAATAAAACCTACCGACCCTTTGGATTTTGTTGATACGGAAAGTTATAAGGACAGACTTGTTTCGGCTCAGGAAAAAACAGGACTAAATGATGCCGTTGTAACGGGAATTGCCTCAATCGAAGGTCATAGGGTTGCAACCGCAGTTATGGATTTTGATTTTATGGGCGGTTCTATGGGAAGCGTTGTGGGTGAAAAAGTTACCCGAATTATCGAAAAAGCCATAGAATTGCGTTTGCCTGTTCTTGCAATAACTTCATCGGGCGGTGCCAGAATGCAGGAAAGTGCGTTGAGCTTAATGCAAATGGCAAAAACTTCTTGTGCTTGTGCAAGGCTTGATGAGGCGGGTTTGTTGTATATTAACCTTATTACAGACCCCACATTCGGCGGTGTTACTGCAAGTTTCGGTACTTTGGGCGATATAATTGTCGCAGAACAAGGCGCAAGAGTCGGTTTTGCGGGCAGACGTGTTATTGAACAAACCATCAGACAAAAACTTCCTGCTGATTTCCAAACAGCAGAGTATTTGCTCAAATACGGTCAGGTTGATGTCGTTTCTTCAAGAAAAGATTTGAAATCAACCTTGGCTAATATTTTGGCTATGCATGAGTAAGGAGTATTTTTAATGTCAGCAGCTTTAGATTTTGAAAAACCTATATTAGATATTCAAGAAAAAATTGAGGAATTAAAAAAAATGAGTTTGGAGTCCGGCATGGATTTGAATAAAGATATTGAAACATTAGAGCAGGAAGCGGAAGATTTTAAAAAGGAATTGTTTGCAAACCTTGACCCTACGCAGAAGATACAAATTGCACGTCATCCCGAAAGACCGAAATTTCTTGATTATGTGAATTTGATGTGTACTGATTTTGTTGAGATGCACGGTGACAGAGTCGGAACAGACGATAGAGCAATCGTGGGCGGTTTGGCAAAATTAGACGGCAGACCGATTATGATTATCGGAACAATGAAGGGAAAATCCACTAAAGAAAATCTCGAATACAACTTCGGTATGCCTCAGCCCGAAGGCTACAGAAAAGCATTGAGATTGTTTAAGCATGCCGATAAGTTTCATATCCCGATAGTAACAATAATTGACACCCCCGGAGCTTACCCGGGAATCAGCGCCGAAGAACACGCACAAGGCGCTGCAATTGCCATGAACCTGCGCGAGATGCAAAAACTGGGTGTTCCCGTTATTGCAATAATCTCCGGTGAAGGATGTTCGGGCGGTGCTTTGGGTTTGGCTGTTGCAAATAAGGTTTATATGCTTGAACATGCTTATTACACTGTAATTTCACCCGAGGGGTGTGCTTCAATTCTTTGGCGCGATGCGTCTAAAAATTTGGAGGCTGCTACGGCTTTGAAAATTACCGCACCTCATTTGTTAGAACATGGTGTTATTGACGGTGCCATCAAAGAACCTACAAGAGGCGCTCATACCGATTATGAATTTATGGCATCAGAAATGAAGAAAACGATTTTGCAAGCTCTTGATGAACTTTCAGGCATGTCTGCCGATGAATTGAGAAATCATCGCTATGACAAATTCAGAAAAATGGGTGCATTTTTAAGTTAGGCTTGTAACTTATGGATAACAGTTATTTTGAATTACGTCTCAAAATTAACCCCGATATGGAAGATATAATATCGGAAATATTTTTTGATAATTTTGATTGCGAAGGGGTTATTTTAGCCGAAGAAACCTACAAAGATTTGGAGCTTGTCTCGACAACGGAAGGAACTTTGAGGGTTTTTCTCAAAAATTTCGGCGAAGATGCTTATGAAGAATTGAAATACGATATCGAAAATGTTTTGGATGTTGCAAGAAGCGAGTTTATTTCACGCGGATTGTCCGAAGATGAATTGGGCAGTTGGGATTTTGAACTTGAAGAAAAGCAGTCTCAAGATTGGTCTGAAAAATGGAAAGAAAAATGGGATGTTACTCACGTTACGGAAAAAATCGCCGTTGTTCCCGATTGGATTGAATACAACCCGAAACCCGACGAAACAGTTATAAAAATTGAACCGGGAGCTGCGTTTGGAACAGGTACTCACCAAACGACACAGCTTTGCATGAAGGCTTTGGAAAAATATATGAAACACTCGGATAAAGTCGCTGATATCGGTACAGGCAGCGGCATACTTGCTATTCTAGCATCAAAACTCGGTGCAAGTTACGTTTTCGGCTGTGATAATGATGAAAATGTTATTCCCGTTGCAAAAGAAAATGCCGCCAAAAATGATGTTAAATGCACTTTTGAGTGCTTAACGGCTGATAAAATTACGGACAAATTCGACTTTGTTTGCGCAAATATTTTGCATTTTGTTTTAGCGCAAATTATGTCTGATTTAAAAAACATAATGAAACCCGGTGCTTACCTTTCATTGAGCGGCATTTTAGACGAGAAAAAAGATGTTGTAATTAAAGCGTTTGAAAAAGAAGGACTTGTTCTTGTTGAAGAAATTTCACAAGACCAATGGACTTCGTTTGTTGTAACAAAACAGTGAGGAGAATAAATGTCAAAATCAGCAATTATTATACCGGCAAGATACGGCTCATCAAGGTTAGAAGGCAAGCCGTTGTTGAAAGTTATGGGAAAAAGCATAATACAGTGGGTTTATGAAAAGGCTCGTCAATCGAAATTGGCTGATATTATTATCGTTGCAACTGACGATGAGCGAATTTTTAATGAGGTTCGGTCGTTCGGGGGTAATGTTGAAATGACATCGCCTAATCATAAGTGCGGGTCTGACAGAATTATGGAAGTGGTTAAAAGACACCCCGAAATATCTTATATTTGCAATCTTCAAGGAGATGAACCGCTGATTAAACCCGAAAGTATAGACGATGTTATAAGAAACGTTAAAGATGATGATAATGCAGATATTTCAACGCTTATTCGCGAACTTGACGATGAAAACGAAATTAATAATCCCAATCTTGTCAAGTGCGTTGTAGATAAATGCGGATTTGCACTGTATTTTTCGCGTTCAAAGATTCCTTTCGAAAGAAATGTCGGGAAAAGTAAATTTTACGGACATTTGGGAATATACGGCTATAAACGTAAGGCGCTTGAAGTGATGACAAGTTTGGAGCAAACTCCTTTGGAAATGGCAGAAAGCCTTGAACAGTTGCGGGCTTTGGAAAACGGTATGCGGATAAAAACTTCGGTTGTGGACTTTGTTCCGGTCGGAATTGACACAAAAGAGGACTTGGAAAAATTCAAAAACATTCTGGAATCCGCACTGTGATTAAATTTAAAATTTTCGCTTGCAATTTTTTGTAACTTAGTGTAACATAGTGTTATAAAAATACAAGAAAATAAATATAATGTAATATTTGTTTAATAAAGTGTTATTGGTGTAAGATTTATAATGTAAGTAAGGAAAAGACTATGTCAGAAAATGTTGAAATGACCAATGAATCAGAAGATCGTCAAAGAATATTGTTAGCCGACGACGAATCAAGTATCAGACGTATCTTGGAAACTCGTTTAAAGATGGCGGGTTACGAGGTTTATACGGCACAAGACGGAGAAGAAGCGGTATCCGCTTTTAATAAATACAATCCGGATTTGGTTGTGTTGGATGTAATGATGCCGAAAATGGACGGATACGGTGTAACAAGGGAAATTAGAAGAACATCTGATGTTCCGATAATTATATTGACTGCGTTAGGCGATGTATCGGAAAGAATAACCGGATTGGAACTCGGTGCGGACGATTATGTAATCAAACCTTTCAGCCCGAAAGAATTGGAGGCGAGAGTAAAAGCCGTATTAAGAAGAACAAATAACCGTGAAATGGTAACACCGGCGGGTAAAGTTACGAAAAATGTAATAACGACGGGTAATATAAAGATTGATACGGCAAGACGTCAAGTTTACAGAAAGAATGAACGTATAAGATTGACGGGAATGGAATTTAGCTTGTTAGAATTGTTGGTAAACAATTCCGGACAAGCATTTTCGAGAAACGAAATATTGCAGCATGTTTGGGCATATCCGCCGGATCACAGGATTGATACACGTGTTGTAGATGTTCATATTTCGAGATTACGTTCAAAATTGGAAACGGATCCGGCTAATCCCGAGTTGATATTAACGGCAAGGGGCATCGGCTATATGTTTCAAAGAATAAGCTAAGTTTTTAAGCGATAAAAAAGGGGTCGAAGATTGTACCAAACCCTAAAAACCGAACAAGGTTAAAAAAGTCGGTTTTGGGATTTCGGTTCAGAAAACGAGACCTCTTTTTTTATAAATACGAGCTTGATTTTAAAGGTTTTTTTGATAATATGGAATAGATGGCGGGTGTCGCCAAGTGGTTAAGGCCTCGGATTGTGGTTCCGATATTCGTGGGTTCGACCCCCATCACCCGCCCCATTTTCAACTTTTTTCCAATATTTTAGCTTATAAAATATCGGAAATAGTTCTATTTTAAGGGTTTCACCATTATAACTTAGGGTTCGGATGCATGTCTGTATAATCTCTCTTTTTACTTGTGGTTCGGTTTTAATATCTTGTCTTTTTTGACTTATATTGAGTTTTATGATGAAGTATGATAAAAAGTAACTACGAACTTTGAAATTTAACCGCAGGGTAAAGAACAAGCCTTTCTATAGGAAACCAACCGACAACATTTTTAGACCTCGGGTTAGTTCCCGACTAGAAAGGGGGCTATATGAACGATTTCAATTTAAGTTTACTTTTACTTTATTTGATTTTGAACATATTAAAAACGGCTCTTATTCGAAAGAACAAGAACCGTTAGACCTCTAAGGGCTTGTTGGTAGTCTAGGCAACTACCACCCTGTAACTCTATTATAAACTATTTATTATTCTTTTTCAACCCCACTTATGTAATTTTCGATTTTGAATAAAGCAATAGAGCATTGCTTGAAACTAATTCAGGTTGTAAAGTTTTATTAAAAATTTCGAGCAACGACCCATACTTCTTGCAATAAAAAATCTCATAACATCAGTTATGGGATTTTTTATGGTTTATTGAAGTTATTTATTTAAAATTTTACCTTTTTGGTATATAGTATAAAAACGATATGAAAAATAAATTTTGGATACTAAAAGAAGTTTTAATAATCATTTTGCTTTTACAGAGTACAAACGTGTTTGGCAAGCGTTTATACACCGAAAAACAGTATCAGGCAAAGTGGTGTAATTCTCATGGCGGGCAGATTGAATATCAACTCAAAGACGGCACAAGGGTTGATTGCTTAACCGATACGCTTGCGGTTGAGTTTGACTTTGCTAATAAGTGGGCAGAATGTATCGGGCAAGCCCTTAATTACGGTAAACGCACGGGCAAAACTCCTGCTTGCGTGCTTATAACAGAAAACCCCGAAAAGGATATTAAGTTTGTCAAACGTTTGCGCTATGCGGTTTATGGCAAAAAGAAAATATATGACTTTCGCACGTTTACCGTAAAACCCGATATCCTTAATCAAGGACTTTAAATTCGGGTAATATTTTTCGGTTAACTATATCTAGGGTTTTGGAGGTGGTCACAAATTGTGACCGGTTCTTTTTGCTCGTCATCAAAGAGCTGTTTCAAATTTGCTAACCTATCACAATTTGTGATAAGTTCCTTTAACACATTATCATTGCGTTTGACCATAAATTTAGCAAAAAAATCGCTTTAACTTTCGGTGTTAAATCCAATCTTTTTTGTTTTGCGTGGTTTATCGATTAAGTTATTCAACACGCTTATGATTTGGCGGATTGTTTCATCATGTTCGGCAAATTTTTTATCCGTATTTTCAATATGCAGCATTAGCATCTTTTTAAGCTCGATTAAGTCCTGCTCTTTAG
Source organism: Candidatus Gastranaerophilales bacterium (assembly GCA_947626645.1). GTDB lineage: Bacteria > Cyanobacteriota > Vampirovibrionia > Gastranaerophilales > Gastranaerophilaceae > Zag111. The sequence continues at coordinate 14,762 of CANQSZ010000032.1, forward strand.
CTGTTTGCAGCACTGCATATTGTCTTAATCTGACAAATGTTCTTATTATTTCCACATTTATTGCAATAGCTTTGTCGCTGTTAAGGACACTTGATAGCATCGCTACGCCATGTTCCGTGAACGCATAGGGCGGATTAGAAGAGTGCTTAAGGGTTTTGAACCTATCGCAATTTGCGATGAGTTCTTTAAGTTCGTTATTAGTGAGTTTAAACATAAAATCATCCGGAAAGCGTTTAATATTACGCTTTACAGCTTCATTAAGCCTAAAGGTCTGCACTCCGTACAACTGAGCAAGGTCTCTGTCTATCATCACCTTTTGCCCGCGGATTGTGAATATTCTGTTTTCAATTTTATCGGATATCGTTAATTTGTTGTTCATTCTTAATTCCTGACTCTTAATTCTTACCAAATATGAATTTATAATATCACAAAATAAATTAAAAAAAATCTGTTAGTTAAGTAGATGGGTGGAATGAAAATTGTTCCACCCTACCGTACTGAGCCTG
>CANQSZ010000033.1 GCA_947626645.1 Candidatus Gastranaerophilales bacterium
CATCTGCAAACGGCATTAAAGGTGGCGGAAGCAACCCAAAACCCGGGGAAATTACACTTGCTCATCGCGGGGTGTTGTTCCTTGATGAGATGGTTGAATTTCCGCGTCAGGTTTTGGAGGTTTTAAGACAACCGTTAGAAGACGGTGAAATTGTTATTTCCAGAGCTCAGCATTCCATAAAATATCCCGCACAATTTATGCTTGTCGGGGCGATGAATCCTTGTCCGTGCGGATTTTTGGGTGATAAGGAAAAACATTGCACATGTTCCGATTATCAAATCAGCAGATACCTTGCAAGATTATCGGGACCTTTATTGGACAGAATTGATTTACAAATCGATGTACCGAGATTAACTTCTGCCGAATTGCTCAATTCAACCTCATCGGAAGAAAATTCCGCATCAATACGCGAAAGAGTTATAAAAGCACGCCAAATTCAATATAAACGATATGAAAATGAAGATATTTTGACTAATTCGGAGTTAACTCCCGAGCTTATAAAAAAATACTGCCAAATTGATGAACAAACAAAAATAATATTGAAAACGGCAATAGTTAAATACGGACTTTCGGGCAGACGATACGACAGAGTTTTGAAACTTGCAAGAACAATAGCCGATTTAAACGGAAGTGAAAATATTGAACAAATCCATATTATGCAAGCCTTGCAATACAGATTTTCGATAAACAATACCGAAAGTTAAATTTAGTTTACAAAGACTTTAAAATAAATATTGTTCACGATATACTTAAACGGTTGAGTAAAAATGGAGAAAAGGAAAATGTATAACGTAGCCATAATTGGTGCAGGTCCTGCGGGTATTTTTGCGGCATTGGAAATAATGAAATTGAAACCCGAATGGAAAGTTGTCTTGATTGAAAAAGGTCAAAAAATCGAGCAGCGAAAATGTCCGTTGCGTGAAGGCTCACCAAAATGCTTGAATTGTAAACGCTGCGGATTGTTATGCGGCTGGGGCGGTGCGGGTGCATTTTCCGACGGTAAACTTACTCTTACTCCCGATGTGGGCGGGCATCTCGTTGATTATATGACGCGTGAGCAAGCTCAAAGTTTAATCGGTTACGCTGATGAACTCTATTTAAAATACGGTGCAACAGATGAAGTTTTCGGAACAGACAGAAAAGTTTTTGAAGAACTTGAACGTCAGGCAGTTTTGGCGGAATTAAAACTCGTTCATTCCCCCGTTCGTCATCTGGGTACGGAAAGAAGTCTTGACGTGTTGAAAAACATGCAGGATTATTTAGACGAAAAAATAACGATTTTGAACAATGTTTCCGCTAAATCACTAATCGTCGAGTGTGAGCAGGTTAAAGGGATTAAGCTCGATAACGGCGAAATAATTTCTGCCGACTATACAATCATTGCTCCGGGCAGAGAAGGTGCAGACTGGCTTACAAACGAATTTGCACAACACAAAATCGGTATGGTTAACAATGCCGTCGATGTCGGTGTAAGAGTTGAACTTCCGGCTCCGGTTTTTGAACCGTTAACGTCTAAACTGTACGAATCAAAACTTATTTACCATTCACCCACATTCGGTGATGAAGTCAGAACTTTTTGTATGAACCCCAACGGTGAAGTTGTTCAGGAAAATTACAGCGGAATTGCAACCGTAAACGGTCATAGTTACGCTAATTATAAAACACCCAACACAAATTTTGCGCTTTTGGTAAGTGAAAAATTCACCGAACCGTTTAAAGAACCTATCCAATACGGTCAACATATTGCAAGATTGGCAAATATGCTTGCCGGCGGTATTCTTGTTCAAAGATTCGGGGATTTATTGGACGGCAGACGCTCTACTCCCGAAAGGATTAAATCAAGCGTTATTACACCGACCCTGTCTTGCGCAACCCCGGGTGATTTGAGTTTGGTTATTCCTTACAGACAAATGACAAGTATTATTGAAATGCTTAAAGCACTCGATAAAATTGCCCCCGGAACCGCATCAACATATACCTTGCTTTACGGTATAGAAGTTAAATTCTACTCTGCAAGGGTAAAACTGACAAACGAACTTGAAACCGAAGGGGTTAAAAATCTGTTCACAATCGGCGACGGTGCGGGGGTTACAAGAGGTTTATTACAGGCTTCGGCTTCCGGTGTTTACGTTGCCAGAACTATTTGCGAAAGATAATTAATTCATCTGTTTGCAATAAGATTTGACTTTGGACATTATAAAGTCTGTAATTGTGTTCTCAAGATTGCAGCCGAAGTGATTGTTGATTTCTTTAATAAAGTAGCATGGGCTTGTAACATTGACTTCTATAATCTGCTCGTCTATTACATCAAGTCCTGCCATATAAATTCCCATCGAATTTAATTTTTCGGCAACCGGTTTGTATTTTTCAATTTCGGAATCTGAAAGGACTGCTTTTTTTATGTTATTGTCGTTGTGTTCGCAGAATTTGAAATCGTCGTTGCTCGGAGTTTTTTGAACGCAATAGGGTAAAACTTCCTCGCCCAAAATTAAAACTCTTTTGTCTCCGTATATAGCTTTGGGAATATATTTTTGAACCATTATGAGCTGCTTGCCGTTGTTTGTCATTGAATTTATTATAACGGCAGTGTTTTTATCACCTTTTTTAAGATACATTACCCCTCCGCCAAAACACATATTTAACGGCTTTAAAATTATTTCTTCATTTTCTTTCAAAAACCCGATTATATCTTTTTTGGAAGATGTTACAAGATTGTTTGGCATTAAATCCTTGAACAACAAGGCATGAAGTTTTTCGTTGAAGTTGCGGATTGCGGTTGTGTCGTTCATAACAAATGTTTTTGACTTATCGACAAAATCAAAGATGTATGTTGCATTTATATAGTCTAAATCAACCGGCGGGTCGGGACGGAACATTACCAAATCAAAATCTTCGATTTTTATATCCGCTAAAGAATTTTTATCATAGGCAATTTCTTCACCTTCAAGATAGGATTTATAACAAGAGGTATATGCTATAGCCGATTTGAGTTTCAGCATATCTATTGTCGTTATTGAAACCTCGCATTCTTTTTGTAAAAGACTTTTTATTATCCAAAAATTGGTAACAAGGTTGTTAAACTCAAAATACTTTAACTCTAATCGGTCTATAACAAATAAAACTTTCATAATACCTCTTATATAAAATTAAGATTTAATTTCTTCCGGATTAAGGATTTGACAAGAAGTGTTGCCGAAAGATATAAGTTTGGCAAATCTTTCCAAATCAGCTTGAATTTCGGGGAATGTTCCGTAGTGCATGGGAATAACACTTCTTACGCCGAGCCATCTTGCAGCCATTGCGGCATGTTCAACGTCCATCGTGTAGTTTCCGCCAACGGGTAAAAGTGCAATTTGCGGAGCATACAGTTCTCTTATTGTTTTCATTTCACCTGTTAAACAAGTATCGCCGGCATGAAAAATTCTTACATCGTCTATATCAAACAGAATGCTTGCGGCACTTCCGCCGTATCTGCCGTCAGGCAATGCACTTGAATGGAATGCCGGTAAAAATATTGCACGACCCCAGGAGTATTTTATCCATGCTCCTAAGCCTACGGATTTTGTTTTTGCTCCCTGTTCGGCGCAATATCCCGCAAGCTCTGCTACTGCTGTTATTTCAATATCTTTTTCTTTTGCAATTTCAATAGCTTCGCCCAAATGATCACCGTGCGCATGCGTCAACAAAATATCCGTTATCGGTTGTTCATGCCAATTGTATTTCGGATTTATCGACACCAAAGGGTCAACCAATACTGCTTTGTCTCCGTTTTTAAATTCAAAGGCGCTGTGTCCTATGTATTTTAAATCTACCATTTCTCTTTTCTCCTTATCTTTTAAACAGACTAACAACTATTTTAATTTATCATGATTTAATATAAAATACAAATATGGAAAAATACATTACTGAAATGGACAGATGTATAGAATTGGCATTAAAAGCACGCGGTATGACGTCTCCCAACCCTTTGGTCGGTTGTGTAATTCTTGATAGCGAAGGTAAAATAATTTCCGAAGGATATCACAAAAAATGCGGACAAAACCATGCCGAACGCGATGCACTTTTAAAACTTTCCGATGCGCTCGGATGTACTTTGGTCGTTAATCTTGAACCCTGTTCCCATTTTGGCAAAACTCCTCCCTGTACGGATTTAATTATCGAAAAAGGTATTAAAACAGTCGTTTACGGAATGCAAGACCCTAATCCTTTGGTTTGCTCTAACGGATTGAAAAAACTCAAAGATGCCGGAATCAAGCTCATCGGTCCCGTTTCGGAAGATAAATGCCGTAAATTAAACGAAGTTTTTATTAAAAATCAAACCAAAAAACAAACGTTCGTTGCAATAAAAACGGCAACCACAATTGACGGTAAAATTGCTTCATCTTCAGGCGATTCAAAATGGATTACTTCGGATTTATCAAGAAATACCGCACGTAATTTAAGAAAGTTTTACGATGCAATTCTAACCTCATCTTCGACCGTCATTGCCGATAATCCGACAATGGAGCATAAATGCAAGGTGATTTTAGATACAAATTTGAAAACCGATTTTCATTCAAATATTTATAAACAGGGAAAAATTTACGTGTTCCATTCACAAAATTCGTCTGCACAAAATCCGCCCGAAAATGTTAATCTTATCCCAACGCCGCTTGTAAACGGAAAGTTAGATGTCGAATTTGTTTTGAATAAGTTGTTTGAATTTGGGATAATGAGTGTGTTTGTTGAATCCGGCGGGGTTTTAAACGGAAGTTTTCTGCCGTTTGCCGATAAAATATATCATTTTACGGCTCCGAAAATTCTTTGCGACAACAATGGAAAATCCTGTTTTGACGGCAAAAACGCGGATAAAATTTCTCAATGTTTTGAATTTAAGATTGAGAGCACTGAAATTATCGGGTCGGATATTTTGACAGTTTATTCACGTTTATAAATTTCGGATAATTTTTGCGCTAAACTCTGTTGTAGATAAATCCCCGCCTAAATCTGCGGTTTTATAACCTTGAGAAAGTGTTTTATACAGAGCGTTTTCAATTTTTTTGGCATACGAATTTTCGCCGATATATTTAAGCATTTCAATGGCAGAGAGCAATAATGCCGTGGGGTTTGCTTTGTTTTGACCTTTAATATCGGGAGCCGAACCATGCACGGGTTCAAATACGGCATAATCTTTTCCGATATTTGCACCTTGGGCAACCCCTAAACCGCCTATCAATCCTGCCGCTAAATCAGAAACGATATCTCCGTACAAATTCGGCAATACAAGAACATCAAATTTTTCGGGGTTTTGAACCAATTGCATGCACAAATTGTCAACGAGTATTTCTTTGGGTTTTATTTGCGGGTATTCTTTTGCAATGTTTCTGTATGATTCCAGAAATAAACCGTCTGAAAGTTTCATTATATTTGCCTTTGATACGGCACAAACTTCTTTTCTGCCGTTTTTAACCGCATATTCAAACGCAAATCGGCATATTCTTTCCGAGGCTTGTCTTGTAATTATTTTGATACTGTGTGCAGTGTTTTGGTCGATTTGTTCTTCAATTCCCGCGTATAAATCTTCGGTGTTTTCTCTTACGATAACCAAATCTACGTTATCGTATCTTGTTTTTATCGAGGGAAGATTTTTGCAGGGGCGTAGGTTTGCGTATAAATCAAGTGTTTTTCTTAATTGAACGTTCACCGAGCGGAAACCTTTCCCGATTGGCGTTGTAACGGGAGCTTTGAGTGCAATTTTATTTTTCTTAATCGAGTCTGTAACTCTTTGCGGAAGCGGTGTTCCTTCCGTTTCTATGACGTCTGAACCTGCGGTTTGCACATCCCAGTTTATTTCAAGCCCGCTTTTTTCTATTATATTCACTACGCTTTGGGATATTTCGGGTCCTATTCCGTCGCCGTTTATTAGTGTTATCGTTCTCATAATAAAAACCTCCAAGTGATAGTTTTATTATACTATAAATTGGAGGGGAAAATTGTAGGGGAAAAATTTATATCAAAAGTCTGTTATTTTTTATGAGAATGCCTTGAATGACCTTTCAACGTTTTTGTTCATAGCCGATTGTACGGATTCATACTCTGTTTGGAGTGAATTGTGTTCGGTATCAAGCAGTTTTATTTTTCTTTCAAGTTTGTCATCTTTTGCGCTTATTTCTTTTGTTTTTCTTTCGTATTCGGCTTCTGCTTTTGCGATTGTTATATCGTCATCCGCTTGCGTTACCTCAGCACAAGTGGTATAAATTATCGGATTCCAGCTTATGCCTTTCATATCATATATTGTCGGATTTTCATTGACAATCATATCGGGTATGTCTTCATTTACTGCAATCTCCATTGTTATAAACCCTTGAGTCAGCGCATCTTGCAGCCAAGTGTTACTGTTAACCAGTTTTGAATCCAAAATTGTATATTTTGAATCCGCATCAAGGTTTTTCTCCGTCGATGAACCGTTCAATCTGTACCATAAGTTTTTGTACCATTGAACATTGGCAGAGTCTTCATACAAATATAAATCGTCAAGTTTCGGTCCGAAGTCCTCCGCTTCCGCGTTAAATTCCGCCAAAACCTCGTTATATTTTTCCATATTTTTGTATTCTTCGCTGAATTTTGTGTATGTGTTTCCTTCTTCATCTGTTGTGGTTTCGTACATTGCTTGGCTGTTTAACCAGCTTTGGTAGGTAATGCAGGCACTGTATTCGTTTTTTGCCGCATTCACCTCGTCAATTATTGCTTGCATATTGTCAACACTGTTTCCGCTCATTTGCATATTTTTAGCTTCTCTATATTCACTCAGCGCTGTCATATACCTTTCGTTTGCCGAAGATTTTTCTATTTCCCACATCCTGTCGGAACTTAATTCCTTTTCATTCCCGTCTTCATCCGTATAGGTATAGGTCGCTAATTTTGCCTGTTGAACTTTATCCTCCCAGTTTTTTTTGTAAGTTTTATATTCTTCGCTTTGAAGTTTGTTGTAGTTACTTTCCAATGAGCCGGACTTCCATTGCTTTTTGAACCCGTACGATTCCAAAAATTCATCAAGATTTTTGGAATTTTTGAATTTTGTTGCAGTTTCCTGCATCAAAAGCACCTGTCCCGAAATATTTGTCAAAAGGTATTGATTTTTCAAATCACTGTATTGATACAACGCACCGGCAGTAAGATTTTGCACAATCGCATCACCTTTGGCATCGTATGTCGTGTATTGAAGTTTTTTAGCGTTTAATGCTTCAATATATTCTTTGCTCGCCTCTTGCGATTGAGTTGCCAGCCTCATTTTCGCATTCGAAATTTGCTGAGATTCGTATTCGTTTGATGTTAATCTCGCCGTTATTGATAGCAATCGACCTTGTGATGAAGATAATCCCATTTTGGAAATATTCCTTTCATAACTTACTTGTTCTGTTTATCGGCATATCTTGACGAAAACTTTAATATTTTCACCCTAATTGTAAAGTTATGTAACAATTTTTATATAAATTGAATATAAAAAGTCAATAATTTTTTACAAAAATTTTTTATATATATGTAAGAGATAAAAAAGAAAAAAATAAAAAAAGAAGAGAGGACAAAAGTTATGGCAACATTACTGTTATTTTCTGATGCGGTTACAAGCGCATATAAAGATACATCAAAAGCAATAAAAGAAGTTGACTTGAGTGATAAAAGAGTGGTAAAAAAGACATTAACTCAAATAATGAAACAGTCATTTTTCCACGGTGCAAACAGATTTGGCACGAATTTTATCGCATAAAGATTTACGAATAATCGTTGGAAATTAGGAAAAGCAAGGAAAAGAATTAGGACATAGGAATAGTATTAAAGACCTTCAGTTGAAGGTCTTTTTATTTTGTAATTAAAACGGTGATGCGATTAAATCAAAATGTACTCTGGCTCCCGATTGATTATAAATTCCGACGTTCATAAGCGGAATACCGACATAAACTCTTGCGGTAAAAAATCTTGAAATCGCAAGTCTTATACCTGTACCGATACTTGATAAGAAATTGGTCGTACCTGTTTTGCCGTCATTCGGTATAATTGCGCCGTTATCAAAGAACAGAGCAAGTTTTATGGAATCACGCAATCTGAATTTTGCCTCTTTATTAAACGGAACTTTAATTTCTTCGGGTAAAAACGGAATCGGGAAAAGCATTTCCATACTTACAAAATACGAATTTCCCGCGAGCAGCAAACTCTCCGAATAACCTCTGACGCTTGAAATGCCGCCGATTTGGTACTGTTCGATAAACGGAACGTTGTACGGCGAATATTGACCGCCCGCTTTTACGGTTGCGATAATGCCTTTTGGCAGATAGTGAATATAGTATGCGTCAGCATTAACCTTTGTAAAAAATTGTGAATAAGAAAGTATATCATCTTGGATTATGCCGTTGGTTGAATATAACGAACCGAACAGTACGCTCCTTTTGAAATTATATCTTCCGCCCAACCCGACGGCTAAATTGTAGTCTTTATATTTTGTATATTGATACCCTGAAATATCCGCGGTTGAAAGTTTAAAGTTTGCCGAGGTGTTGAATTTAAATTGTGCTTTTTGATTATCAATCAAAGGATGCGATAAATATACGCTGAAAACGTGGGTGTTTGCGTTCAAATCAAAATCTTGATAATTCCCGCTTGTAACCTTACTTTTACCGAACATGTAACTTCCGCCAAAACGCGTACCTTTTTTGTTTATCGGCACGTTATAATCAACAAACGGAGTAAACGATGAGCGGGCTAAATTTATTGCTCCCGTTAATCTGTCTTGAAATCCGAATAATGAATCGGCTGAAAGCATTAACCCGCCGCGCAGCAGTCCTGTTGTTTCTCTGCCGAAACTGTCCCACGATGCGGAAAAATGATACGGAAACTTTTCATCCGCTTTTAATACAACGTCGGTTGTGCCGTATTCTTTCCCCGGTTGCAATTTCGCCGACAATTTTATACTTCTTGCTTCTTTATTGAAGTTTTTTAAATCTTCTTCCAATACTTTTAAATTCAAGACATCAGAGGGTTTTGAAGATATTTGTCTTTTTAAAAACCATTTACGGTTGAATTTGTTTCCTTCAACTTTTATATCCCCGATGTGCGCTTCCATAAGTTCGATTTTTAACACACCGTTTTCAAAACTTTCCAAAATCGCTCTTGCGGTAAATATTTCTTTCTTTTCGTATTGCTGATTGATTATATCAACAAAATTGTTTATATCTTCTGCCGTAACATCTTGATTTTCAAGCAATAACCTGAATTTGTACAACTCTAATTCGGAAAAAATTTCCGAGTTTGTAAATTCAACCTTGTTAATATGTGTTGTAACGGCATCTTTTTGAATGCGTGCGGGTAATTTTAACGTTTCTTCTTCTATAACGGGTTCATCGATATATTTTTCGATTTCCGTTCTGTGAGCGCCTTCAAATTGTTCATAGTATCGTTTTGTTTTTTCGGTGTCGTTCATAAACCCCGGTGAAACGTTCGGGGTAAGGATATTTTTGTTAATCTCGCCGTAATTATTATCGTTGTTTGTTTCGGGGCGTTTTAAGCGTTTAATTACTTTTTTATCGGTCGGATTGTCAAAATCTTGTATTGCAAAACATTTCCCTCCGGCATTCAATACAAAAAACAATGCCAAAAAAGTTGATATGACTTGAAATACTCTGCTCTTTTTCATAAACTTTCCATATTCCCCATCGGCAGTTTACATTACCTGACATCTATACTTTTATCACTAATATAAAGTTTTTTCAAATATTAAGTTTTTTATATAAGTATGGCTTTTATAACTTTCACATTTCTTAATAAAAAATACTTGCATTTAAAAGTAGTGATATAATTTTTATGTGCACATATAAATAGTTAAAGAGTGATAAATATGATAAAATTCCGTCCGAACATTCGCAGATTAATTTCGGCATGTCTTGCGTGTACTTTTGTGGTTAACCAATCATCAATAGCTGCGTTGGCAACTACAGTAATCACGCCCGGGGGTGCAATTACAACAGACACCCATGTGAACACAACAGGAAACGTTACTGATATTACAACCGGCACAACCGTAAAAAACGGCTCAATCGGTGTCAATTCGTTCAGTCGATTTAATGTCGGGCAGGGCGATGTTGTTAATCTCAAATTGCAAAACAGTCAAAATAAACTTGTAAACTTAATTTTTGACAGTTCCGCATCCGAAATTTACGGTGTTGTAAATTCTTATTTGAATAACAAAATCGGCGGAAACATTCTTTTTGCAAACCCGCACGGTTTTGTAGTGGGTTCAAGCGGTGTGTTTAACGTCGGCTCTTTAACTTTGATGACCCCCAAAGAAGACTCTATGAAAGAGCTTGCAAACGGTTCGGGCGGGCTTAACGAAGAAAATGTTGAAAGGCTTATAAGTTTTAAATTTGACGATAATGATTATTTGGTAAGCGGAAATAAATACACTCCGTTTGTACTGGATACCGGAAAAATTGATATCGCAGGAAAAATAAACTCCGCAAAAGGAATTGACCTTATATCAGGTGCGGAAGTTAATTTGCAAAAAGGTTCCGAACTTAATGCGAATATGACATTTACGGGCGAAAACGGTAATGTAAAAGCAACACCTTCGTCGACTTTAAGAGCGAGCGGTTATTCGAAAAACCTTGCTATGCAAGACGGAAACGACATTGTAATTGTTGCATCGAATAATGCCGCCTCAAAAGATGTTTTAAGTGCAATCGTTAATATGAACGGCAAAGTTAATGCTAATGGCGGAAATGTTATTGCAAGAACGGAAGTTTTCCAAACGGATAAAAAATCGGGCGATGCAAAATCGGAAATCAATGTTAATGGCGATGCTGATATCAATGCAAACAATATTTATATGAATGCCGTATCAAAAATCAGCGATGTTGATAAAAATGTTATCGGAGTTTCCGATTTATCAGAAAAATGGTATTACGGCTATTTGGGTGATGTTGTTAATTACGTGGTTGATGAATGTGTACATTTGGCACAAGTTGATACTGCGGTAAATATCAACGAGGGTGCCAAATTAACCGCCGAAAACGATGTAAAAATAGGCGCTTTGTCCGATATGGATATTTCTGCTTCGGCACTATTGAGCACTTTGCCTAACTTTAATCTCAATATTACGGATTTAGGCGCAAATACTTCCGCTACGGTTAAAAAAGGTGCTTCAATAAATGCAAAAAATTTATCCGTCAATGCCACAACCGATTTGAAACTTGACACAACCACCAAGACAACGAATTTGGATGATATCCTGACAGAGAAAAATATCGGTTCTTACGCGCTCGGTGTTACCGTTACAAATTTGACCAATAACGCAACTATAGAAAACGGCGCAACCTTAGATATCTCAGACAATATTGATGTTGTTGCAAAAACTTCAAGCTATCAATCAGATATTGTAAAAAACGGCTTAATTCCGGTTATTGACAAAAACCACGGACCTTTAGGGGCTGCGATGTCGTTTATATTCACGGATGTTAAAAATAATGCGGTCATGAATGCCGATGCGAAAATCAGCGGCAAACTCAATGTCGAGGCTGATTATACGGGAAATATCGTTTCAACGGTTGCGGCATATTCGGGCACCGGTACAAAATCTTCTTTCGGAACGGCTGAAGACGGATTTTTAGACGGACTGCTTACCCGTTTTTCAAGTGTTGAAAATATTGATAAGGTCGTTACAAGAGGAAATGCGCAATATAACAATATCGATACCGCAGCAGGTGTCGGTGTTATCTCCGATAAAGTCGTTTCAAGTGCGACAATTGGAGATTCGTCAAAAAATATCAAACCGAAAATCACGGCAGGACAAGTCCAAGTTAAATCCGAATTAAAAGATGAAAAAAGCACTCTATATGTAACGGGTGAAACCGAACAGGGAAGAACAAGCGCCAGCGGTGCTATTGCGGTCAATTATAAAGACTTAACCGCAAACGCAAACGCTTACGGAGATTTTGTCTTGAAAGGTTCGACGGCTAAAGATGCGGGCGATGCGCTCTCAATTACCGCCAAAACGGATATAGTTCACCCTATGGCTTGGCTTGATTGGTTTGAAACTTTCGCGCCGTTTTTTGAAGGCGATACTTGGTCTGATGCGTTTAAAGATGTAAAAGAACATTGGAAAGCCGTTCAAACAAACAGTGTCGGCGATTATCTCCAGTATTTGGAATCTTTGGGTGAATTAAAATCTATTATGGATAAAGGCGGATTTGATATGTTCAAGGCTATTGATTTTAATAACCTTGGGGCATACGGATTTTTCAGCACTTTTGCTCAATCCAAGGCAAACGCTATGGCTCAAACCGGTCAAACAAAAGCCCTCTCGGGTGCTGTCGGAATTTCTTTATTCAACGCTAACGCTAACGCAGCGCTGGACAACAATTCAACCGTTAAACTTCAAACAACAAACGCTCAAAACGCCGGAATTACTGTCAGTGCCGAATCGGATAACGATGTTTGGACTGCTGCAACATTGATGGATTTAATGCAGTTTACAAACTTTTTATCGGGCGCAACAGCTCGTGACGGCTCTGCATACGGTGTGGGCGGTGCTTTTTCTTATTCCGATTCACATGTAACCGCAAGAATCGGTGAAGGGGTTAATATCACAAAAGATGACAGTATTACAGGTTCAACATACGGCGATATCAATGTAAAAGCCGTTGAAAACGGCAACTTTTTAACGGTTAGTGCGGGTTCTTCTTCACCCGATAACACAGGACTCTCGGGTGCTGTCGGTATGACGGTTTTGGGTGACGGTGTTGTAAAAGCCGCAATCGAAAACGGCGCTAATATTTTTGGAAATAACGTCAACGTATCCGCGGCAAAAGACGACAACTTCATAAACGCGGTTATAGCATTCGCTAACGGACAAAAATCTTACGGTTTCGGTCTGTCGGGAATAATTTTAACCGACAGTGTCGAATCTTATATTGCAGGAAATGTAACCGCATCCGATTCAGTTAATGTCAGTGCGGATTATGATAAATTTTTGATAAATGCCAATGCAAATATCGGCGTTGCAAAAAACGGAACGGATGAGCCGGAAGGTCAACTTTCGCAAGATCAGATTGATAATTATTATGGCTTGAGAGAGTTATTTGATGACGGATCCGAAACGGAAACCACACCGGAAACTTCACCCTCAACTCCTTCAAATGAATTGCACTGGTATAATTTTGTAAAAAAACATCAGGCAAAATCCGACAAAATACAAGAATTGGCAGACCAAGCAAACACGGGCTTTGATTTTACAAGAAATCCCAACCCTAAGAAAGACACAAAAGCGTACGCGGGCGGTGTAAATTTAGATGTAGCAAACAACAGCGTAAAAGCTCAAATAAAAGACGGCGCAAAGGTTAGTGCCGAAAACGATGTTAAAGTAAACGCAAATTCACACGACAAAATAATTGATGCAAACGCGGTAGCTTCGGCAAACGGCAAATCAGGTGCCGGCGCAACAATTATGGCAGATGTTACTCTGAATAACGTTGAAGCAAGTATCGGCAAAGCAACCGTAAACGCTAACAAAGCAATCGAAGTTACGGCGGGCGAAGATTATGATTTGATTGCCGCCTCGGCAGGTGTTGCAGTAGAAAAAGACAAATCAGGGGCAGGAAATGTTTCTGCTGCGGTTCAAGTCAACAACGTTACTGCCGCAATAGACGGTGCAACGATTAATGATACCGCAAAAGGCGATAACCAAAGCGTAAAAGTTGAAGGAAAAGTTGACAGTAAAGTAATTAAAGCGGTCGGTGCTTTGTCTGTTCAGGCGGGAAGTGATTCGGGTAAATCCGTCGGTGCAACGCTTGATGCCGATATCGTATCAAATACTATAAACTCTTATATTAAAGGCTCAACGGTAAATGCAAGCGGTAATATTGATGTTAATGCGCTAAACACCGATAAAATGATTGTAGTTGACGCAGCAGGCGGAGTCTCTACAAGCGGCAGCGCTTACTCGGGCACAATCGGTGCTTATGTTGCGGCAAACGAGGTTAATTCTTATATTGAAAATTCAACCGTAAATTCAGACGCATTAAATCTTAAAGCATCGAGTTCGTTTGATGAGATTGCCGTTGTCGGAACGGTCGGCGCCGGAAGCAAAACCGGTGTCGGTATGTCTGTAAGAGTTGATGCGGTTATAAACGAATTAAATTCTTATATAAAAGATTCAAAAATAACAACCGCTGATAAATTGACAATGACAAACAGTGATTCAATGTCGCAAATATCTGTCGGAGTCGGCGGTTCGGCATCAACCGACGGCTCAGGCGGAGCCGGTGCGTTAAGTGTTTTAGCCGATGTTACAGACCAAAATAATTATGTTGAAGATTCGACCTTGAATGTCGGCAGTTTAACTATGGATAGTGATAAAACTTTAGATACATTATCCGTAACAGGTGCTTTATCGCTTGCACTTGGCGGCGCATCAGTCGGAATTTCCGCTTATGCACTTGGCGCATCGCATAATATAAATACTTATATTAAAAATTCCGATGTTATAGCCTCTAGCGGTGATATTCAACTCACATCAGATTTTAAACAGGATAATTTGAGTATAATCTTTGGCGGCGCGGGCGGAAAAGGAGTTACCGTAACGGGTGCTTTAAATGTTCTTGTGAACGATTCTACTTTAAATACTTATGTACTGAGCGAAACCGAGAAGAAACAATTATCCGCACAAAAGGGTTTAATAAAAGTTGCCTCATCATCCGATGTAAATTCTCTAACAATTGACGGCAACGTCGGAATTTCAACAGGCAATGTATCAGCAGGCGGTGCGGTTAATACTACCGTAAACAATTCAACCGTAACAGCGGGAATTAAAGGTGCGGATGTTCAAGCGGGAAAAGGTGTTGAAGTTGCCGCTAAATCAAACCAAAAATATATTTCAACGGCAGTCGGCGCATCCGTCGGCTCAGTTGGTGTTGAAGGCACGGTTGATACCGTTGTGATGAATCAAAATATTAAATCTTATATAGATAGTTCTAATGTTGAAGTGACTGAAGGCGATATAGTGCTAAACTCCGATAACGTATTGAATTTAACATCCGGTGTCGGCGGCGCTGAAGCAGGAACAGGCGGCGCGGGTGTCGGCGGTGCGGTTCAAACGCTTGTTATAAACCAAACCATTGATTCTGAAATTAAAGATTCAACCTTAAAAGCGGTTCAAGGCTCTATTAAAAATCAATCGTCATCTGATTTTGATTTATTAGCTACGGTATTAGGTTTTTCGGGTG
>CANQSZ010000034.1 GCA_947626645.1 Candidatus Gastranaerophilales bacterium
GGAAATTGTATGAGGTCCTACCCCGAAAACAGCCTCCAAATGCTCGGCGTGCATTAACAACGCACTAAATTCATAACGATAAGATTCCAACCCGAACAAAACGCCCAAGCCGACATCGTCAATTCCGCCCTGCATGGCTCTGTCCATGGCTTCCGTGTGGTATGCGTAATTGTGTTTGGGACCTGTCGGGTGCAATTTTTCGTAGGATTTTTTGTTATAAGTCTCTTGAAATAAGATGTAAGTACCAATTCCCGCTTCTTTGAGTTTGCGGTAGTTTTCAACCGTTGTTGCAGCTATATTGACGTTTGCCCGTCTTATCGCACCGTTTTTATGATGAATTGAATAAATTGTTTTTAAAGACTCCAAAACGTATTCAATAGGGTTATTAACAGGGTCTTCACCGGTTTCTATCGCAATTCTTTTGTGTCCCATATCTTGTAAAGCGATAACTTCTTCTCTTATTTCGTCTTGGGTCATTTTTTTTCGCGGAATATGTTTATTCTGCAAATGATACGGGCAATATACACAACCGTTCACGCAGTAATTAGACAAATACAACGGAGCAAAAAGCACAATCCTGTTTCCGTAATAGTCTTGCTTAATCTTTTGTGCAAGTTCAAAAATCTTTTGATTTTTTTCTTCTATCTCGCAACTTAACAGCACAGAGGCTTCTCTATGGGTTAAACCTTTCCCGAGGCTTGCTTTTTCAAGAATTTTGTCTATTAATTCAATATTATTTTTGTTATTTTGAGCGTATTCCAAAGTTGCCAAAACTTCTTCGTGGCAAATAAATTCTTCAGCTATATAAGATTTCGGATTGTACATAACTCTTTCCCTATTGTTCTTTTTATCATGATAAAACTTTAAAAAAAAAAGTAAAGTAAAAACGACCCTTAAAAAAGAGTCGTTTTTAGTTATTATAATTTGTGTTCAAAATTATGCAACGTTATCAACCGTTTTTTCGACCGATGCTTTTTTATCGGCAGCTTTTCTTGCTGATTTATTAGCGCAAGCATCAGAGATAGAACCCGCAACTAAGCCCCCAACTGCAGCAAAAGCAGCGGAAAACAATGCTAACGGTATTGCTTTAGCTTTTAAATGTTTTGCGGACAATAACGCAGACACAGTGCTGACTATGGTACAATATGCGCTCATCCATTTTTTACCTTCGTTGGTTTTGTAGTAAATGTTGCCATTGTTGCTCATTCTTGCACGTTTATTTTCTGCCAAAGCCTCATCAGCTCCGAGTGAGTTTACTTTTTCTTCAAGTTCGGCACGTTTTTTATTCGTTGATTTATCGATTAAAATTCCGACGCCGGCACTTAACAATAAACCTATCGGTAAAGTCCATTTAATTTTTTTCATACTATTCGCATTGGTTGTAATCATTTGTCTCACTTCTTCCGGCGCGTATTCCATAAATTCTTTGTCATTAAGTATAGCCTTATTTATTCTCGTAATAAATTTACTGAGACCAAAAGCACTTGCACCGCCCAAAACACCGGCGGTTAAATTTGTTTTTAATGCCGCATGGGTTTTTCCTGAGTTTTCTTTGTTTTCACCTCTAAATGCAACGGGTGATGATGAATAACTTTGAACACTTAACATTTGTATAATCTCCTTACATTTTCAATGTATTACCTGCTAACACGACTATTAATGTTTCTAAAACATTTTTTTTGCTACCTTTTATAATAATTTGTTACAAAAGTTTACTTTTGCAATTGTGTTGCGACCCAATTTTCCAAAAATCTCATCGGTGAGCGCGAAATTGCCAGCGACCATTCGGGAACATTTTTGGTAACAACAGTACCCGCACCGACATTTGCACCTTCTTCAACCGTAACCGGCGCCACAAGCACTGTATTTGAACCGATTTTTACATCGTTTTTCAAGATTGTTCTCGACTTTTGTTTTGTTATCGCGTTGTAATTTGCCGTAATAGTTCCTGCGCCTATATTTACACGCTCGCCAAGTTCACTGTCTCCGATATATGAAAGATGTCCGACGTTTGTATCGGAATTGATTTTCGATTTTTTAACCTCGACAAAATTGCCTACTTTCACCCTGTCGCAAACCTCAACACCGCCTCTTAAATGCGCACAAGGTCCTATCTGACAATTTTTGCCTATTTTATTTTCCCCTTCAATATACGTAAACGGATAAATCACCGTATCTTGTCCGATAGTGGTGTCCTCGCTTATCCACGTGGTTTCAACATCAACGATTGTGACTCCGTTTTCCATAAATTTTTCAAGGTTTCTTTTGTTTATCATTTTCGATGCACAAGCAAGGTTTGCCCTTGAATTTATCCCGTATATTTCATCACTGTTTTCCAAAATGTAAGCGTTAACATTCAGATTATTATTTTTTCCCCACGAAATGATATCGGTTAAATAATATTCACCTTGAGCGTTGTTGCTTTTAAGTTGAGAAAATGCCGGTTTAATTTTTGACCAATTAAGGCAATAAATACCCGCATTAACCTCTTTAACGGCTTTTTGTTCGGGGGTTGCGTCTTTTTCTTCCACAATACAATTTAAAGTTCCGTCTGATTCTCTTATTATTCGCCCGTAATTTGCGGGATTTTCAAAGATTGTACTCATAACCGTTATATCCGAATTGTTTGATTTGTGAAATTCGACAAATTTTTTAAGAGTTTCTTCTTTAATAAGCGGGGTATCACCGCACAAAATCAGAACAAGCCCGTCGTAATTTTCCAAACTCGGGCAAACCATAGAAACGGCATGTCCCGTTCCCAATTGCGGAGATTGTAAAACCGTTTTGGCGTTTGTGTAATTCTCTTTTACAAATTTTTCAACTTCTTGCGCGTGATGTCCGACAATTACAAATTCTTCCGACACAAAGTTTTTGACATTATCCAAAACATATCCCAACAATGTTTTACCCAAAATTTTATGCAAAACCTTAGGGGTAGTTTCGGACTTCATTCTTGTTCCTTTTCCTGCCGCCAGAATTACCGCTTTTATTTCCATTGATGTTTCTCCCTGTTCTTTCTTTGACTTTAATATCTCAAAAATAAGACTTTAATGCAAGTTTTTTACACCGATTTAATTTCGACATTGCGCGGATTTTCCAACTCGTTTCTCAAATCAGTATTTTTCCCTTTGCAGCAAAGTTTTCGTATCCTGAAATTTGATATAAAAATATCGTCGCAAACACAGGTTAACATATAATCTTTTTCCAAAATCCGCGTGAATATGGATTTTATCTGTGAATTGAGCTTAATTTCAGCCTCGTTTAAAGTCCAAAATCGGTAAAATTCTTCGGCGGAAGGATTGTCGGTTTTTTCTCCGTATCGTTCCATTATCGCCGAGTAATCATCACGTTTTTTCATAAACTCAACATCCGCCCCGATATTTGTACGGTTAAACGCAGTTAAAACAATGTCTTTTGAATGCGATATGCTGAAACAAACTTCGTTCGAAACAAAATGCGGTTTGCTATTTTCTGTTGTAATTTCCAAATTTTTAACCCCGAAAATGTACTTTGCCGCAAATTGTGTCAAAAACCTTGCGCAGCAATGTTCAAGTTCTTTGCTTTCCGATTTAAAATCTCTTTGGGAAAAAGATTTCAAACTGTCAATTTTTATAAAAGGTAAAAATTCACTTTTTTTTAAATAAAAAATATCCATAATAAATCTAAATTTTGTTCCGTACGGAATTTACAAGCGCAGCCGCTGTTGAAACAGCATCATTTAAAGCATATTGATTAGTCCAAAAATCAGCTCGTTCGATGTATCGTCTGACAATCTTTCTTGCGTAAGAGCCGACCGCAACCCCATGATAAGAGATTCCGCACATATTTGCAAGTGCGGAGGTTTTTTCGTTGGTTCCGCCCGATAAAATTAAATAAACCGGCAAATCGGCATTTTGTACAATTTCAGCCGTCGCAACGGTTTGCAGTGTCGATTTGTAATCGGAATTTCCGCCGCTTATCGGAAATCCGTCTGCTTGAATGATTGTCGTATAAGATTTTCGGTCTTTAATCATTTTTTTAATCCTGTCAACAAGTCCCTCATCACTGAGCTTTCCGCGGCTTGTGCAAACACTCAACAGCCCTTCATAGTTGTCGTTCAAATACTTCCACTTGGTAAAGATTTCTTCTTCGTCATTTCCCATAGCGTGCAATTCAATGCAATCAATCCCTTCTCGGACAAGTTCGGGTAAAACCTGGGCAATATCTTTTTCCTCGGAAACGTAAGAAATTGCCGCACGTGAACAAACCTTCCAACACCTTGAGCAGTCGACACATTTTTCTTTTTTTACTTTTCCGTAATGAATCGCTCCCTGCGGGCAAACCGTCTCACAAGCTCCGCAATTTACGCACTTTTGGGCGTTAATCACCGCTTTATTCACGTGCGGGTCATTTTTTATCCCAAAACTTATACAAATATATGTATCGTTGGCTTTTGCCGAATCAAGTGCCTCATTAGCAGCGTTTAAAACCTCTTTTGAGGCTGATAAATCGAAAAAACGGCAGCCCGCAAGCGCATACACATACACCAACCGCTTAACTTCTTCTATATCTTCATTTCCGGCACCGCAAACAAGTTTGAAGCAATGCCCCGACTCCAAATAATCCTTTAACATTATTTCACCATATAATTATATATAATTTTTGATGCCCTTACGATAAATTCCTTTGCCAGAGGCGAATTGTGGGGGCGATTTACAAAAATAACGGCGATGTATTTTTTCCCCGAAGGCGTAATTACAATCCCCGCATCTCCGAGCATTTTGCCGATGTCGCCCGTTTTGTGCAAAAATACCGAATTTTCACCCAAACCCGCCTGTATTAACCTGTTATTATGCACGTTTGCCATATAATTAAACATTTTTCCACGCGAATCCGAGTTTAAAAATTTATCGTTTTCGTCAATATTATAAAGCATTGTTGCCATATCTTTCGGTGTGGAATGGTTACTTCCCGCGTAATCAGGCAGCCATGCCTGTACTTCGGTGTTTTTAATCCCCCAATCTCTGACAGCTTGGTTGACATCCGTCATAGAGCCCACTTTTGCCATAAGCATATTTGTTGAAGAATTGTCTGATTCTGTTATCATTCTTCGCGCCAATTCATCTATTGTATAAACGGAATTTGCTGCCTTGAATTGTAAATTCCCCGAACCTTCCGTTCTGAAATATTCGGTCAAAGGCATTTTGTCCGTAATATTGAACTGACCCGCTTCAATCGATTTGAATACATCAATCAAAACCGGTATCTTTATGATACTGGCTGTCGGATAAACTTTTGAAGCATTTATGTCAACATAATTACCTGTTTCGTAGTCCCAAACGTAAATCCCCGCATCCAAAGAAGGATATTGTTGTGCCAATTCGCTCAAAGAACTTTGCAAAACCGGCATGTTGACCCCTTCTTTTATTTCAGTCATCTGAGCCTTTTTTCCCGTCGATGCAAACCTGAACGAGCGTTCGCCCATAAACCACGCATTAGAAAGGTAATTGTGTGTCGGATACATCAACTGTCTTAAATCTGTTTGAATATTTTTATAAGGTGTCGGAGAAAGCATTGCCACCGATATTTTTCGGAATGAAAAACCCAAACCGCATACCACAAAAGCCGCTAAAAGCAAAACTATTACAAAATCCCTTATTATATTTGATTTTTTCCGTTTTCTCGTTCGCGGACGGCGATTGTCGTGATTATCCAAACTGTTATCACGATACGCTTCGGCTGCGGAATAATCGTTCCGATTGTAAGAATAATATGTTCGGTAATCGTTATATTGTTCGGCTAATCTTGGCACTAACGCTGAATCCTCCCGATGCTACTTTTATATTCTATTCCGAAAATCAAGACAGGGCAACTAATTTACAATTAAATTTTCAAATGTAAACAAATGTAACAAAAAATTCCGTTTGTGAAATAAGAAATTTCCAAAATACTTTATATACATGAAAGAGCAAAAAAATAAGGAGACGAGATATGGCATTTTTAGCATTAGCAAGTCAAAAGAGTGTATTGACTTTACAAAAAAACTTCTTACAGTTTCAAATGGTATCACTTCAAAATCAAATTCAGTATGCAACGACTATGCAGAACGAAATTCAAAAAAGTTGTGAAGATCAAGAGGATGTAGACTACACAGAAAACGCCGACTACATTTACTACGAACAATTGGATGAACAGTTGAACGCCGAGAAAGATTCTATTGAATCACAAATGACCGTAATCGAAAACGAGATTTCATCATTGAAAACACTTGTAAACAACAATATCAAAACAAGTTGTACATTGAACTTAGTAGGAAACTAATAAGTAACAACAACAGATATTATTGTTTTTCAAAAAGTTCGACGGTATTGAGCATTAATGACGCTATAGTCATTGCCCCGACACCGCCGGGGACAGGTGAGATGTATGATGCGATTTTGGAAACATTTTCAAAGTCAACGTCTCCTCGGGTTTTCCCGTTTTCATCTTTGAAAATTCCGACATCTACAACCACACAACCTGATTTTAACATTTTTTCTTCTATAATATTTTTCCCCGCTGCAGAGACTAAAATATCTGCAGTTTTTGTTATTTCGGCGAGGTTTTTTGTGCGGCTGTGGCAAACGGTTACGGTCGCATTTCTGTTCAACATCATCTGTGAAAGCGGTCTGCCGACAATGTTTGAACGCCCGACTATTACAACGTGCTTCCCTTCAATCTCTATTGTGTATTCATCAAGCAAAAGCAATATTCCTTTCGGGGTGCAAGGATACACAATCGGAACTTCGCCCGAGAACAGTTTGCCGAAATTATACGGTGTAAATCCGTCAACATCTTTTTCGGGTGCTATTTTTTCTATAACATTTTTTGCCGATATCCCCCGAGGTAATGGCAATTGAACCAATATTGCGGTTGTTGATTTGTTGTTATTCAACTCATCAATCTTTTCTATAATCTCTTTTTCCGTAACATTTTCGGGGTATTCAAACACAACGGAATTTATTCCCAAATTTTGTGCGGTTTTCTTTTTGTTGTTTACATAAATTTTGCTTGCAGGGTTATCGCCCGCCAAAATTACCGCCAAAGTCGGTTTTGCGCAAAGTTTTTCAACCTTTTGCTTCAATTGTGCCAGTATTTTTTCTTTTAATTTTTTGCCGTCTAAAATTACTGCCATTCAAACCTCTATTTTTTTACCTGTGGTAAATTTAACCTGAAATAAAATTCTTTTATTGCATTTTGCACGACTTTTGATTCTTTAGACATCGGGTTGTTTTTTAATTCGCTATCGTAAGGAATTACTCCCAAAACGTCTAAATCGTATTTTTTCAATAAATCATAGACAACTGCGGGATTGTTGTTATCAACTTTGTTTATGATAACTCCGAGCTGGCTTCCTGCCGCATATTTTGAGCTAAATTCTTCAATACGTTTTGCAAGATGTGCCGATTCTTCGGTGGGTCTTGCTATAATCAAAGTCGAGTCAATTTCTATATCGACAAGCTGATTTAAGTATTTCAAATCAAATTCGCAGTCAAATATAACTATGTCATATCTGTTTATAACCTTATAAACCGCGTCGTTTATTTGTTTTGTAATAGGGCAGCGGCAATCTTTTGACCCGACCAGCCAAGAAACAATAATATCAACATTCTCATCAAGCTGAACAATGATATCTTCCATCGCCCATTCGATAAATTCCTGCTTAGTCATATCATCGGGGATTCCGGTCTTGTATTCATGTTTTCCGCTTCTGATACCGTAAATCGTATTTCTTATATCAAGCCCGAAACTGTGCCCTAATTCGCCTGTTAAATCGTTGTCAAACAACAGTATTGATTTTTCGGGGAACATATCTTTAATAATTTGCATAAAAGCCTTAACAATAGTAGTTTTACCGCTTCCGCTTTTACCTGTGATGGCTAATTTTACAGTCAAATTTTAAAACCTCGCTTTTAACTTTCGGGATAATTCAAAAACTAAATCCATCGCACGCTCTGCCAGCTCCTCGGTTAAAGCCCCCGCCCCGCATGAGGATGTTATTATCGAATTATCTATAACAAGTTTCTCATCAATCCCGTTTTTAGTCAAATAATTTACGGACTTGTTAAATCTTTCGACTAAATCATCCGGCGTAATTTTTTCAAGCGCCTTGGCATCCAATGTCGGAACAAGCCCCCATGCTATCATTCCGCCGTTTTCCAAAAAATCATTTATCTCTTTTTTGTATATTCCGAAATTCTTTGCATAAGAGTACGCATCAAGATTTATTATATCCACTCCGACTTTAATCGGGATTCTCCAGTCGCATTTGCCGCAACAGTGTATTGCACTTATTCCGCCGTGTGATTTTATTAAGTCGGAAATTTCTTTAAACATCGCAACAACTTCATTCTCCGAAACCGTCATATAAGCGGATGTTCCAAGTTGGGTTATCGATGGTTCATCCGTAAAAATTATCGGAACGGTTGAACTGTTGGACATTTTGATATGTTTAATCTGCCACAATGCTTTCAGGCTCAATAATTTGACGATAACATCTCTTAAAGTTTCGTCATAAACACTGCAACGACCGTTTTTGTCGGTCAAAGATGTCGCAAGCGTGAAAGCTCCCACAATCTGTCCTTTTGCATACTTCGGTTTTGTTTGCTTGATAATTTTTTCAAATTCACCAAACGTTGATGAAAAATTCTCACTCAACCCGTATTTTTCAAGTTTGTCGGAATTTATGTCCGAAATAATTTCTTCATAGTCGGTGAAAAATTCCTCAAGTCCGAAAAGGAAATCTTCGCTGTCCGTATCGACAACGAATTTCCCCGCCATAGAAGGCGAAAACGAAGGCAGACCTTCCAAAAATTGAATAATCATGTCTTCGTTTTTGCTGATATTTGCAAGCTGCGGGAAAAAAGGAACTTCGGAAAAGTCTTTTTTAACGATGTCCATTGCCTTTTTTACATCCGTGTGCGGAAGTGAGCCGATAGCCAATGCTTCTAATTTCAAATTTTTAAAACTCATTTCCACTCCCTTGTTGCAGCGTAAATTTATTCTGCTGATGTTTCTTCGGTTGCTGTTTCAACTTCTTCTTCAATAGATTCTTTAACAACTTCCGATGCCGTAACGCTTACGGCTAATTCGCATTTTACTTTTGATGTTAATTTGATTAACATTGTGTAATTGCCGATTTTGTTAACCGGAGCATTGAGTGTAACGGTTTTTCTGTCAACTTCAATACCTGTTTGTGCGGCAATTTCTTCCGCTAATTTTTTAGTTGTGATTGTACCGAACAATTTGCCCGATTCACCGGCTTTTGCCGACAATTCAAGTTTGCCGAATTTTTCTAGTGCTTGTGCTTTTTCTAACGCTTCTTGGTGTAATTTTTCCTGTTTTGCTTTAATTCTTGCAATGTTCTTTTCTCTGTTTTCCAAAGCACCCTTTGTGGCAACCTCGGCATAAGCCAAAGGCAAAAGATAATTTCTTGCATAGCCGTCTTTTACTTTAATTACGTCGCCTGCTTCACCTAAATTTTGTACATCTTTTTTCAATATAACCTGCATAGTAAATGTCTCCTTTTTATTTATATTTCTGCATGTAGCACTAACTTATAACAAACATAATAAATTGTCGATAGTTTTTGTATTTTTTGTTACGTTATTTGTAGATATTACATCTCAAATAAGAAAAATCTTTGCCTACTCAGCCCAAAAGTATTAACCCCAGCCAAATAAACAAAATGCCCGACATAATTCCCACAATCGACAAATGCCAGTTTCCGTACTCTTTGGCCAACGGCAATAAGGTATCAAACGAAATGTATGTCATAATTCCCGCAACCGCCGCCATCAAAAATCCGACCAAAACTTGCGGTAAAAACAGGTTTAATATAAATATTCCCGCCAAAGCACCAACGGGTTCGGTTATACCTGATAATGAGGCATAGAGCATTGCATAACGCTTTTTCCCCGTAACATGATAAATCGGCAGCGCAACCGCAATCCCTTCGGGAATGTTGTGAATGGCAATTGCTAACGCGACCGACAAACCCAGCTTGATATCCTGTGTTGTTGTTAAAAATGTCGCCATACCTTCGGGAAAATTATGAACACATATTGCAATCGCCGTCAAAAGCCCCGCACGTTTAAGTTTATAGTGCCTGAGTTTATTTTCTTCTTCCGGCGCATCAGGGTTCAAAAGTTCGTCTGTATCAACGTGGTCAGGCAAAAAATAGTCAATCAATACCGAAATTAATATCCCCAAAACAAACCCTATAAAAACAATCCATTCGTAATGGTTCGGGAAATTAATCTTCAACAAATTTTGCGAACTCGGTATTATATCAACAAGAGAAATAAAAATCATCACTCCCGCCGAAAAACCCAAGCCCACGGAAAGTGTTTTTAAATTGTTTTTATTTGTGATAAATGCTACGGCACCGCCTATGGCAGTTGTCAATCCTGCCAGCATTGTGAGGCAAAATGCTATTCCGATATTTGGTAAATTCATAATTTTTTGTCCTTGCTTGTCTATATTAACACAAAGAAACTTTTTTTAACCGTTATCGTCTGAAATTAATGGAAGTAATCTTTTTGAGGGTTTATGGAATTATTTTCTAATCTCATTTATGAATACAAAAAAGGTATGCGTGATTTGGCTTTGTTTTGCTGCAAATCTCAAGATATTGAAAAATTTACAAATCATCTTAACAAAACCGACACGCAATATCTTGTTTTTAGTTCGGGCGGCAAATTTAACATCTTTTTCGGAACCCCCGATTGTTTGGAAATTCTTAACCGATTTTCGTCGCATGAATTGGATAAATTGACCCCTCAAGAGGATTTTATTCTCGGAATTATGCTCGGTTATTCCAGAGAGGAGCAGTATAAACGATTTTTATTAAAAATGCACAAAAAAGATTGTTAGTGTAACTTTTTGTAAATTAAACCCCGATTGTATCCTCTAAACGTATGATTATAATAAAATTTTTACAAAAAAAACACTCCGAGCATGCCCTTCAATCATGGCAATGCTTTCGGTATAATTGCAACAGGGAATATTAAGTTTTGTAAACATAAAAACACAAATTTGCACACGGGCTGAAATCATGTCGCTGACATGGTTTCAGCCCTCGCAATTTGTTAGAAGTTTAGATAAATACAAATATTTTGGACTTAGCAAAAAGATAGAGTACAATTAAAATATGCTCGAGATGAGCTGTTTTTCTTGTAGAGGTGAATGATGTATGAAACGGTTAAGGAAAATCTTTTACGAATACAAGAAGAAATCGCACCTTGTAAACCCAGAATAATTGCAGTTACAAAGTATTTTAACGAAGAAGCAATAGAATCGGCATACAATGCCGGAGTGCGGGATTTTGGCGAATCCAGAGTTATGGAGGCTTCCGAAAAAATCGCTAATCTTTCGCTTTTGACAAGACAAAACTCAACTTTCCACTTCATCGGGCATTTACAGACTAACAAAGTAAAACATGCAGTGAAAGTTTTTGATTATATTCATTCTGTTGATTCGGTTAAACTTGCACAAAGTATCTCAGACCATTGTTTGCAAATCGGCAAAGTTCAAAAAATACTTGTTCAAATCAACAATGCAAACGAGGAGCAGAAATTCGGCTTTTCAAAAGAAGAAGTATTTGAAAATTTTGAACAAATAAAGAGCCTGAAAGGAATAGAAACGGTCGGTGTTATGAACATGGCGCCTTTGGGAGCTTCGGAAGATGAGATAAGAAGGTTGTTCACTCAGATAGTCGAGATTAAGACCGAATTGGAAAAAAGATTTTGTTGTAAATTGCAAGAAATATCGATGGGTATGAGCCAAGATTACAAGATTGCGGCACAATGCGGTGCAACAATGCTTAGGATAGGTAGAAAATTATTTGAATAAATAAACGGAGGAAAAGACGGTGGCAGCAATAGCAGACAGTTTCAAAAAAGTTGTAGATTTTGTAATGGACGGATTTCGCGGTGATAATCCGTTTGAGGGTATAAACGAAGATGATTATGATACCGACGATTACGAATACGTAGAAGAAGGAAGTGCAGTAAGAGAAATGGCTCCGGCTTATGCCCCGGCACCTGCTGTCGAAAAGAAAACCGAATCAAAAGTTATTAACCACCCGACTATTAACAGAGGCAGTAACGAAGTTGTTGTGATTGAACCGCGTTCTTTTGATGATGCTGCCGTTATTGTTCAACATTTAAAAGACAATAAGATTGTTATGTTGAACCTTCATCTTTTAGATAAGGAACAATCACAAAGAACGATTGACTTTGTTTGCGGCGCATCGCAAGCCTTGAACGGTAATCCGAGAAAAGTCGGTGATTTGGTATTTGTTTTTGCTCCAAAACATGTTACTTTGTCTGCTGATGTTTCCGAGCAACAAAACAGTAAGTTTAATGACTCATTGTGGAGAACATCTCTGCAATAGATAATTTTGGTATGAGAAGAGAGATAGTTTTAATACAGGCAGTTCGTAATCCGACTGCCTTTTTATTTTGCCCGTTGGAAAAATGATGCTATTTTATTATGGGGTATGATTTTTGATATTGTCCTTCCGTGCGGGCATGTGTATGGCATTTTTGTCGTTCGCCATTTTTTTATTATTTCTTGCATCTGCCATATTGTCAATTTTGTGTTTGCTTTCACTGATGCTTTGCATGCGGTCGTTATCAGGATTTTTTCTTCAAGATTATCTATATCCCCTTCAATATTTGCAAGAATATCTGCTATAATTTCTTTGGGGTTTATTTTTGCAAGCATTTGGGGAATTTTTCTGAAAATTATTTCGTTGGATTTTAAAAATTCAATTCCGTAGCCGAAACGCTCAAATTTTTTGATGTTATCTTTTATCAATTCGGCTTCGGTTGCGCTGATGTTTATTACATCCGACACAAACAACATCTGAGAAATAACTTCTTTTTCCGATTTTAATTTTTCATAAATATATCGTTCTTCTGCTATATGTTGATCGACAATTTCCAAACCTTCCTCTGTATCAATCAAAATGTAGGTGTCGTGATATTGCCCGATAATATTTTCCGTATTTTCAACGGCGGTTTGTTGTTGAGGGTTGAAAAATTGCTGCTGTTTATTGTAATTCTGATGATATGATAAATTATTGCGCTCGGTTGTTTTTTCTTTGAGTTTATCCATCGCCTCGTCGGTAATGTAGATTGTATCCGTTTTTTCGTCAATGTAAACGTCTTGTCGGCGATTAGGAAAATTTATGACAGGCGAATCGGTCTGTTTTGTTACGGAATTTTGAAAATTATCATTATCATTGTTATTGTTATTGTTATTATTTTCAATATCTGAATCGGGTTTTCGGTTATAATTCGAAAGTCCCGATTGCACTGCGAAATAGACGAAATTAAAAATCTGGTTAGGATTTTTATATCGAACTTCTTTTTTTGTCGGGTGGACATTTACATCAACATCGTGCGGAGGAATTTCCAAATTCAAAACGATAAAGGGGTATTTGTTGCTTGCTGTGAGATTTCTGTAAGCAATATCGATTGCTTTTTGTAAGACGGGACATTTCACCGCACGTGAATTTATATAAAGGTGATAACTTTTTTTGCTTGAGCGGGTAAAATCGGGTTTGCTTACGTATCCGCTTATTTTTAATCCCGATAATTCATCGGTTTTGGAGACTTGTTTTAAATTGCTTGTTACATCTGAGGAATATACCTCTTTGATTACTTGCAGGAGGTTATTTTGACCGGTAGTTTTCAAGACTGTTTTGCCGAATTTTTTCAACTCAAAAGATACATCAGGATGAGATATTGCCAAAGATTGGACAACTTCTTGAATATATGAAAACTCGGTGTTGGAGCTTTTTAGAAATTTCAATCTGACGGGAAGGTTGTAGAATAAATCTTTAACTTCCATAATTGTACCGACTGCACAACCGGTTTCAACCTGTTGAACTTCGGAGTTTTCGCATTTTACTTTGGTACCGTGTTCGTAATCTTTTGTTCTTGTGATACAGGTTAATTTTGCGATGGAAATGATACTTGCAAGAGCTTCGCCTCTAAATCCTAAGGTGTGAATATTATACAAATCATCATCATCGTTAATTTTACTTGTGGCATGTTTTGAGAATGCAAGAAGGATATCGTCGGGGTGAATACCGCTTCCGTTGTCGGCAATGCGAATATCGCGGCATTCATTGGTAATTTCGATACTGATTTTTGTTGCACCGGCATCGATTGAATTTTCGCATAACTCTTTCACGACCGACGCCGGTCTTTCAATCACTTCCCCCGCTGCAATCTGGTTTATTAAATGTTTTGATAACTGTTTTATTCTTGCCATAAGTTGTTATTAACCCTCAATAATAATCTACATCAAAAACAAAATCATCTAAACGCTTGATTACAATTTTGAAACATTTTAATAAGATTATATGGTACAACAAAACAGATTGCGGGGAAAATTTTGGTAAGAAAGACGACATCCAATTTAAAATTACAGCCTAAAAAGCAGGCAGATTTACGCGTTGTAAAAGAAAGCAAGGTTAAAACCACGAAATACAGTGATATTAACCTTAATGACTGGAGAAAATACCCGCATATATTAACGGGAACTCTGTGGCAATTTCCGTCAAGATTGCGTGAACACGGTCATTCAAACGAATACCACGGAAATTATATACCGCAAATTGCGCAGCAGATGTACGAAAGATACACAAAGAAAAATGACGTTGTCCTTGATTTATTCTTCGGCTCGGGAACATCGGGGATTGAAGCTATTAATATGAACAGACGTTGCATAGGGGTTGAATTGAAAGACGATTTGGCGGAAAAAGTTTCCGAAAAATTCACTCCAAAACAACTCGTAACCGATGTTAACATAATTTGCGCGGATTCAACCTCTCAATTGGCGGTTGAAAAGGTTAAAGCAAGATTGGAAATCATGGGTGAAGAAAAAGCACAGTTTTTGATGCTTCATCCGCCTTATGACGATATTATAAAATTTTCGGATAAGAAAGAAGATTTGTCTAACTGTGAAACGACCGAAGAATTTTACGA
>CANQSZ010000035.1 GCA_947626645.1 Candidatus Gastranaerophilales bacterium
CGAATCCTATATAATATCAACCGACAAAGATTTTCATGATGACGAAGACGGAGATGTCGATTTGGGAATTACCTTAGACATAAGTTTATTGCAAGGTAAATGGTACGAGCTTGTAAACACGTTAGTACACGAATTAACCCACGCGGCAGGAGCTTTATATTATCCTTGCGATGAGACCGAAAGTATTTACATAAATAAATCCTTAGAGGATTTAATAAAAGCCGAAGCAATAACCGAAGAAGATAAACAATGGTATATAGATAATTCCGGAAATTTGAGCTTGGAAGAACCGAAATGGAAAGAATTTTTGAAAAAACTCGGAGCAATTTGGGGTGAATATTTTGCCTACCAAGCGGATGCGGATTATAACGACAGTGTCGGCGCCGATGTTTATTACGACGGTGAGCGATTAACAACGGCAGTTGACGGAGTAAACGAAAAACAAACAATTGAAAACCACATTCAAAGCTCTTACGAAAACGAACCCGTTCCGGATTATAAGTGGTGGAGTTACGGTTAAGTTTGGTTAAAAATAAATTCCGTTTCTACTCTTAAATCATCCAAAACTTTTTTAAAATCGAGAGTAACCGGTGTAGGTTTGGCTGTTTCGATTACATCCAAAAACACCTTTGCATTTTTGGGTTTTTGTCCGTCAAGGAAATATTTTGAATTGGCGGTATCAAATCTTGCGGGAACAATGAGTCCGCTTTGGGTAAATTTTTCCGAACTTTGTTTGGAAGAAAGGTACTTAACCAATCGAACAGCCTCTTTTTTGTGCTTTGAAGATTTTGTAATCGCCCAGCCGGAGGCATCAAGCGGCACAACTCTACCCGCAGCACCTTTGGGAAACGGTGCAACATCCCAATCAAATTTTGCCTCATCACGATATTTTGGAACAAGCCATCTTCCCGACAAGTGCATTGCAAGTTTGCCTTGCAAAAACATCTGCGCCATCGTTGCACTTCCGACTTCTTCTCTGTAAGGCGCAACGTGATACTGACTTCTTAAATCCGCATAAAATTCTATCCCTTTAAGTAATTTTTCATCATCGTAATTACTGAAATTATCCGCACCAAAAGCCGTTAAATACGGCAAATACATAACAGGTTCTTCATCAAACGAAATTCCGAACAAATCGGGATAATGGGTTAAATTTTGGGCAATCGTCAAAAAATCGTCAAGTGTTTGATTTCCGTTAGGGTAGGGGATATGGTATTTGTTAAAAATATCTTTGTTATAAAAAAGAACCAAAGTTGAAACATCTCTAGGTACGGCATAATTTTTACCCTCCCACGACAACGCTTCAATTGCTTTTTGGTACATTTGATTGTATTCAAATTCATCTCTGTAAAGGGTTAAATCTTCCAAAACCTGTGCATTGGCATAAATCGGTAAATAATGATTATTCATGAAAACAACATCAGGTGCGGTGTTTGAGACAAACAAAAGATGAATTTTTTGAAAATAATTTTGGGGGATATGGAAAAATTCCACCTTAATATCGGGATTTTCTTTTTCAAATTCCGCCAAAATGGGTTTGAGAATACTAATTTCCGATTCCGAGCCCCACGATGCAAACTGCACGGTTGTTCTTTTGGGAAAATGACGGTGTAATAACAACCCTGCGCAGCACAAAAAGCTCACTCCGACTATTAAACAGATTAATATGGTATAAATTTTTTTCATTACTTAATTTTATCAGTTATTCTTATATTTCAATCAAAGTTCCCATCTTGTCTTTGGCAACATCGACAAGGCACTTAAATCCGCCGGCTTTTACGATATAAACCGTTCCGTAATCCTGTCTTACCTGAATAGGTTTATCAACAACGGTGTCAAACTTTTTGAGAACGAAAATATTTTCGCCCACCCTTCCGACCAACGCGGAAGCTCCGTTCATATTGACAAGATAGAAACCTTTTTCACTATCAATATTGTAACCCGATTTTACAACCAAACCGTTCATATAATGTGATGTATCGGATTTCAAGGGATTTGTTGCCCTTGAACCTGTAGTGTTTATTCGAGAATTTGTTATGGTATCCGACGGTTTAAATTTTGAAAGTGCATTTGCTAAAGAAGTGTTTGCATTCGTTTTTGCTTTATCTTCGGTATCCAAAATTGAGATATACTCATTGAGCGAAGAAAGCAGATAATTTTCGTTTTGTTTGTCCATTGTCATTTCCCCATTATTTTCATTAGTTAAATATTTATTTTCAGTATTGTTCAAATCTTGAGCGTTCATTTCCGAGCTTGCCGATTTTCTTCTGTTCACGCTCAAAGGTGAATTTTTAAGTTTCACAAATCTTCCTTCTTTGTAAGGTTTATTTTTTGATAATTTTTTATCATCGGTTAAAGCCGTTCTCAAAGTTTGTCTTAAACTTACCGGTTTTGAGAAGGATTTTAATTTTATATCGTTCAATTTGGAAGTAATCGCGTTGTCCTCCGATTGAACCCCTTGGAATATTTCTTGCGGTTCGTTAGCAGAAGGAGTTTGGGAAAGTGCATGCTCCATTTGAGAAATTTTTGCTCTTAATTTATTTGTCAATTCATCATTTCTTCTCGGTGATGTTTTCTTAACAATTTCGGCAACCTGTTTTTCGTCAATAACAACAGGCTCTTTCGCCGGTTTTTTAACTTGAGCTGCGATGGTCTTTTCAACATTTTCCGCCGCAAAGTCTTGTTTAATCGGTTTATTATCAGGCATTACCATTGCTTTTTTGGTCGCCGACAAATCCGTTACGTAGGTGATATCGTTGGAAGGTTTAACAGGATTGAGCTGTCTTTCTTTTTGGGTATATTTTTTGAATTTTTCCTGCCAATTGAGGGTATCATCTTCAATGATATCTTGATATTCACGATTACGTCTTTTAACATGATTTCTTGACGATAAGCTGTAGAACGAAGCAAGTCTGTCTTTGTTTTTCTTGGAAGAATTTGTAACGGCATCCCAAACGAGATACAAAGCACCAAAAACCAAAGAACCCGCACCCAAAACAATTGCCCAAATCGGGAAAGAATTTGATGATTTTTGAGGTGTAGGAGTTTCAGCCAAAGATAAATCGTCAACTTGGGCGGAAGTTTCGTCTATAACAGGGGTATTCACGATATTTTCATCCGATTCGGTAAGTAAATTATCTTTCACCGCAGGTGATGGCTGATTTTTCGTAATTTCATGAACAACTCTCGGTTCTAAATCAATTTGACGTCTGCCGTTTTCATCAAACTTCATCTTCGGCACATAAGAATCGGTTGTGTTAGTTGTAGTGTTAACTGTATTGGGTTTTTGAGAAACCTTTACATTATTTGTATTTTGAACATGCTTAACTTCAGCTTTGGGTTGAGCCACAGGCAAAAGTGTAAACCTATTTTTAGCCGGTTCCGTTTTCGGTGCGGTTTGAGTTTGCTTTACAGGATTTACTGTCTTAGCTTCCGCTTTAGGTTTTTCAACAGGTTTGGAAGCTGAGCTTTGTGCGGGTTTAGCCTGAGGTTTTGCGGTATTTTGCGGTTTTTCGGGTGCCGCTTTTGGTGCGGGAGTTTCAGCTTTAACCGGCTGTGTTGCGGGCTTATTATTCTGCGCAATTATATTTTTCGTATCTTTCTGCGCCTGCGTAAGCGGTGAAGTTTTTTTCACATACGTTTTAATATTTATGGGCTTTGTAGTTGTAAATGTAACTTTTGTATAGCCGCCGATTCCGTCATCAACATTTTTGACGTTAACGTCGGTTATCATATCTTTAACCCCGCCGATACTCGGAGATGATGCGCTTGAACCTTTTACATTGGGTAAAAGTACAACATATCTGTTGTTACCTTTTCTTGTAACAACGGAATTTCCCATGCTTTCGGTCGTGTAAAAAGTAACATCAACCGTATTAGCGGCAGACGATTTTTTTACATCCATCTGCAATAAACTGTTTGCATTGTTTGCCCGAACCGTCGTAAAGCCTGTTGTTAGGGCAATTGCAAGAGTTGTTATAATTATTCTTTTTTTATTTGTCATGTTTTCCACTAATCTACAACTACACTACCATATATATAATACCCGAGAATATAAAAATTTGCCAGTTTATTAAAAAAAAATAAATTTATGTTACAATTAGTTTATGAAAAGCGGATTTGTTGCAATAATCGGGCGCCCGAATGTCGGTAAATCAACTTTACTAAACCGAATACTGGGTCAAAAAATAGTCATAGCGACAGACAAAGCCCAAACAACACGAAAAAGAATAAAAGGAATCTTCACAAGCGATGAAGGTCAGATAGTTTTCGTGGATACCCCCGGAGTCCACAAACCTCTTAACAAACTCGGAGAATTTCTGCTTGACGAGGCAAAAATAGCCGTTCCCGATGCGGATTTAATTTTGTTCCTTACAGACGGCTCAACCTCTGCCGGAAAAGGCGACAAATGGATTGCGCAAAATCTTTTAAAAACAGAAATCCCGATAATTATTGTGATGAACAAGGTTGATAAGATTAAAAAAACTCAAAAAGTCGAAGAAAATTTAATTTCATACAAAACATTATTTGACAAAAATCTGCCGATAGTAAGAATTTCCGCCAAAACAGGTCGAAATATTGATACATTGATGAAAAATATTTACAAAAAACTTCCCGAAGGTGAAGCTCTTTACCCCGAGGATGTTGTAACCGAAGAAACCATGCGCGATGTAGCACAAGAAATTATAAGAGAAAAAATATTGCTTAACACATCCGATGAAATTCCCCATTCTGTTGCCGTTAAAGTTACAAATTACATTGAAAACGATGATATTGATAAAATTTATGCAACAATTTACTGCGAACAAAAAAGTCAAAAAGGAATTTTAATCGGCAAAGGCGGAAGTCTTTTGAAAAAAATCGGAACGGAATCAAGACTTGAACTTGAACAAATTGCCGACAAAAAAGTCTATCTTGAACTTGAAGTCAAAGTTGAAAAAGACTGGCGAAAGAAACAAAATATTTTAAAAAATTTCGGATATCAACAAGAAAAATAATTAAAAATTTTTAAGGTTTCAACCGATTATTTCTGAATTTGCTAATTTCGTTCATATATTGTTCCAAAGCCTTATAGCCGTTATAAATTTCGTTGGAAACCGCAGCATAACGGTTAGCCTCAAGGAATTTCAACTCTCTTACTCTTATTGTCATAATGGCATCCGCATCGTTTCTTAATGCCTCATTATCAGACAACGACCACTTTTGCAACAGAATTAACTCGTCAAACATCTGTTTTGTCGTGGTGTATTCCAAAATATTAAAATCATATTTTTCAAGCAGGGATTTTTCGACATTGGAAATTCTTCCCGTGCACGCTTGAAATTTAAAAATTTTCTTTATGACCAAATAATTATCCGCAATGCGTTTGTGAGATATCGGGACATTATTTTTTGCTAAAAGAGCCGCAAAAGAATTTGATGTAAAAGTGTCGTTATCACTAGAAAATGTACTTTTTGAAGTTAAGTCAAAATCAGATTTATTGTCCATCATTTGTTCAAACATTTTTCCTCCGACTATATGAAAATAATAGAATAATAAAACGTCATTGTCATGGTATTTTATTAAATTTTTTACATTTGTTAATTAAAAAATTTAAAAAAAATAAGTTGACTTTTTGAATAAAAAACTTAAATCAATAATAGCAAAAATCATTCAAAAGAATGACCCCCGAAAAGGTGAAATATGGTACAAATAAAAAAGTAGAATACCGGACAAGGCGGACAAAATAAGAATGGGATTGAGTCTTAACAACATATATCAAAGACCGTACGTACAACAGGATAACCGAAATCCTGTTAAAAAGCGTGAGCAGGAAGAAAATTCAACTGCCGCAAACACACGGGCAAAGGAAGATACCGACCAAAATTCCAAAAGCAAAGGACTTCAATATGTTGAAGAAAAAACAACGACTTATTCTCCCAATTATGAACAAAAATTTACACTGCCGGCTCAAACAGCTTATAGCAGCGTAAATATTAACAACCCCAAAAATCAAACAACCGTTTCAAATACGCCTTTGGAAAAAAATCAAGTAAAACTTGATAATAAAATAAACATAGCCCAAATTTTAAAAGATTTTAAAAACACCTCAATAGCAATCGGAACACCTCAGGATTTATCCGAAGAAGTTGACGGATACATTGCGCTGATTGAAAAACAGGTAAAAAAAGACAATCCCAATATCAAACTTGTAAAATCAAATCTTAAAAATGCCGCAACAATATTAGACAAACACATCTCGGACACCCTCGGGAAAAATTCCCAAGTTGTCGAAAAATGGATTGATACTCTGTTTTTACAAACAATAGATTTTAAATACGATGAAGATGATATCAACGAAAGGTTTTTGGTAAAATTCCCCGACGGAACGACAAGCCAAACAAAAAGACAGGAAGAACTTCACGAAACGGCACAAACAGAACCTATCCCCGAACAAGTACAGGAAAACCCGAACGTAATACCGAT
Source organism: Candidatus Gastranaerophilales bacterium (assembly GCA_947626645.1). Classification (GTDB taxonomy): domain Bacteria; phylum Cyanobacteriota; class Vampirovibrionia; order Gastranaerophilales; family Gastranaerophilaceae; genus Zag111. The sequence goes on from CANQSZ010000035.1 coordinate 6,466, forward strand.
TTCAGTTGCGGGACAAACAAAATCAACAAAAATTCCGCAAGATAAACAACTTAAATCATTATTCATCCAAGCCAAAAAATACGCTTACGCAAACGACCCCGAAAATGCCATAAAATCGTTTGAAAAAGCCTTAACAAGAGCTATGGAAATTGACGATACGGAAACTTCGGGAAAAATTTACTACGAAGTCGGAAAAATATATGACGACCACGATTACCTTGCCCAAGCCCTGAAAAGTTACAACCAATCAATAAAACTAACCACCGACGAAAACGTCAAAACCAAAGCCCACTATTCAATGGCACAAATTTATGATGATGTAAACCAAATTACGCCGGCACTGGAACATTATGTAACAACGGTATCATTTGCCGGAGAAGCGGAAAACTTGCCCGCTCAATCCGCATCGCTTACAAAAATCGGTAATATTTACACCGATATGTACGACAAAGAAGCGTTTGAATTTTATGATACCGCATCAGATTTAGCGTCCGAAACAAAAAATTACAACCTCAGAGGCTTTGTAGATTCAAACACCGCCAACGCTTACACAAAATTTGAAGAACCCGAAAAAGCACTCAAATCTTATTCAAAAGCGGTAAAAAATTATACGACCGCACAATCACCTTTAAAAATTGCACAAAATTATCTTTCGGCGGCTGATATTATGGTGGAATTTAACAACCTTAATAAAGCATACAACCTGCTTGCAAAAGCTCAAAAGTACGCACGTCAAACAGAAAATATTAATCTGATGAACGAAATTAATACAAAAATGCGTCAGCTCACTTCGCTAAACGTAAAATAATTTACGATTTTACAAGAACTTTAACACCCTTTACAATAGTCAATTCTTTTGTAAAAGGGTTTGAATCGCTCACGCAAGGCACTTCGCCGCCGATAATTTCGGATTTAATAAGTGCTAAATCTTGCTGCATCAATCTTCTTGGAGAACCGGCTTCCATGGAGTGATTTCTCAAAAGATATGACGGATGATAAATCGCCATAGCTCGGTATTCTTTACCGTTTATTTCAACATTAAACCATTTTCCGCGGACTTTTGAAATTTGCACTCTTTGGTCTTTCCAAAAAGATTTCAATGCCGTAGAACCGCAAAATACGATAGCTTTAGGGTTAATAATATCAATTTGAGCGGTCATAAATTTTTTGCACATGAATTTTTCAACTTCAGTGGGGACTCTGTTTTCGGGAGGTCTGCATTTAACGGTATTAATAATATACAAATCATTCTGTCTTGAAATACCGGCACCTTCTAAAAATTTGTCCAACAACTGACCGGCACGACCTACAAACGGTTTTCCCGTTTCATCTTCGGTTTCACCCGGGGCTTCACCTATCAATACCACTTTTGCCGTTTCGGGGTTACCGTCTGAAAATACTACATTTTTTCTGGTTTTGCCCAACAAACATTCGGTGCAATTCTCACATTTTGATTGAACTATATCAAGACAACCTTTTTTTATCATCTATCCTTCTCTCCCTTATTTTAATTGTTATTTGTAAAGCCCGATACCGTATTTTTTACAATATCTTTTTAATTCTTTCATTATTATATCAGATAATAAAAATACTGCAATCAAATTCGGAACAGCCAAAAATAAAGTGAACGCATCCGAAAGATTAACAACACTTTTCAAATTCATGGCAGAGCCGATTATAATAAATAAGCAATATATAATCTGGAAAATTCTTGTGGAAAATTTCGATTCTCCAAAAAGGAAATTCCAACTTTTAGTACCGTAATAAGAGCCGCACAGCATAGTTGACAGAACAAAAAATCCTGCCATAAACGTCAATAAAATCGGGAAAAACGGACAAACGGTTTCAAAAGCCTTAGAAGTCAATTCAATTCCGACAAGACCGTTAGTATTGAGATACGCACCGGTAACAACGATAATAAACGCGGTAGCGGAGCCGACAACAACCGTATCAACAAACGGTTGAAGCATTGCAATGAATGCCTGAGCAACAGGCTTGCTGGTTTTGACCGCCGAAAACGCAATAGGAGCCGTACCCAATCCCGCCTCATTAGCAAACATAGCCCGCCTAAATCCCCATAACATACACGCAAAAGCACCACCCCCGACAGCCGTCGGCTTGAATGCCTCTTTTACAATCAAAACTATGGTTTGAGGGATATGATGAATGTTTAAAACGCAAATTATAAATGCCGACAAAACGTACAGGCTGCACATTACCGGAGTAACTTTTGAGGTAAATTTTCCGATTGACTTAATGCCGCCGATAACTGTTACATAAGTAATCACGGCAACAATTAACCCGAAAATCCACCTTTGAGAACTGAATAAGCCCGTAACATTAGTGATTTGAGTAGTTATAGCATTGATTTGAAATAAATTCCAGCCGCCAATCATCGCAAAAACGCAGCAAATGGCATAAATTTTAGACAAATAAGGCGCGAAAGGTTTAATCCAAGGCGCTCTGAGTCCTTTTGAAATATAATACATAGGACCGCCCGAAGACGTGCCGTCTTTATTTATTTGTCTGAATTTAATTCCGAGCAAAACTTCGGCAAACTTTAATGCCATCGAAAACAGCCCCGCAACAACCATCCAGAATATAACCCCGGGACCGCCGACTGACACGGCTAATGCCGAACCTACAACATTCCCCATGCCGGCAGATGCCGAAATCGTTGCCGTTAATGCCTGAAATGACGTTACTTCACCCCGTTTTTTCCTGATTATTATATCATCATGTTTGTATTTTTTGGTTATTAAATTTATGGCATGCTTAAATCCCCACAAGCCGATAAATCGCGTTCTCAACGTGAAATACAATGCCGCAAACATTAAAAGTACAATCAAAAACTCCACACGAACACCTTGGATTGTAACGTGTGAAAATATTAAACCCGATATCTTGTTTGCAACAGGTGATAATAAGCTATCTATACGGCTGTCTAAATTCATAATTCAATTTTACAATAAACAACAAATATAACAAAATCCGTTCAAAAAAAAATAAAAAGGGCACTGAAAAATCAGCACCCGCAATGATTGATTATGATGGATGATTCGAATTTTTTTCCCCTAAAAATTTTTCCCTGTAATTTATGTTTTTGTTTTCCCGTTTTCTTTTGCTAAATTTTCCCTTACATATATATAAACAATTTTTGTCATAAAAAATTGCTATATTTTATATACTAATTTAACATTTCTTAATACTTTTTATATTTTCTTTTTCACTGACCGCTTTAACAAGAGCATTAAATATAAGCGGATGAACATTACCGGATTGAACTTCCGAATAAAGTATTGTAAGAGCTTTTTGGGGAGAATATTTATCTTTATAAACTCTTTTTTCCGTCAAGGCGCAATATTTATCCGCAAGATTCAGAATTTGTAAATTCACATCAGGGTAATAATTGTTATCGGTTTTATTAAAGTGATGATGCCTTATGAGGTTTAATACATCGTCGTTTATACCGCAATTTTTCAAAAGCGCGTAACTCAATTCGGAATGCAAATTCATTATTTTTAATTCATCGGGAGTTAATGAGCTTGGCTTATTAAGAATTTCCGAAGGGATAAGGACTTTGCCAAAATCATGCAGCATTGCGGCGTCTTTCAAATTTTTGACGTTAACTTTTTGTTTAAGTGCCGGCAAAAGATTATCCGCAATCTCAAGGGCTGTTTCTCGGGTATCTTTGCAATGATTATTCATCAATTCCCGCAGTTCGTTTATATTCAATTTCGGTTGAATCTTGTATTCCGACAAAATTTTTAAAACTTCGGGATTTTGTGCAATCATGTTGTTAATTTCTTTTTCATTGCACAGTTTATCAAAATTGGAAGAACTTTCAAAAACATCTTGAGGCATTGCTTGCCCAAAATAAATTCTGCCTTTTGAATTGTTAAGTTTTAAACTTACATTCGGGAATACACCGAGTCTGCCCAAATTAAATATTTCAATTCCCATTCAACCACCATATTAAATTTTTACACACTTACACGTATTTATATAAAGGTATTTTTTTCATGAAAATTGCTCAAAATTAAAAAAATTGTTAAGAAAGTTAATATAAAAGTTTTCACATGGTAAAATTAAATTGTTATGAGAGAAATAAAAAAAGTTCTGATATGCGGAATAGGTGCAATAGGCTCAATATACGCAAATTATATAAATCAATACGACAGTAAGTCATTAAAAATTCTGGTCGATGAAAAGAGACTGGAAAATTACACAAAAACCCCGAAAATATTTAACGGCAAGCCTTTGGATTTAGAATATGTATTGGCAACAAACACCGATTATAAAGCGGATTTGATTATAATAGCCACGAAACTTGACGGGCTTGATGAGGCAATAAAAAACATAAAAAACTTTGTAAAAGAAGATACGATAATAATGTCACTTTTAAACGGAGTAACAAGCGAAGAACGTATTGCCGAAAAATACGGTTGGAAACACACGCTATTGTCATACTTTTTAGGACACAGTGCGATGAGAAAAGACAATATCATAACCTACGACGGGCAAGGGTATTTGGCATTCGGAGTAAAAGATTCAAAACTAACCGACATTGAAGACGTGGAAACGGTAAAAAATTATTTTGAAAAATTGAAAATACCTTATAAAACCCCCGAAAATATGCTGCGCGCATACTGGGAAAAATTCATGCTCAATGCCGCAGTTAACCAATCATCGGCAGTATTAAAATTTACATTCGGACAAATGCAAAACAATGAAAAATTTAAACATTTTGCGCTGAATATTTTTAAAGAAGTTCAAACAATTGCAGAAGCCGCAGGCGTTAAGGACACGGAAGGCATGGTTGAAGAATGCAGCCAATCATTAACGAAAATGATGCCCGAGGGGAAAACTTCAATGCTCCAAGATATAGAAGCCGGAAGGAAAACGGAAGTTGACATGTTCGCAGGCGTTATAATCGAATCGGGTAAAAAATACAACATTCCAACCCCCTATAATCAGGTATTAAAAGAGCTGATTGAAATTGTTGAAGAAGATAAATAACAATCGCCGACGGAGCTTTAAGTTTTCGGCAAAGATTTTTCTTTTGTGCAAATGTGTTTACTTTAACGCGCACAGTATATGTTTCTCGGATAAATTATGATACAATGGAGTTATGAAAGAATTTGATTTTTATATAGTACCCACACCGTTGGGAAACCTTGGTGATATTACGTTCAGAGCAGTTGAGATTTTGCATAAGGTTGATTACATCTGCTGTGAAGACAGCCGAGTAACTCAAAAACTGCTAAATCATTTCAATATAAAGACAAAATGTATCTCTTATCATAAATATAATGAGAAAGAGCGGGTAGCACAAATAATAAGTTTGCTTGAAGACGGAAACAAAATTGCGCTGGTATCGGATGCGGGAACTCCGCTTGTGTGCGATCCGGGGTCAGTTATTGTGGAAGAATTGAGAAACAAAGGATTTTCGATAACCGCACTTCCTGGGGCGAATGCCGTTATTACTTTTCTTTCCCAAATTCCCAAAAACGACGAATGTTTCACGTTTGTCGGGTTTTTGCCGAAAATTCCTTCCCAAATCGAAAATATTGTTAAGGATTGTGAAAATCAAAACTTGGTGTTTTATGAATCCCCCAACAGAATTTGCGATACCCTTAATTTGATTAAAAACGTAAGACCTGATGCAAAAATTGCCATCGGCAGAGAGTTGACAAAAGTTTTTGAAGAAACAATTGTTGATGATATACAAAATGTAATAAATTATTTTAGCAATTCCGAGGTTAAGGGTGAATTTGTCGGAATGATATACAAAAGCGAAAAGAGTTTTGAACAAACCGAGTTACTCAAAAAAATTCAAATATTACAGGCTAAAAACTATAGTGCTAAAGACATTGCGACGATTTTATCGGAACTTTTCGACTACAACAAAAATATGATTTATAAACTGGCAATCGGTAAAAAGATGTAACATTCTTTTCTTTTTTTGATATTTATGATATGATGTTTTCGGAGAGTAGAGATAGTTTTTAAATAAATGAATAAACTTTTGAACTTTAATGTTACAAAAAGAATAGTGCTGGCTGCCGCATTGGCGATATTGTTCCAAAACAAAGGATACACGATTGACGATGCTTGGGGTCAGGTCGGATTAACAAACGATGCCGTACAACAAGATATTGAAGCGACTAATCCCGCTTTGAACGGCTATTTTGACACTATAAATTCATCGATGAAAAAAGAAAACGAAAATCCGGAAGAAATAAAACCAAACGATTACCCCACAAACTTCTCGTCAGATTCCGAAACAACACCTTATTCGGAAGAAGAATCTCCTATTATTGAAAAAGAAAAAAAACTTGTAAAAGACATAGAATTTTACGGACTTAATTCAATCACGCAGCAGGAATTGATGGAAAAAATGCACCTTAAGCAAGGCGGTGATTTTTCGCGTGATTTATTGCAGACAGATTTAAGAGCGATATACGAAACAGGCTATTTTTCCCGCTCAATGAAAGCAATACCGACGGAAAACGAAGACGGCACGGTTTCTATCAAGATTGTTGTTGAAGAAAATGTACCGGTAAAAGATTTTACCATAGAAGGAAACACCGTTGTTTCAACGGAAGATATTTTGGCTGCTTTTGACGGAATGAAAGGCAAGCCGCAGAATATTACGCGTTTAAACAATGCGATTGCAAAAGTTCAGGATTTATACAATTCAAAAGGTTACATACTCTCCAGAGTTGATTCCGTAACCGACGACCCTGACGGAACAATAAACATAAGCATTAAAGAGGGTGTTATCGACAAGATTATGATTGAAGGTAACGAAAAAACCAAGGATTATATTCTTGCCCGCAATATCTTGACAGAACCGGGAATGGTGTATAACGAAAACATTATAAAAGAAGATTTGGTAAGATTGTATGCAACGCAAGCGTTCAAAGATGTAACGCGAGAAATAGAACCCAGCGAAGAAATACCCGATGCTTACGATATAACAATAAAAGTACAGGAACAAAGAACGGCGACAATATCAGTCGGCGGCGGTCTTGATACCGTTACCGGTCTTTTCGGTTCAATGGGGATTTCGGAAAACAACTTCCGCGGAAGATGTGAAAAATTATCACTGACAGGCTTGGTTGGTACCGGTGTAATCCTTAACGATTCTTCGGTTAAAGACCACATGAATATTCAAGCGGAATTAAGTTATTTTAAACCGTATTTTTACAATGCGGACACATCGTTAAATACGAGATTATTCTTCAGAGATTTCGGTTCATATCAGGTACCGTTGGCGGTAGAAAGAAGATACGGTGCGGAAGTTACCGTAGCACATAAATTGAAAAAGAACAGACACGCAACGGCAACATTCAGCTTGGGAGCAGAAAATATTGACGTTAGAGAAGGCGATTTCAACGGAATTTCAAGCATGTATTACAGATACAACATTCCGATATCGGAACGTGCAAAACAGTTAGAAGGCGGATTATTCTTATCTTTGAGCCCTGCGTTATTGTATGATACAAGAGATTCTGCAACGGTAACCAGACATGGTACAATGGCAAGTTTAAGATTTGACGAAAACCTCGGTTTGAACGGGTTTGATAAAACGAACGGAAAACTTACCGGTATGATAAAACAGTACGTACCAATGGGAAAGAAATCATCGTTATCATTTACGGTTAAAGGCGGAGGAGCAATCCATGGAGATTTACCCGAAGTTATGGCATATCGTTTGGGCGGACCTTATACAATCAGAGGTTTCAAAATGAGCGGCGTAGGTACGGGTAATGCTTTCATTATGGGTTCTGCTGAGTTTGCAACACCGATTCCGTTCTTAGACAGAACAAGAATTGCGTTTCTTAATAACTTAAGATTTACGATTTGGGCTGATGCCGGTAAAATATTTGACGGAACAATATCAAACAAACTGTATGACAGACCCACATACGCGGTTGCAGCCGGTGTAGGATTGAAGGTATTTATACCGGGAATGGGTCCGTTGTCAATCGATTATGGTATTCCGCTCACCAACCCCGGACATAACGGCTCTAAAAAAGGTTACTTCACATTTGGGGTAGGCGACTTATTATACTAATATAAATTAAATAGGAGGGATTTATGAAAAAATTAAAATTAATGGCTCTGATATTAGCCGCAGGTGCAGTTGTATCATTCGGCACAAGTGCAAACGCCGAAGTCGGATACTTAAACTATCAAAAAATATTGGAAAGCTATCCGGCAGCACAACAGGCTGTAAAAGAAATAGATTCAAAAGGATTGGAACTTCAACAGTTTATGCTTGAAAAAGAAAAACAATACAAAGCACTCGACACGCCGTTGAAAAAACAAAACTTTGAAACACAAACAGCAAACGAATTAAAAGCAAAACAAGAATCATTATACAGACTGAGAACTGAAAAAGAATCGCAAATTTTGGCACAAGTTCAAACTGCGGCAAAAGCAGTAATGGTAGCCCAAAAACTTGATGCAATATTGTCCGATCAGGTAATTTTTGTCGGCGGTGTCGATGTTACCGATTTAATTATCAAAAA
>CANQSZ010000036.1 GCA_947626645.1 Candidatus Gastranaerophilales bacterium
CAGAACCTGCATGCGCAGTTTGCCCTCAAACAGGTAAACCGTCAAGAAATGACATGAAACAGGTTTACGGTTATCCTCAGGCAATTTACGGGTCAAACAACTATGTAGGTGAACCGGCAAATTCAATCTTTTCAACGGAAACCGCAATGAAAGGATGTCCGGCAAGCAGAATGTCATCAGCTATCAGCGGTGCAACAGTTGCAACTGACGGTCAAATTACCGGTGCGGCAACTCAAATGCCTTGTCTGAACGAATTACCGAATAAATATAACGGAATAATGATTGACAGAAACGAAAGAAAAATGGACGGAAATTCATGCCCGATTGATATTCAATCTGCCAATTCAATAAACGCAATTAAGAAAACATTAGTTCCTTATGAAATACCGCAGCAAATCCAAAATATAACGGGTGCGGCAGCACCGTTCGGAGGCTGCCAATTTCCCGATGTCCCCAACAGCCACTGGGCAGCATGCGACATTGACAAATTAGCCATTAATAACGTTGTTGTCGGCTACCCCGACGGATATTTCAAACCCAACAGAAACATTTCTCGTGCGGAATTTGCAACAATGTTGGTTAAAGGTTTCAACTTAAACTGCGATATGGGTCAGGAAACATCAATGTTTTCGGATGTTCCGAGAGGAAACTGGGCAAATCCGGCGATTGCAAAAGCAGTTGACGAAGACCTTTTAAGAGGTTATCCCAACAGAACATTCAGACCTCATGCACCCGTAACCAGAGTTGAAGCACTAACTTCAATCGCAAAAGGTATGACTTGCGACATCGACAAATGCAAAGCAGATGAAATTTTAAGCAGATACGCAGACGGAAACAAAGTTCCCGACTGGGCAAGAATACCGGTTGCAAAATCATTGGAAAACGGTGCATTAAAAGATTCACCGACTCCTAATATGATTATGCCGAACAAAGACGCATCCCGTGCCGATATCGCATCAATGATGCAAACGGTACGTGTAGCTTTGGGTTACGATACAAACCCCAAAACGGCAAACAACATTTGCCCCGCATGTCCTATTGAGAAAAATGCGTTGGTTGAACACGAAGAAATCGTAAAAATTCCTACATTGAAATTGTCAATGATAGACCAACTGACAGCTAAATCTTCTCACGTGGGTCAATACTTCAGAGCAAATACACTTGAAGATATTACAATCAACGGTGTAACATATCCTTGCGGTTCAACCGTAACAGGTCAGGTTGTCGAAGTTATAAGACCTTCGGGATGCGAAAAAGGTGCATTGAAACTTGCATTTACCGAAATTAAAAACGGCGATTGTAAAACCAAATTACCTAAACAAATTCTTCAAGCACAGGTTAACAAGTCTAAAAACGTAAACCCTGTTGCAAGATTAGTTGAATTGCCGTTCACTTGGGCAGGTTCTTTGGTAGGTATAGTAGGAAGAACAGCCGGCGGTTTATTGACTAACGTAGGTAACGCGGTAGAAAATGTATCCAACGATGCGGGCTACATGTTAGGACACGTATTCCAAGGACAATTCGGTGCTGCAACAAGAAACCTCGGCGACGGCTTGTATCAAACCGTTAAAGCTCCGGTTGATGTTGTCAGAACAACATTGTCGGGTACTATGGGCTTATTCCAGACTACCGGTGATGAATTTGCTTACCTTGTTGATCCTCGCGGATACAAAATATCTGCGGTTAATCCCAGGGAACACGTTACTATCGCTTTTGGCTGCAACGAATAAACAACTGTTTATCGGTTTTTTAAACAAAAACACGGTTGAATCGTTCATCACCAAACAGAGGACCCCGTTTTCGGGGTTCTCTTTATTTTTGCCCGTTTGTAATTTCTTATTCAAAATCATATTCAACATTAATATAAAATTTATATAAAGACACAAAATGCTGTGGTATAATTAACTTATAGAGATTTTAAACGGGTAGAAAGTAAAGGAGATAAGTATGATTCCAATTTTTGATTCAAAACGTCAATACAGTCAAATCGGCGAAGAAGCCGAAAAAGCGGTATGCGAAGTAATGAGATCCGGATGCTATATTTTAGGACCTAATGTTAAAGCACTCGAAGTTGAGCTCGCAAATTACATCGGTTGCAAATATACCGTTGCACTAAACTCCGGAACAGACGCATTGCACGTAGCCCTGAGAGCGTTAGATATAGGTGCGGGAGATGAAGTTATTACAACGGCATTCACTTTCGTTGCAACCGCAGAAGCTATCGGCATGGTCGGTGCTAAACCGGTTTTTGTCGATATTGATTCCGATACCTTCAACATCGACCCCAAAAAGATTGAAGAAGCTATTACCCCAAAAACTAAAGCAATAATACCTGTTCACCTTTACGGTCAGGTTTGCGATATGGATGCTATCATGGATATTGCAAAAAGACACAATTTGAGAGTTATAGAAGATTGTTGTCAGGCAATCGGCGCATTGTACAAAGGAAAAATGGCAGGTACATTCGGCGATATCGGATGCTACAGCTTCTATCCGACCAAAAACCTCGGAACAATGGGCGACGGCGGACTTTGCACGGTCAACGACGAATCGCTTAAAGACAGGCTCATTGCTTTGAGAAACCACGGTTCAATGGTTCGCTACCACAACGATGAACTCGGTGTTAATAGCAGACTTGACGAAATTCAAGCAGCTATCTTAAGAGTTAAAGCTAAATACATCAACGAATGGAACTCAAAAAGACGTGAACACGCGGCATATTACAACAAATTGTTTGCAAGCTGCCCCAATATCCAAACACCTAAAGAATTAGACGACACATACTGTGTTTATCACCAATATACTGTTAAAATTCCGAACAGAGACGAAGTACACAAAATGCTGACAGAAAACGGAATCGGTGCAATGTTGTACTATCCTATTCCTCTGCATTTCCAAAAAGTTAACGCTTGGCTTGGAATGGGTAAAGGCTCTTTGCCTGTAACCGAACACAACACCGAAGTCGTTATCTCACTTCCGATGTTCCCCGAATTAACTCACGAAGAACAAGAAACAGTTGCAAATACTTTGATTTCCTGCATAGAAAAATCAAAATCAGCCGCTGCTGTTTAATAAAATCATTAATATAAGAAAAGGCGAAACTTAAAAGTTTCGCCTTTTTTTGCTTTATTTATGCGGAAGTGAATAATTTGTGCTCATCACCATCCTCGGGCGGATTATTTCTCAACCCGTTGGTAGAAATAGCACCGACATCACCAAAATTTCTGTTTATATTGTTGAAAAGCTCACCTTGAAAAATAACTCTGGAAAGATTATATAAAGGATTATTCTGCAGAGTTGTTTGGTTAGTTAAATTGTTATCGCCGGAATTAACTCCGTATTGAACATCGAAGTTAGCGCCAAGTTTTGGATTTTGTTGAACACCGTTAAATTCTGCCATATTTATCACCTTAACCCATCGTTTGCATTGTGAAACACCCGCCGCTCGGGTTTCCAAATTCATTGTAAGCTCTTAAGTTTCCGACACTCGGGCAAGTGTAATATCTTTTTCCGCGGACTTCAAAAGACTGATTCGGGTCGGTCATGGCAATAGAATAAGCGTTGTTAACGTTCGGATCTAAACCCGTTGAATACCAAAATGCCTCAAGAATATTTTGCTTAATCATCCCGAATGTCGAACTGATAATATTTTCGGTTTCTTCATCGGATTTTTTTATCCCGAGATTGGTCTTAACATACATATCATCCCGCATTGCCGCGGTTCTGTTAAATTCTGTTGTCGCTCTGCTTGCAGCCATAAATCATCCTTATTATACTCTGTCTTATATATATAAAGTATTTAAAAAGGAAATAATTGCCTTTTTTAACAAATTAAGATTTACAATTCTTAACATATTTACAAAAAAGCGGCAGAAAGAAGAAAATAAATCAGTTACTTTTAATGGCAGCCCAAGCTCTTACATCGCCGCGTTCATATTTTATGAGGTAATAATTACCTTTTTCGATATATTCAATAGAGGCTTCCTGATAAATTTCATCTTCATCACTTATTGGCGGCATACCTTGTTTTGCGCGTTTTGCGTTAGTTTTAGCGATTTCTTTTTGTTGTTTTTGTTGTTTTTTCAGTGATTTTTTGTCTTTAATCTGAGAATATTCGGACATATCGACTTCAACAAGAAAAACAGGCATAATTGCGACGGCAACTTTTGATTGGATAAGGATTAAAAAATTTCTTTCATCGGACAGGGCAAGCTCGTAATGCCCCGCAGGAATGACATTACCAAGACCGTCGGTAATTTCTTCGACCAAAGACAAAGTCGGATAGGAGGATTCTCTGAGTCCGTAGCGATAAATCGATTCAGAGCCTAAAGTTACACCGGAACTTATCTGAGGTTCGACAGGATAGGCACGAGTTTCGGAGTGCATCATAATATTATCGACATAAATACCCTCAATCATATTTTCTCCAACATTTGAGATATACTCGAGTAAATCTCATAAAAACTTTTGCCTAATGCCTTATCCGTGCCGACAAAAATCAATGACATAAACCTTTGTGAATTGCCGAGTTTGCCTTCTTTTAACAAAAGTCTGTAGCTTTCTCTCATCAAGCGTTTCAGACGGTTACGTTTGACGGCGCGTTTGTGAACTTTTTTACTGACGACAAATCCGACTTTTGTGGGGTAATCTTCTTTTTTTTCAAGTCCTGCAAACAAAGTTACTCCACCCTTGTGGGAGGAGTTTTTAACTTTATATGTCGCTTTGAATGCGGAGCTTTTTTTTAAACGATATTGCTTTGGTAACATCCGTCACCTCATATTCACAACCGTAAAAATAAAGTCTAAGCACGTTCTTTAGCGGTGATAGCCAGCTTATGACGACCGCGAGCTCTGCGTCTGTTTAGAACTTCACGCCCCCCGGGGGTTGACATTCTTGCTCTGAATCCGCTGACATTCTGTCTTTTTCTTTTTGTTCCTTCTAGTGTACGTCTCATAATTCTTTATTTCCTTTTACTGTTTATTTGTCGTATAATTCAGATGTTATAGTAAACAAAATAAATAGTCAACAAAATAAGAAGGGAATAGTTAAATATTATGAAGAAACAAATAGGGTTTATAGGCTGCGGAAAAATGGCGGGTGCAATTATCAGCGGGATAAAAACCTCCAAAGAGAATGAAAATTATAACGTAATCGCATCGGAAATTAACCGAGAATTTGCCAAACTTTCCTCGGAAAAATTAAATATCGACGTTATAACGGACAACAAAAACCTTGCCCGAACTTCCGATATAATATTTATCGCAACAAAGCCGAATGCGGTTGTTGAAGTGTTGGAAGAAATTAAAGAATCACTGACGAACGAAAAACTTGTCGTGTCTATTGCGGCAGGTGTTCGTACGGAAAAAATCGAAAATATTATCCCGCAAAACAAAGTCGTAAGAATTATGCCCAACACACCGGCGCTTGTGAAGTTGGGAATGTTCGGACTTTGCAAAGGTTCAAAAGCAAAAGATGAAGATTTGGATTTAATCGAAGATTTATTGAGTACAATCGGGAAATGTATAAGAGTAGAAGAATCGCAAATGGACATAGTAACTGCGATTTCAGGTTCGGGTCCGGCGTTTTTCTATCAGGTAATAGAAGATATGGCAAGAGCGGGCGAGAAGTTGGGGTTGGATTACGAAAAATCACTCACGCTTGCAACACAAACCGCGCTGGGTTCGGCTCAAATGATTTTTAACAGAGGAGAAACATCCGTTCAAACTTTAATAGATAACGTTGCAACCAAAGGCGGATGCACATTTGTCGGAATAAGCGAAATGAAAGACCAACACTCGGATAAACTTTTCCTTGACGTTGTGGAAAAAACCGCACAAAAAGCTAAGGCTCTCGGGTAAATTAAAAATAATTAAGCGTAAAGCCTCGGAAAGACTTTTCCGACGGTATCCGATGTAACTTCAGGTGAGAGTTCGCCTGTGTTAAAATTCAATCTGAAATTGTTTTTCAAACTTCCCCCGAACGGATTTGATACCGGTTTAGCCGCAACGGACTTGGGAGCTGATGTTCCGGCTTGGAAGTATTCCCTTAAACCGGCATTTTTATTTATTCCGTAATTTTGAAATTCTTTTGCGGTAATCTTTTCATCGCCGTCGGGATTTAATAATTTTAAATCTTCTTCGGTAACACCGTAAAGCTGAGAGGCTTTCGCTGTTGATATTGATAAATTCGGATTAAATGTTACAGAATTTGTTGTCATGATAATTTTTCCCGTAATTCCCTTACATTAATATAAAGTATTTTCCCCTTCAAAAATTGCCTTTTTGAAGGGGAAATGTTAAGAATTATTTATATTTTTATTGGAAAAATTATTACTTAAAAAATTTTGCGTTAGAAGTGCATATCGAAATTCGGAGTTTTGCCGTTGACTTTTTCGTTTTCAATTCTCATGGCAGAACCTATGGTGAAATTTTGCGCTATTGTTTTGTTAATTTCAAACGCAACATCACCGTTAAATACTCCTTCGTTTTCTTCCAAAAAAGTAAACAAAGGATCGGTCGGAGCTTTTATAATCCCTTCAAGTGTTTCGCCTGCTTGCTGCAAAGTCCTTTCCGGTACTTTTACGTTCATTCCGAACGGTTTAAACGGTCTGTTAAATGTGAAATTTGAATCTGTCATGTTTATACCCTTTTTTACTAAGATATTTTATTTATCGGCATTTTTTTTAAAAAGTTTAATAATTCGGGGCATTTGTTAACAATTGTAAAGGCAAATTTATTTTTCCCATGCTATGATTTTTATATGAAAACATTAAAAGATTTTGAGGCAGAATTAAATAAATGTTCAAAATGCGGGCTGTGCGAAACTTCATGCCCGCTGTTTAAAATAAACCCCAACGAATGTGCCGTAAGCAAAGGGAAATTTATTATGCTATACGGCGTTACAAAAGGTGATTTAGAATTAACCAAAAACATAAACAAATATCTTGACTTATGTTTAAAATGCGGAAAATGTAACGACTTTTGCCCCTCACAAATTGAAGTTTGCCAAATTTTAGCCTGTGCAAAATACGAATATTTGAAAAAAACTTTGTCGGGAAAAATTACAAAATTTTTTCAAAGCCGCGAAGTTTTTTCCAACTTCATAAAAATCGGTGCAAAATTAACAAAACCGTTCAGACCCCCAAAAAAATTCATTGAAAATCCTTCAATGAAGGTTGTGTATTTTAAAGGATGTGTAAACCAAATCAGCCCGAACACCGATAAATATTTGAATAAGATATTAAAAAACCAAGACATACAAATAATTGAGCCGGATTTTGACTGCTGCGGACTGCCGTTTTTGACGGAAGGCAACCTCGAAAGATTTGAGCAAGCCGCTAAAACAAATCTCGAAAAGCTCGACACCGATTATGATTATTTGGTAACAGACTGTGCAAGCTGCGAAAGTACATTACTTGAATACAACCGCTATACCCAATCCCCCGCACCGCAAAAAGAAAAATCGGTAAATTGGGGCAACATTATTGCATTTAAAGATATTAAATTCAAGTTTAAAAAACCGATTAAAGTAACCTTCCACAAACCATGCCACCTTAAAAACGACATTTTTCTTACAAAAATTATCGGCAATTGCGAGAATGTCGAATATGTAAAAACGGAAGATTACGATGAATGCTGCGGATTTGCCGGAAGTTTTATATTTAAAAATTACGATTACGCAACAGAACTTGCAAAAAATAAAGCAAAAAATATTGCAAATACGCAGGCGGATTATGTTATAACAACATGCCCGTCGTGCATAATCGGGTTAAAAGCCGGACTTAAAAAAATAAAAAACAAAAAAACAAAAGTTGTGAGCCTGTTGGAATTTCTTGCCAAAGCCGATGAAATCGAATAAATTATTCATATCTCAAAGCATCAATCGGATTAAGCAGCGATGCTTTATAGGCAGGATAATACCCGAACCCGATTCCGATAGCGGCAGAAAATCCCATTGAAAGCAATATCGACTGCACGGTTATTGCAATATTCATGCCCGCAAAAGTGTGCATCAGATGCGCACCTGCTATACCTATAACAACCCCGATTAAACCGCCCGACATAGAAAGAAGAAAAGATTCAATCAAAAACTGAAATCTTATATCCGAGGCTTTAGCACCGATTGCCATACGAATCCCTATTTCTTTTGTTCTTTCGGTAACGGAAACGAGCATAATATTCATAATCCCGATACCTCCGACAATCAAAGAAACCCCCGCAATAGCACCCAATAAAAGCGACATGGTTTTTGTTGCGGATTTAATCGTTTCTTGCATTTCGGCAAGGTTGCGAATTTCAAAATCGTCTTCTTGGGTTTTGCCTATGTGATGTCTTTCTTTCAAAATTTCCGTTATATCTTCCTGCATAATACCTATGACATCGGAATTTTGAGCCTTGGCGGTAATCATATTAACAGTACCGGGAAAACTTGTACCGAAAACTTTTCTTTGTGCGGTTGTAATGGGGATAAATACCAAATCGTCTTGGTCTTGCCCCATTCCGCTTGAACCCTTGCTTTTTAACAATCCGATAACTTTGAACGGAACATTTCCGATACGAATGGTTTTACCGATAGGATCAACATCCCCGAAAAGTTCCGTTGAAACGGTTTGACCCAAGACGGCAACTTTGGTGCTGTTTTTGTTATCCTCGGGAATAAATCCTCTGCCTGATTCTATTTCATAGTTACGAATCATAAAATACGGCATCGTTGTACCGCCGACGGTTGTTGACCAGTTTTGGTTTCCGTAAGTGATTTGTTTTGCTTCCGAAGAATACGGAGCAACGGCTAAAACACCTCTGGCTTTTGTTTCAATGGCAATAGCATCTTTTAAAGTCAAAGTCGGGCGGGTTCCTGAGCCCATTCTGACTCCGCCTGTTTTTGCCGATGCCGAACGTATCATAAGAAGATTACTTCCCATTGATTCCATATCGGCGGCAATTTTTTTACTCGCTCCCGAACCGACCGCAAGCATTATAATTACGGCACTTACACCTATAATTATGCCCAAACTCGTAAGCATTGAACGCATTTTGTTTATTCTCAGCGAAACCGTCGCCATTTTTAAAATCGATTTAAAATCTAACATTTTTATCCTTTTTTTTGTTAAGTTTCTCTTGTTCTGTGGGAAAGCCATTTGCCTTTTGGCTCATCAAGAATTATTTTTCCGTCTTTAAATTTCACAACACGTTTTGTATATTCCGCAATATCGGGTTCGTGGGTAACAAGTACAATTGTTTTGCCCATTTCTTCGTTTAATCTTACAAAAAATTCCATAACTTCAATACTTGTTTTTGTATCAAGATTACCGGTAGGTTCGTCGGCTAAAATAAGCGGAGCATCATTAACAAGTGCTCTTGCGATGGCAACCCTTTGTTGCTGACCGCCTGACATCTGGTTTGGCATGTGGTCTTCACGATTTTTTAATCCTACAATATTCAATGCCCATTTTGCCCGCTCAATCCTTTCACGCTCCGGTATCCCTTTGTAAATCATAGGCAAAGACACATTATCAAGTGCCGATGTTCTTGAAATAAGATTAAACCCTTGAAAAACAAACCCCATTTTCTCACACCGAACCATGGCAAGTTTGTCGCTGTCAAGATTTAACATATCTTCGCCGTCAAGAAAATAAGAACCCGAATTGGGCTTGTCCAAAGTTCCCAACATATTCATAAATGTTGATTTTCCCGAACCCGACGTACCCATAATCGCAACAAATTCACCTTCTTTAACACTCAAAGACACATCATCAAGAGCGTTGAAAGAATCTTCACCCGTTTGGTAAGTTTTTATTGCGTGTTTTACTTCGATTAAATCCATTAAACATTCCGCCTTATAAGTTTACGCGATTGAACGATTATCTGAACATCCCCGGAGGTCCGCCTCTGCGTCTTGAACCTTGAGAGTTTAAGGAGGATTTTGAAGCACCTTTTTTCCCGAAAGATTCTACAATTATTTCATCGCCGATTTTAAGTTTTTGAGAAATAATTTCGACATTCGCATCATCGCTGACCCCTTGTTTAATATCAATTCTGCGGGGTTTGCCGTTTTCCAAAATCCAAATACCTTGATTTTTATATTTTTGCCCGTCGGTTTCGGGAGTGAATTTGAGCGCAACCGCCGGAGCACACATAACATCTTTATTACGGCTTGTAATAATCGACACATTCGCCGTCATTCCGGGTTTAAGTTTTAAATCCTCGTTGCTGACACTCACGATAACCGTATATGTAACAACATTTGACGTAACGGTTGAATCAAGGCGAACCTGCGTAACTTCGCCATGGAAAATACTGTCGGGATATCCGTCGAGAGTGTATTCAACCTCTTGTCCTTCTTTAACCTTACCTATATCGGCTTCGGAGACGTTAACTTCAATTTGCATTTTGGTTAAATCCTGAGCAATTTTGAACAACTCCGGCGCTTGGAAACTGGCGGCAACCGGCTGCCCCACGTCAATATCTCTTGAAATAATCGTTCCGTCAACGGGTGCAATAATTTTTGTATAACCGAGGTTTGTCATGGCGGTATTATAATTTGCTCTTGCCTGAGCAATAGATGCCCTTTGAGCGCCGACCGAGGCTTTTTGGGCAAGATAATCACTTTCCGCTTGGTCAAGTTCGCTGCGTGCTATAAAATTTTTCGCATAAAGATTTTTGTATCGGCGGTAAGTTTTTTCCGCCATAACCATTTGTGCATTGAGTTTTGCAAGGTTAGCTTCCGCGTTATTAATTTGTGCTCTGTTTTGGTCAACCGAGGCTTGAAAATTTGCGGGGTCAATTTGTGCCAAAAGTTGTCCTTTTTTTACTTCGGAATTGAAATCCACATAAATTTCCTTCATCAACCCCGATACGGTAGAACCGACACTGACGATATTGACAGGGTTAATTGTACCGGATGCCTCGACAACTTGAGTTATGGTACAAGATTCTAACTTTCTGGTGCGGTATTTGACCTTATGGGTTTGCTCGGAGAATATGTAAATCCCGCCCAAAATTATTATCCCCGCAAGCGGAATAATCACTTTTTTATTTTTTAATTTCCGTAAAATATCGTTAATCTGCATAATTATTTATCCTCTAAAGTTACCGTAACCTGCTGAGGCAAAGCGATAACACTTTCTAAATTTGCCTTTGCAACATTATATTTGTAAATTGTTTCTATATAAGAGTGTTGGGCGTTGTTGTAATTGACTTTCGCATCTTGCAATTGCAGGTAATCACCCAGCCCGACATAATATCTTCCTTCCGCAAGTTCAAAATTTTCCAGTGTTTGACGAACCCGAACAGACAAAAGCGGAATTTGTTTTTCCAATTCCATCATATTGATATAAGCGTTTTGAACCTGAAAATATATATCCTGATTAAGTTGATTGAGAGCGTTTTGCGCAATATCCACCTGATATTTTGCCGCATCGACTCTGTATTTTTGATTCATTATATTCAAAGAACTTGAAAGATTAACCCCGACGTTAAAGGAATTAGTCCTGTTTGTATCTCTGAATCCGTAACCTGCCGAAGCGGATAATTCGGGGTAATAATTTCTTTTTACAAAAATAAGGTTCTCTTTAACCGCATCAAGCGTAGAATTATAAGCCTTCAAGTCCGCACGATTTTTATAAGCCATATTTATACATTCATCAAACGAATAAGGGAACTCCTCAAGCTCGTAATCGGTCAAAACTTCCAATTTTTCAACCGCGCTTGTAAGTTTTGCGTCATTAACATTAACAGGTAAATACGAGCCGTCATCATCGGAAGGTTTTAAAACTTTTGCCAAATCAACCGGAGCAACGTTATCTTTCAAATTAAAGCCTTCCGTTCCGGAGATTAAATAAGTCGGAGCGTTTGAAAGATACATCGCATTGTTTAAGTTTACAAGCGAATTTTTGTACGAATTTTCCGACTGAATAAGAGCGATTTTTGAATCACTCAAAGTTACTTCGGCATTAACAAGGTCGATTTTGGATTTTATACCTTCCTCAAAATATGCCTTAGTCCTTAAATAGTTTCTTTCATTTATATCAACGTAAGCTCTGTTAATCATAACAGCGGCACGCGATGCCAAAACTTCGTAATATCTTTCTTTAACCGCAAAAGTGGTTTCTCTTACGATGTTTTCAAAATTATATTCATCGGCAATCAGATAGAATTTTTGCATTTTGATATTTGCATTAGTTCTGCCGAAATTCCACAACAGTTGGTTTAAAGTTGCCTCAACGGTGTAAGTGTTGGTTCCTCTGTTGTATTGTTTGGTTGAAGTATCGTTGAAATTAAATCCCGTTCCGACACCAACCGTCGGGAAAAATTCCGAACGTGCCATTCCGACATTTGCCTTAGATATTCCGTAATTGTAACGTGCATTTTTTATTGCCGGATTGTTATGCAATGCTATTCCGATACAATCAACCAAAGTCAATACGGAACCTTTTTCAACCTTTATTTCGTCTATTGCATACGAAACATTTGAGGTTAATAAAATGATTAATAAAATTGTTATTATCTTAAAAATTCGCACGTATCATAAATCCTTGGTTGCTTATATAACGATTTAACAATATATTTGTTCATTTTTCATCATATAGACAAAGTAATTTCAAGCAATAGACCGCCAAGATAAAATTAACAAAAAAACACTTATACATTTGTCCGTTATAAATTTAATTTTTACTCCCCTGTCAGATTATTGTAAAATTTTTATGTTATTAGTAATAATATGATATAACTATATATGGGAGAAAAAATTATGAACAGAAAATCGATTATTACAATTTTGGCAATATTGTTTGTACCGATATTGGCATATTTCGGGTTAACATTTAATAAAAGCACATCAACAATAGCGCAGGCACAAGGAAAGCCGCAAATTATAAAATTTTCTTCCACGATGTGTCTTGAATGCCAGCAGGTTGAAAAAGTAATGAAAGAACTTATGCCAAAATATGAAGATAAAATAACATATACGGAAATTATCGTGGATAATCGCGATGATATGAAAAATAATATGATAAAAAAATATAAAGTTACTCTGGTTCCGACAATAATAATGCTCAATTCAGACGGAACGCAATGTGCAAGAATAGAATCGGCTCTGCCAAAAGAACAGATGGAAACCTACATTAAGGAACTTAAATAATGGAAAATCTTACCGAATTATTTTCAACCCAAACAAGCATATATCTGTTGTTCGGTGCGGCATTTTTAGGCGGTTTAATCTCGTCAGTGTCGCCGTGCTCACTTTCTATGCTCCCGCTTATTATAGGCTATATCGGCGGATACTCAAAAGAAAAGCCGATGAAAACTCTTGTTCAAATGATTTTCTTCGTAATCGGTACAGGCATTGTATTTTCAATCATCGGAATAATCTGCGCCCTAACCGGAAAAATATTTTTGGGAAACCCGTATTTTGCACTTATAGTCGCCTCAATTATTATGATTATGGGGCTTAAAATTCTCGGGGTAATAGATTTTGACATGCCCGTATTTATTAAAGAAATCCCCCAAAACAGGTTTAATAACGACTACTTGTACCCGATATTACTGGGTGCGGTGTTTGCACTAATCGGAACACCATGTTCAACCCCGATTTTGGCAAGTATTATGGCGTTTGCATCAATTTCCGCCAAAATCAGCTCGGCGGTTATTATGTTGTTTCTTTTCTCTTTGGGTCAAGGGCTGATTCTTATTGTCGCAGGGTTTTTAACTTCGCAAATTAAATCCAATAAAAACTTCTACGATTTATCGGAAAAAATATTGAAAATAAGCGGGTTTTTACTGGTTGTCGTTTCATTATATATTTTTTATAAGATTTTTGGTGCAATCCTTGTAAAATAAGTACGAATATAGTATTATATAAGGGTATAATGTAAATATTCGGATATGTTTAAGGAGTAAGTGTATAATGAGGACATTGGAAGGACAATTAACCACAACCAAAGAAGATAAATTTTGTATTATAATTTCAAGATTTAACGATTTTATCGGAGCAAAACTTTTATCAGGCGCGATAGATGAATTGAAAAGGCATGGAGTTGACGAAAATAATATTGACGTTGTAAAAGTTCCCGGGGCATTTGAAATACCTGTTATAGCACAAAAAGCAGCCAAAACCGGAAGATACAATGCAATAATCACGCTCGGCGCGGTGATAAAAGGTTCAACCCCGCATTTTGATTACGTTAGTGCGGAAGTTTCAAAAGGAGTTGCTCAGGTTAGTTTGCAAACGGGTGTACCTGTCATTTTCGGAGTGCTTACGACCGATAATCTTGAACAGGCAATAGAAAGAGCGGGTACAAAAGCCGGAAACAAAGGTTCTGATGCCGCTA
This sequence comes from Candidatus Gastranaerophilales bacterium, assembly GCA_947626645.1. GTDB lineage: Bacteria > Cyanobacteriota > Vampirovibrionia > Gastranaerophilales > Gastranaerophilaceae > Zag111. Next base: position 14,327 of record CANQSZ010000036.1, read on the forward strand.
AATCCGCAATCGAAATGGCAAATCTGGTTAAATTAGTGTAACCTTCAAATTTTAAATATTGAGGGTATAAGGAGAAGAATATGACGGAAGCGATTACCGAATACAGAAACGAAAATACAAAAGATATCGACCTTTTATCGACAATCGATATGGTCAGAAAAATGAATGAAGAAGACATGATTGTCGCAAAAGTTGTTGCAGACGAAGCTCCAAATATAGCATCCGCAATCGATATGATTGCAAAAGCATTTTTAAAAGGCGGAAGATTATTTTACTTCGGCGCGGGAACATCAGGGAGATTAGGAATACTTGATGCTTCGGAGTGTCCGCCCACATTCAGCGTTGACGAATCTATGGTTCAAGGTATCATTGCCGGCGGCAAACAGGCATTATTAAAAGCGGTTGAAGGTGCAGAAGATAACTTTGATGCGGGAAAACAAGATGCTTCCGTTTTAACCGAAAAAGACGTTTGCGTTGTCATATCGGCAAGCGGCAACCCGAAGTATTTACTCGGAGTTT
>CANQSZ010000037.1 GCA_947626645.1 Candidatus Gastranaerophilales bacterium
GGTATATGCGGGCGGTGAAGGAATTTGATGGGTGAAATGACAATCGTTTCACCCATCCTACCTTTGGGGTTTTGTCAAATTAGATTTTAATAATTGTTGGGGTGGAAACCGCCAACCTACATAATTAAATTGCGTCGGATTAGCTAAGTTGATGGGTGGAATGACAATCGTTTCACCCATCCTACCTTACTGAGCTGAAATCCGTCTTTGCAAGTTTCATATACATAAGAAAGGCTAATCCTTAATAGGATTAGCCTTTCTTTATAATTATTTCAACCCTTTATTTATAATTTGTAGCAGCTGCCTTGATTATAATAAAGTCTGTTGCGAGCTTCTTTGTAACCGCCGCTATTATTTCCGTAAATTCTTGTACCTTCGGGAGTACGAATACCCGCATAACTTCTCAACAATTCACCGTTAGGTTTAAAAACATTGGTTTCAATTCCAACCGTTCCGGGATTTCCGTATTGCGTTATTACTCGTTTCTGTATATTTCCGTTGGGTAAAACTTTGGTGTTCAAAAATTGACCCGCATGTGCTTCCCTGTTAGGAAAACGCCATGTGTGAACCAATTTATAATTCTTTTGACTTCCCGCCGCCGATGTCATAAGAAATCTTAAATTTGACCATATACCTTGTATGCTTTTCATACAACCTCCTTTTTTTCTGCCTACAAATATATAAAACAAACTACAGTTTTAAATTTGCTATTTTTTTTGATAAATATTAAAATTTGTTAAGTTGAAATACATCCAAAACTGAATTTTTAAAAATTAACGCAAGCGCCAAGACCTACCTGCAAACATTTATTTTGAACGGTACCCAGCAAGTCGTACTCCGTATAACCCGCCTGTGCCGATGCTTTTATATGTTCGCTTATTCTATATTCTACATTGGCATTTACTGATGTGGATTTCATATCACAATCACTTTTGATATAGGTTGCATTTGCAGATGCGGACACCTTTCTGCCTTCCAATCTGCCGGTAAATGATGCGCTAAACGTATTGCTTGCAGGTCGATCTTTTGCCGCAAACATCTTGTTGTTATTTACGGAAGCATTTAATCCCAAAACCGTACCGTTCGGGGATTTTGATTTGTAATCAGCCTCTATACCGCTTGTAAGTTTTAATTGGTTTCCGGCATCGATTACCCCCACAGAAGGCGTTACAACAAAACTTTTAGAATCATATTTCTTTCTGTCGTTCAAAAATGAGAAAGAATAATTCCCGACAAGTCCGTATTCCATAACCGAACTGTCGTCGTCTAAATCCGCGTTTTGCAATACAAATCTTACACCCGCACCATATCCGGCAGCTTTATTTTCCGCCAAATATTTGCCGAATTTTGTTTTATGTACTTTTCCATCCGTTGATTGGGGTATTAAATTTTCACCGTTCAAACTCTGTTGGGATTCGTTTGTGTTCAATTCATCAGGCATTTCAGACTTGTCATCAGATTCAAGTTCGTCCGCAAACGTTACTTCATCACTTTTGTCGTTGTCCAAAAAAGTAAAATCGAAATTCTTTTTGAAAGTAGTTTCTCCGCCGAACCTGACAGCTTGAACTCTATAGTTTGCGGCAAGCCCTGTCGGGTTATGTTCAACCCCGATATTTCCCGTAAATTGCTGCATTCCGTCGTTGAAACTTCCGCTTGCCAATACCGCGCCGGTATATTTAGCCTCGGTTATATCGCCGTTTTTAGGTTTTTGAAAATACTGTTTATAACCCAAAACAACATTACCGTTTTTTTCAGTGCTGCCGTCTTCGCCCGAACCAGATGTTTTATATTCATAAGCACCGCCCGCAATTATAGTCGCACCTTTTTTGTTTGTATGTGATAAAAACACATCGCCCGTTACAGAGGTGGTTTTTCCGTCATCGTTGCAATCTTCATATAACACGTTCGCATTCGCGCTGGTGTGCGTTCCTTCAGGATATTTTTGAACTAAAAATTCGTCAATCTTATTACCGCTTTCGTCTTCCATCGTATCGACAAATTGAAAAAGTGCCGATGATTGATGTTTGACGGCTGATATACGGTCATTTCTCATAAGCTGCTGCGCATCGGTGTAACTTTCGTTTTTTATGCTTGCAGAGTTGTTTACATTATCGCTTTCTTCAACTGAAAGTTCTTCCTCAACTTCTGCAACTTTATCAACATCCGCATTTTTTTGCTGTTGTTCTTCTGTCTTTTTGTCATTTTCTTTTTTTTGTTCGGTGTGTTCAACCTCAAAACCCTTAACTTCGTTCGTTTTCATTTTCAACAAAGGTTCAGACTCTTTTTCCGGCTTTGTCTGCGGCGGATTTTGAGAACTATTAACCGCGTCATTGGCGGATTTAACACCCGTTGAATCAATTTTTTCTATCATTATAATTTTCCCCTTTATATCTCGTATTTATATAAAAAATTTTTTTTAAAATTAATTGCGAAAAATTCTTATTTTAATTAAGAAATATTAAGACCAAAAAATTAATAACCGACAATAAATCATCGACTTTATGATAAAATAAGACCGTGAATTACCGGCGGCGGGGAAAAATACTACTTTTTTCCGACAACTTTTTTACAATGATTTATAATTTTTAGCAGACAAATAATATAAAAAAATTAATACAGTTACCCAAAATAAATTTTTATTGTACAATAAACACTTGTAAAAGGAACAACACATGACCATACAATCAATAAATATATCAAACCCTGATAAAAACACGTATATATCTTTCACACAAAGCGAAAGACCGTCATTCGGGCATATCAATATGAAAAAAGACGAAAAAGTAAAAGAATATGCCCCGAAAGCAACAACAAAAGACAAATTACTTGCCGCAACAGGTGCAATAACGGGTGTTGGAATAACATTAGCTGCAATAATGAAAAAACAACAAATTAAAAACCCGCTAAAAGTTAACTACAAAGTTACCCAAATGCTTTCCATGGCAGCCGCAGGCAACATCGGCGGAATAACGCTCAGTTCAATCGGCGAACACAAAGAAGACGTAAAAAGAAAATGGAAAGAAGGAGCATTTCAAATGGTATTAACATCTGCTCCGATGCTTTTGGTCGATCAGGCTATAAAACTTTGCTCCAAATCCAAATCACCAAAAATTAACAACAATTTCACAAAAATTATAGCCTCCGCCTTGGGAGTTTTCATAGGTTCAACTACGGCAATGGCAATATCTAACGCGCTAAGAAGCGAAAAAGAAACCAAAAAGCCCGAACGCAAACTCAAACTTATTGATATGATTGCAAACCTTGACGATTTTGTTGCAATTTGCGTTTTGGCTAAAATTCCGTTTGCAAACAAAATTCATATAGAAAGAGCATTACCGGTCATTTATTCCTTCTGCGGATTTCGTTCGGGAACGGGCGACAGAAGTTAAACCTTATAATTTTTCAAAAATTTCACCGAATTTTTGCATCAATTCCTCTTGATTAGGAACAACACAAACTTCGCCCGCCAAAACCATGCTCAAAAGTTTTTGCTCGTCGGGTGTCAATTCATTTTGCTTTTCAAGCAGGTTTGAATCAGATTTTTTCAAGATGCTGCTAAGGTATTTTTTCTCACTTTTCCTGCTTTGCATAACAACATTAACCAAAATATCCAACTGCTCTTGATTAAACTTACATTCAATAACAGGTTTAAGCTCTGAGAGTTCTTCGTCGGTAACTTTAACGCCGTAAACCTCTCTGATATCTTTTCCTATTCCGTTAATTTCGCCGGATAATTTGTAATAACACTTATTATCAACCCAACCGTTAATATCGAAAGTAAACCCGACTTTAAGTCCGAAAAAATCGTACTTTTGTTGAATATGTAACGGTTCACAATTTTTGAAGTTGCTGATATATCTTTGTTCAAGTAAATTTTCTTTAGCGGTCAAAACGTTATTGTCCGTTGCTTGCAAAGAATACGTCTGCAGCTCGGATTGAGAAGCGTTAATTTGCTCAAATACATTTTCCGTTTGATTTGCAACCGCACTTGTCCAAACCAAAGATAAAAATAAAGCACCTAAAATTGTGAGTTTTAATTTGTTCATCCGATTCTCCTTATAAAAAATTATTCAAAAAGTTATTCAAATCATCGGCGTTAATTATTTGACAAGCACCCTGATTTACCAACACATCCATAAGTCTTTCATCGGATTCGGAGAACCCCGACGACATAGACGATAATATTTCATTAGGGTCTTTCAACATATTATTTGTCGCGCCGGCATTTCTTTCTTTTTCCTGCAAAATCGAATCGCCGACATAATTAAGCTGCTCACGTGTGAAAGCACATTGAATTTTTGGAGTGTAAGATAAAATCTTGGCTTGCGACGGGTCTATGCCGTAAAGTTTTGAAAATGTCGGGCTTATACCCGTTGTCTGTGCCGAAAAATCAATCCGACACTTGTTATCAGACCATCCTTTTATACTTATTTTGTAGGCTAACCCCAAACCCAAAAAATCAGCATTCATATTCTCGCTATATGGTTTACAGTCTTTTACACTGTCAACAAGTTTATGTCTTGTTGTTTGGACAACATTCGGAGTATGCGGCGGGCTTACAATCGGTTGAGATGAATTTGTCTGCGGTGTAACTTTTCTTGTCGTCGTAACTACATTGGCAAAACCCCGAGAACCCAATATTATTCCGACAATTATTAATACTAAATATAACTTTTTCATAATTTCCCTCTACTCAAATTCATTATATAATATTATCCGCAAATTTCAAATAATTACAATAGATTTTTATGAAAATTTATTGTATAATGTGTTATAAAAAGAAGGGGAGTAATGGAAAAAAGTTATAACAATTGGCTGGCATTGGGGGTTAGTATTCTTATTATGGGAATAATGTTGATGACATATTCACTCACAACGTACAAGCAAACCAAAACCCTTGCCGATAAAATAGATTTCCAAGAAGTTGACAACAATACTCAAATGTCAACCTCGGATAAGTATTTTAAATACCTGTCATACGCCGATTATCTTAACGATGAATTGAAGAAAAATAAAGATTTACTCATCAAAAACTCAACCTGTAACTACGTTGATTATGCGCAGCATAACGCAATATCATTATACAAACTGACATATAGCGGATTGCAAACGGATGAAACACGACAAAATGTGGCAGCGGGAAATATTCGCTCGCTTTTGTCCATGCTCGATAATTATAAAACCTGTAAGCAAACCCAAAACTATAAATCCGAACTCCAAAACCTCCTTGATGATATTCAAAAAACAAATCAACTGCATTCCCAAAGAGATGAGCGCATGGAAGCATTCATGAAAATAAAAGAAAAACCGATTGATAACACAAATGATATAAATACGCAAAACCCCCAAACCTACGACGATATTCCGGCAGAAGAAGATACGACACTTGAACCGCCGTATCCTGAAGAAATGCAGAATAATTAAACATAAAAAAAACCACTCAACTTGTGAGTGGGTCGTTTTCTGCATCCTAATGGTCTCTTTTAGTGTTTATTATTTAGGAGTTTATATGTTTTTGGGGTTAATGAACTATTTATATTTAGTGTTTCGACTACACTTAAATCTTATGTAATTATTATCTCATAAGAAAAATTTTAAGTCAACTATCCTGTTTGATATTTTGTCGGATATCCTGAAACCCGCGTAATAGTGTATGTTTTACACTTTACAAAACTTAATAATAGGTTAGTAAATGATTTGGATGTTAACTTGTCTTGCTCGGGCTTTGTTGTCAAAATCGATTAAAACAACCTGCTGCCACTGACCAAGCTGCAACACTCCGTCGATTAAAGGGATATGGGTTGAATTTCCGACGATTGATGCTCTTACATGTGCATAACCGTTTCCGTCATGCCACATTTCGTCATGGTGATAATCTTTGCTTACGGGTGCAATTTTTTCCAATGCCTCGGGTAAATCGACCAAAAGCCCCGGCTCAAATTCGATATTGGTTATTGACACCGTACTGCCTTGAGCATATACAAAAACCACTGCATTTTGAAGCACATGGTTATAAACGACATTTCTTATTTGGGGCGTAATATCTATAATATCGGTGTTACCTTTTGTATGCACGGTGAAAACATCGTTAATTATTGTCATGACTTATTCCCTTATGTTAATACCCCTAAATTGATTTTACAAAAGACAATATCTATTTGCAACAAAAACAGGTAAAAATATTACTTTAACAATTTTACAAATTGTGATAAAATCGGAATATGGACAGAGGAGAATTTATAAAAGCAAAGCGTATTGTAATTAAACTCGGGACAAACGTGTTAAGAAACGATGAAGGATACGTGTCATTACCGAGGGTATTTACATTTATTGAAGACATATCCCAACTTGTAAAACAAGGAAAAGAAGTTATAGTCATAACTTCCGGTGCTGTAGGGTTAGGCAAAAAACGTTTGGGGCTTGAAAATACGCAAGGAACAGCCTTAAAACAGGCTTGTGCCGCAATCGGACAGGGAAAATTGATGTCGATTTACGAAGAAGGATTTGAGACTTACGGATTAACGGCAGCGCAAATTCTTTTAACGGAAGACGATTTTTCAGTCAGAGAGAGGTATTTAAGTTTAAGAACGACATTAAACAAGCTGCTTGAATTGGGAACGGTGCCTGTTATAAACCAAAACGACACAGTTTCGACGCTTGATATTGCGCTTAGATATGTAAAAGAGGATATGCAGGTATGTTTTTCGGATAATGACAAGCTATCCGCACTTGTTGCCAGTGAATTAGATGCAGATTTATTGATAATTTTATCGGACATTGACGGGTTATATGACGAAAATCCAAAGACTAATCCGAATGCTAAGCTGATAAAATCGGTGGAAGAAATAAATGATGAGATAATATCGCTTGCCTCGGGTGTATCAGACGGCGGCAGAGGCGGAATGGAAGCAAAATTAAAGGCGGCAAAACTTGTTACAAGATTTGGCGGCAAAGTTTTAATAGCTAACGGCAAGCAGCCTTATGTCATAAAACGCATTTTTGAAGGTGAAGATTTAGGAACAATGTTTCTGCCGTCTAATGAAAATCTTTCTGATAAAAAACGCTGGATTGGTTATGCGACAAACATTGTAGGCAAAATTATCGTCAATGACGGTGCAAAACAGGCATTGATTGCGAAAGAAAAAAGCCTTTTACCGATTGGGGTTGTTGAGATTATTAACACCTTCAAAAAGGGTGATGTAATTTCTATACTTGACGAGAACAAAAACGAATTTGCACGCGGAATTGTTAATTACGATTCTCAATCTTGCCAAAAAGTAATCGGATGTCATTCGGATAATATTGCGGAAATTTTGGGATTTAAAAATTACGATGCGATAATTACCCGAGATAACATAACAATTTTATAACTCGGAGAAAGAAGTGGAAGGAAATTTTATAAAAATAGCACAAAATGCAAAAATTGCATCACAAAAAGCGGCATCGTTAAGTACGGATATTAAAAATTCCGCGTTGGAAAAAATTGCAAACGCACTGGAAGAAAATAAAACCCAAATTTTTGAAGCAAACAAAAAAGATATTGAATCAGCCGAAAATCTTTTGCAAACGGGAGAAATAACTCAATCGACCTTTAATCGGCTAAAACTTGATGATAATAAAATGCGTGATATGGTTTTGGGGATAAGAGATATAGCAAAACTTCAAGACCCGATTGGGAAAAAACTTCTTGTCCGTGAGCTTGACGAAGGGTTGACACTGTATAAAATTTCATGCCCGATAGGGGTTTTGGGGATAATATTTGAAGCAAGACCCGACGTAATTTCGCAGATTTCGTCGTTGGCGATAAAATCATCAAACGCGGTGATTTTAAAAGGGGGAAAAGAATCAAAAAACACCAATGAAAAAATACTTGAAATAATAAACGGCGCATTGGATACAATTTCGGGATTTCCGAAAAACATGATACAGCAGGTATTTAGACGAGACGACGTTGCACAAATGTTAAAATGCGATAAGTATATAGATTTAATAATACCTCGCGGGGGAAATAAACTTGTAGAATATATAAAAGAAAACACAAATATAGCGGTACTGGGTCATGCCAGCGGGATTTGCCACATATATGTCGATAAATCGGCAGATATAAATATGGCATCAAAGATTGTAATTGATGCTAAGACGCAGTATCCGAGCGCTTGCAATTCCGTTGAAACACTTTTAATCCATAAGGATTTTCCAAAATCAGACGATTTGTTGGCATCGTTACAGCTATCGGAGGTGGAAATTATACAAAAACCGAAATCTTGGGATGTTGAATACGGAGAAAAAACGTTAGCGTATAAATTTGTGGAATCTGTTGATGAGGCGATTGAACATATAAACACGTACGGTTCTGGGCATACGGACAGTATCATTACAAACGATATAAACAATGCGGAAAAATTTATGAACGAAGTTGATTCAGCGGGGGTGTATTTTAACGCATCGACGCGGTTTGCGGACGGGTTTCGATACGGATTTGGGGCGGAAGTCGGAATATCGACAAATAAAACTCATGCCAGAGGACCTGTCGGGTTGGAAGGCTTGACTATATATAAATACAAACTCATCGGCTCGGGACACATCGTCGATGATTACGTCAAAGGGTTGAAACAATTTCACCATAAGGATTTGTAATTCTATTATTCACAAAACTCTGATACGGTGTTTTCAAGATGGAGTGTATCTATCAAGCGGTTTAGCTTTGCAAAGACTTGTTTGAACTGCTCGATAGAAAGGCTTTGTTTTCCGTCGCTTAAAGCACAGGCAGGGTTATGGTGAACTTCGACCATTACCCCGTCAGCTCCCGCTACCAAGCCCGCTTTTGCCATCGGCTCTATCAAATATCTCTGACCCGTTCCGTGGCTCGGGTCAACAATTATTGGCAGGTGCGAATATTTTTTTATAACCGGTATTGCCGAAATATCAAGCAAATTCCTCGTATAAGAGTTGTCAAAACTTTTCAAGCCGCGCTCGCAAAGTATAACCTTTTCGTTTCCGTTGTACATAATATGCTCCGCCGCCAACAAAAACTCCTTAATCGTACTTGCTGCTCCGCGCTTTAATATTACCGGTTTTGAACATTTACCCACAGCTTTAAGAAGTTTGAAATTCTGCATATTTCTTGCACCGATTTGAATTATATCGGCATACTCACAAACCATATCCAAATCCGACGAATCCATAAGCTCCGTAACAACCAAAAGTCCCGTTTCTTTTTTTGCATCGGCAAGATATTTCAATGCAACTTCGCCAAGTCCGTCAAAATCGTAAGGTGAAGTACGGGGTTTGAACGCTCCCCCTCTTAAAAATTGGCAGCCCAACTCTTTTGCAGCCTTTGCAACTTGCAAAAGTCCGTCGTAATCTTCGACCGAGCAAGGTCCGACCATAAAAACAGGACGATTTGCTCCGCCGATTTTTACACCGTTTTCAAACTCTATTACCGTATCTTCCGATTGTCTGTCGCGTGATGCCAGTCTGAACGGTTCGCGAATAAATTTTATCTGTTTAACACCGTCTAATGCCTCAATTCGATTGGCGGATAATGTCGTTTTATCCCCCAGCGCGTTAATTACGGTATAAATTTCGCCGGTATGAACCAGAACCTTGAATCCATGAGATTCCAACAGATTTGTTACCGCCTGTACGTTTTCGAGCGTCGCATTACGCTCCATTATTATAATCATATTTGCCTTCCTTAAAACTATTAATTAATACTAATTATAAAAAACAAATGGAAAATAATCAACGGGCTTAATTATTCATAAGATAATCATTCAACTCTTGCGGATACTCGATTATCGTTTTTGCACCGTTTTTAATCAAAAAATCTCTGCTCTTAAACCCCCAGCAAACACTGATACAATCCATACCGGAATTTTTTGCGGTTAAAATATCAACCTCGGAATCGCCGACATACAAAGCATTATCGCAATCGGCGGAAAAATATTCCAATACTTTGATAACAGTATCCGGTGCGGGTTTCTTTTTAATCCCGCAGGCTTCATTTTCACCCGCACAAAAATCTATCAGCCTGCCAAAATATTTTTTACAAAGCTCTTTTACCGCATAATCAAATTTGTTCGAAACAACCGCAGTGTTGTAATTTTGGAATTTTAATCGTTCAAGCATTTCGATAACCCCCGAATAGGGCGCGGTTTTATTGTACATGTTTTTTGAATAATTTTCTTTGAAAACTTCCAAACATTTATCAAAATCGGGATTAGACTTTCCATCGGGAATTGCACGTTCAATGAGCTTTTCAACCCCGTTACCGACAAAACTTTTCACCTGCTCAATCGTTTTTGGAGGAAAATTAAAATACCCGAGCGCAAAATTTGTACTCTCGTACAAATCGTCTAACGTGTTCAAAAGCGTTCCGTCTAAATCAAATATAATTGTGTTTATTTTTTTGCTTCCCATAAAAATAATTATACTGCGAACAATTTTTGTGGTAAATTAAAAACATAAAGACAGGCAAGTATGGAAGAAAAAAATAACGACAGAAACATCATAGGACTTTTGATAGCAATATTAGTTGCTTTAGGAATTGTCGGCGGGCTTTTTACAAATTATAAGCAGGAAACTCTTATATGCTCTAAATCTTTGGATTTTTGCAAAATCGAAAAGATTAATCTTTTGAACGGAAAATCGCAAAAACAAATAACAAAATTTTCAGAAATTGCCGAAGTCGGATACTATCGGGAAAAAGTCAAGGGAAATCGCTATTCTAAAGGGTATTCGGATTACCTTTTGACATTTGTTTTAAAAAATAATAATTCGGTTGTAATATTCAAAACTGCTTATTACGACAAAACCGAACTGCAACAGGCAATTAAAACCCTCACCCGACTTATTAAAAACAGTGATGATGAAATTATTTTTACAAGAAATTAAAAATTTTTGTAAAATTTTTGTATTTTATAATTTTGTCAAAATTTTATCTTGCGGATATCCTTGAAATATATACCTACAAAGAATTTCTATTTTTATTTTTGTGAAAAAAATAACAAAAATTTTTCTTTTTTCGATAAGATTTAACGAAAAAAGGGCTTTTTACCCCGAAAAAAATAAAAAAAATCATATATTATGATGAAAAATTTTTATTTTTTTATTATATAATTTAGAAAAGTTTAGAAATGTTAAGCACTAAAAACCTTATTACGACAGGGTTTTCAAAAAAATTTCAATTTTGTTATTCCATTAATATTAAAAAAGTAGTAGTATAAAAATAACAAATAAAGGAGGTTAAAAACATGTTTACTACCGGAAAAAAAGAATCAAAAGAAATGCAAGCACAAATTATCGAATCAGCAGGTAAAATCTGGAATTACTTGTCTGACAAAGGTGAAGTTACAATCAACAAATTAAGAAAAGATATGGATTTGGATGATAATTTCACTTACATGGGTTTAGGCTGGTTATCAAGAGAAGATAAATTAACCTATACTCAAAAACCGAAATCAATCACGGTAAAATTAAACTAATTTGTGAAATGCAAAAAGATTTATGGCGGAATTTGAAAAATTCCGCCATTTTTAATATTTATAATTTAAGATGCAAAAACTATTTATGAGCCAAAAATTTCAAAACATTAAACGAAAATTTAGACTGTTTATTTTTTTTGACTTTAACTTTAGATTTATCTTTACCCAAAGCCCATCTCAATCCGGCAGATAGCGAAACACCGTTTCTTCCGCCGTTTTGAATCATGGCTTGTGCAAAGAACATAAAATCCGAGTTAACAATTTTTTGTACTCCCAAGCCGTATTGAATATAAGGTTTTATACTCATTTCGGGGAGCAGAACACTGTTTGCGGTTACTTCGGAACTGTTTATGATATTCCAAATCATATTCACACCCAAATAAGGCTGCCAGCCGTTTTTGGTGTTCATAATAAACTTTGTCCCCGGAGAAATTTGCATTACACTCAGCGGGTCGGAATCTATTCTCACATTAGCCGAATTTGTGTAATCGAACGTGTTAACAAACGTGTAACCCAATAACAGGCTCGGTTGGATAATGAATTTACCTTCAAAAAATTCAAAGTTATAACCCATTCTGTCCGCCAAACCGGCAATAAACATTGTATAATCTTCTTTGCCGTACATATTATGGCTGTCGCCGACGATACTTCCGGCAGAAACAGTCAGTGCGTTGAAGAAATTACCTTTATATAATGACAAAGTCGCGCCCAAAGATGCACCGTTTAAGGTCGAATTAACTCCCATAAACTTTTGGTTAGCACCGTTGTAGCTGACATAACCTGTCCAACTTCTTTCCCAACCGCGTTCTGTATCAACTATCTCACTGTCATAGCCCATATAAGCTCCGTAAGATATATTTTGAACTTTCGGACCGTTATCAAGCGGTATATTTTCAAAGGTTGAATACGCTCTAAACCAAGAGCCGTCAAGACTTCCTCTTGTATGTAACGGTGAAAACGGACATTGCGAAGATGAATTAATCGCATAGCGGTTTCTCATTTTATATGCAAGTCTGTCGGATTTTGAGAAATTCATATAATTTTCACTGTTAAGCATACCGTAATAAAAACCGGTATTCATCGTAGCAACCGCGCCAGCCTGAGCGGCAACAACCGAGGATAAAACCGACGGATTAAATGCTTTCCATCCGGGTTGGCTCGGGTCTGAATCCGACGGGTTATCAGGTGTCGGAGGAATTATATGTTCAACCTTATCACCTCTTGTAAAGCGCATTTCACCGTCGGAATAATCCACATTGTAGCTCCAAATCGGTGTAAATGCCTGTTTTGCATTGTCAGTAAGCGTGATAACGTCTTGTAATTCCTCGTTTTCGGTTAATTTCATACCTTTATAATCAACACCGTCAACCATATCGTTTAAAAGATTTACGTTATCAACTCTCAACTTTCCGTTGCCACTAACGCTTGTTGCATCGAATTTATCGACTGTGCCATTTTGTAAATCCGCATCAATTTGAGCGTTCAAATCGGATTTCAAATTTACGTTTCCTAAATTATAAGTGCCGATATGTCCGTTTGCAACATTCAAATTAGACGGAGCATTGACATTGAATGCCTGTGCTTGTTCAAACAGAGTTCCGTTTTGACCGACGGCAAGCGTTCCGCCTTCGAGGTTGACCGTTCCAGTAAATGAGGTCATATCGTTATTTAAAACAACGCTGCCCGTATAATTTGTGTCGTCTTGAGACTTGTTGATGTAGATAGTACCTTGTTTTTCAGCATCTTTATAAGAAATAATACGGTCGTTCAGATGAATTGATTTACCTTCGTACGCGTTAAGGTTAACCACGCCGCCCGCATCGGTAATACCGTCAGATACAAGATTTCCTTCATCAGAACCCGACTTGTTATCTTCAAAAACCACGTCTTTATTTTCGGCAACAATTGTTAAAGTTGCATCTTCGGCATTAAAAACACCGCCGCCTGCTGCACTACTGCCAATCGCTTTGTTGCCTTTGAGAGTGGAATCGACAATCGTCAAATCACCGTCTGTTTCGTTATAAATTGCACCGCCCTGTGCTGTTCCCGAAATCACTGAACCGTCTTTATTATCGTATGCGATAGCTTGATTATTTTCAAACGTTGAGTTTTTAACCGTAGTTGTTGCAAAATGATCGTTATAAATAGCACCGCCTGAAATTTCTACTGAACCCGTATCAGCTATCATTTTGGCACTGTTATCTTTAAAAATCGTATTGGTTATATTAAAAGTAAAATCATTCCAACCGAAATTCTCACCGTCAATGTCATAATCTTCATCACCGCTTTTCAAAAACAGGGCACCGCCTCTTGCAATATGCTCTGATTCGGCATAATTACCTTGGAACAACGAGTTTTTAATATCTGTGTAGTAATAAGTATCTATAGCACCGCCTTGTGCAATTCCATTAAACCTACTGTCACTTCTTACGTAATTCTTATAAAAAACTGTCTTATCTATAACGTAAGGATTATCCCAAACCTCGACATTATCTATATAAATTGCACCGCCCGAGGCAACTGCACCATTTACATAGTTACCGCCAAAATATGAATCAATAATGTTGAATTTATCAACACCGGAAGTAACAATAGCACCGCCACGTGCCAGTTCACTGCTTCCGGTATCCGTAATATAGTTATTTATAAAATAACTGTTTTTAATATCAACTTTGTTACTGTCATTAAAAGTACCTGAACCGGAAAGATTTAAAGCCCCGCCGGCAATTTCAGAGTCCTCATCACTCTTTGTTGAATTTATACCGTTTTCTATAAATAAACTGTTCTCAAGTTTGAAACCGTTTTTGCCGTTTTCGGTACCTTCAACAATTATATAATCATCATCGCCTTCGCCAAAATCCCATTCGGCATAATTATTC
>CANQSZ010000038.1 GCA_947626645.1 Candidatus Gastranaerophilales bacterium
CCGTAAGAGCCGTTATAACCGTCAGCAATTGCCGCTTCAAAATTCGCCCAAAGTTTTTTATGATGATAACCTAAATAAACGCTTCCGACGCCGTAATTTATCCTGTTATGACCGCCATTGAAGCCGCCGCCGATTGTGAGTTTACCTAATTTGTTACTTTTGTGTCCGAACGGTTTTATATTAACCCAGCCGTTAAATTCCGCCCCGGGCATACCTTCGGGGATATATCTTCCCGAGCTTCCGACAGACAAGTTGTAGTCGATATACTGATAATTTCCGAGAACTTTTAAAGCAAGCGAGCGGGAATTGCCGAAATTTCTTGCTATTTGAGAACGGGCAACAAACGGTAAAATATATGAAGATGTTCCCCCTTCAACACCGGTTTGAACTCTTGAATACCCGGCAACTATCTGATGATTTGGCAAACTTGTATTAACGATATAGGCATCCGAAATAAACCTGTCCAAATAGTTCGTGCCACTTTTTGCAATCGGGTTAAATGCCAGCTTAAACTTGTAATCGGGGTTTCTAAATGAGCCGTACATACCGATTTGAGTGGTCAAGTTATCGTATTCGGTATCGTATTTACCTTGGTTAAACAAAGCACCGACAGAGCCTCGATATCCGGCATACAACTGAATTTTACTTATCGCGCCTTTTTCAAATTTATAGGTTAAATCATCTTTGAAAAGATATGACGGAACATCTGTTCTTACAATTTTGCTGTGAATAATTTTTCCGGGGATAGTATCCTCATCGATTTTGTTGTCGTTGTCTTTATCAAACATATTGAAAATTTCAAAATCCAATTCGTTGTTATCCATAACGGATGTATCATCATCAACATCGTCTTCATCGTTTTCAAACAATTCGCCAAAACGTTTTTTTTGATTTTGGTCATAAACGGTATTATCGACAGAGTCAAGAACGACCTCATTTTCCTGCTTATTTTCGAGCAAATCATCGGCAATAGTCGGCACCACTTGTGCATCAGACGAAGAAGGGAGCAGTATAATCCAAAACAAAATAAAAAATTTGATTAAGTTTTTTTTCATTTGTAGAGATTATAGCATAAATTTAGTGGATTTCATGATTTTTTTGTAGTATATTTTCACTATGCCCAACAAAACAAAAAACGAAAAACAAACTAAAATAAAAGCCCCGATTGTAGAAGCGTTAAAAACCGCATATAACAATCCGACTTATCAATTTCACATCCCCGGACACACCAAAGGTTTAGGGACACTGACTGATTTTAGAAACCTTGTCGGTAAAAAAGCACTTATGGTTGATACGACAGACGAATTTGATAATTTGGGAACATTAAACCCCGCAACAGGACCGATAAAAGAGGCGCAAGAATTGGCAGCACAAGCCTTCGGAGCAAAGAAAACATTTTTTCTTTTAAACGGTTCGACTGTCGGAAATCTTGCTATTGCAATGGGTTTAACCAAAAAGGGGCAAAAAGTTATTGTAAACAGAAATTGCCACCGCTCGATTTTAACGGGATTAATCATATCAGGAGCAGACCCGCTTTGGATAATTCCGGAAAAATTTGACGAATGGGGACTTTGGGGAAACATCGATGCAAATTCGGTGGAAAGATTACTCAAAGAAAACAACGATGTTTCTGCCGTTTGGATTACAAACCCGACTTACGAAGGAGTTGTATCCGATGTGAAATCAATAGCATCCGTTTGCAAAAAATACGACGTTCCGTTAATTGTGGATGAAGCACACGGCTGCTTGTGGAATTTCAACGAAAAACTTCCCGAAACATCACTAAAACTCGGTGCGGATATTGTAATACATTCATTGCATAAAACCGGCGGAAGCATGAGCCAATCTTCTATGCTTCATATCAGTGCGGATTCAAAAATAAACTCGGAAGATGTTGAACGCTCGCTTATGCTTTTACATACAACAAGTCCTTCTTTGATGTTATTGGCAAGCCTTGATGCCGCTCGGGCAAATTTGCAAAGCCCGAAAGGTCAAAAACAAATTTCCAAAGCCATTCAAAACGCAAAATATTTGCGTTCCGAAATTGATAAGATGAAAACAATTCACCAGCTTAAATCCGATTTCGGCTACAAAACGGATGTAACAAAAATTTTTATCAGAGCAGACGGATTATCGGGCAAAAGACTTGAATCCATACTCGAAATTGACTTCGGAATAGAGGTTGAAAGTGCCTCCGATACGGGGATTTTAATTTTAAGCAACATCGGAAATAAACGCAGTGATTTTGAATATTTGGTGGAATGTTTAAAAAAGATTGACACCCACGAATACAAAGACATTTACTATCTTGAAAACAAAAAGCACATGCCGATGCTCATGCCCGTAATTAAGAAAAATTTACGCGATGCTTATTTTTCACCAAAAGAAATTATCCCCAAAGAAAATGCCGTAGGCAGACTCTCCGGAGAAGTCGTCGCCGAATGTCCTCCGGGAATTTCAATTTTATTGCCCGGTGAACTCATTACCAAAAAACATTTACCATACTTAACCGATTACGAAACTATTGAAGTAATAAAATAAGTTATCCACAATTGTAAAGAATTGTTACAAATATAATTAAAAATCCTAAAGTTTAAGAAAAAAAAGCCGTAAACATGTTTAGCAAAGGAATACTATAATCTCGAAAGGATTAAAAACATGGGATTGGCAGCATCGCAAGCAAGATTTTTATGTATCACGGCAAGAAAGTCCGAGTGCGAATATAAATCGACCACGCTGGCACAAGAAAAGTTAGAAATAACTAATCAGATGTCGGAAATTTCGGCTGATTATGCTAATGCCATGAACGCAACAAAACTTGTATGGCAAAATGATGCAGCAACATACGATTACGGATTAACTTACGGATTATTGATGACCCCGTCTGCGGCAAACAATTTCAACCCGTATATGGTAACGACAAAATCGGGAGCGATTGTATTAAACGACGAATTTGCGGCAGCCGCAAAAGCAGCCGGTATATCAAAAGCAGGAGGAGTACCTTCTCAAGGTCAAAGAGATAAATTTATTGCCGCATTAGTTCCGGGCGGATTGATAACACAACAAACAGCAAACGCAATAACATTGACCGACTATGTTGCAAAAATGGGTGATGACGGAATATACACCTTTGAACCCGCGCCCGTTGAAGACCCCAATCAGGTTTCTTGGAATCCCGATGCCGGCATGGGCGGTTTGATTATGGATAAAGAATCCGTTGATGTTATGGATTTGGCAGCATTGATTATGTCGGAAACAATCGGTCAAAAACCAATCGATTGGGGTTTATTGTTTAAACAAGACGGGCAAATTACCGAATTGGAATACAACCAAGAACTGCAAAAATTAAACAGAGATGTAATGGAAGCTCAAAGAGCATTTGAGGCTATGGAACAACCCGACCCGTCAGACACCGAAAAAATGAACGAATATAACAAGTTAAAACAAAGACTTGAAGATTATCAAAGAGCAAGAGAAGAATATATAACTCAAAACCAAGCAAAGATTTTCAAATTCGATGACACGCATGCATTTTCAAGCTACTTCCAAACCGAAAAAAATGAAATATCAAAAGACAATAAATTCACAATGGTACAAAACGGTGTAATCAACAAACAGGCAGGCGAAATAGAAAATTTAACCATCGGTGATATACTTTCCAATAATATTGTAATTATGGGTTATATTAAGGATAGCAGCTTAAAAGACTTCAGCGAAAAAATAACAACATTAATGGAATACATCGGAAAAATTTTCGGATACGGACAACCGACAGGAGTCGGACTTAACGTTGATGAAGCATCGGCAGAAGCATTGGATTATGCTATGCAGATGATAAAAAGAAAATTTTTGAAACCGGCAAACGCAATAGGCATCGGAAGTAATGAATCCACAACCGCGATGACCGAAAACAGTGCTTACAAAAACGCAGCTAATAACAACTGCTTGGGCACCGATCAAAATAAGACTTTTGCGGCTGTAAGTTTAACAAACATGTTGGCAAGTTTCCTGACATACTATGACAACGCCTTAAACGGTAATAATTCTAACTTCGTTGTCGGTAAAAGTGTTGAGACAAGCGATTATGTAACTCAAGCACTGGATTACGTTTATACCGGGCAAACAAGAGAAGAAGAACTTTCCATGGACAAAAAAGTCGCAGACTTTTATGACCAACTGTATAACAACATTTGTGAACACGGATGGAGACAGGATGACAACGTTCAAGACAGTGAATATCTTGAAAGCGTATTAAAAGACGGCAGATATAGCTTGGCTTCTCTTAACTCCGACGGATATTATTACCAGACAAGATACAATGAAACGGGATATATCGTTGAATTGACGGATGAAGATGCAATTGCCGTTGCAGAAGCCGAATTTACACGTAAAAAAGCCGAACTTACTTACAAAGAAGATTCAATAGATATGAAATCCAAAAAACTTGATTCGGAAATTTCAATGCTCACAACCGAATACGAAGCAGTAAAAACACTTATAACAAAAAGTATAGAAAAGACATTCACAATGTTTTCAAGTTAATAAATCCTCATAAATAAAGGTAAAATAAACCTTTGCTATAGGCACTCAAAAAAATGAGTGCTTTTTTATTGTTTGGTATATTTTTTGCCGACAAGTTCATCGGGCAAAAACTGTTGAACAACATCAGGTGCGCTGTGGGTATAGACATAACCCGTACCAAATCCGTACTTTTGGGCATCTTTATAATGAGCATCTCTCAAGTGCATCGGAGGCGGGAAATCTTTACCGGAAGCGATATCCGAAAGAGCCTCGTCGATTGCGCAAATAGTTTCATTGGATTTTGGCGCTCTTGCAACATAAATTACCGCCTGAGCAAGCGGGATTCTGCCTTCGGGCATGCCCAACAATTCTACCGCTTTATACGCGTTAACCGCAACATTTAAAGCGTTAGAATCGGCATTTCCGACATCTTCGGCGGCGCAGACAATCAACCTTCTGGCGATAAATCGAGGGTCTTCACCCGCCGTTATCATCTTTGCAAGATAATAAACCGCCGCATCCGCATCACTTCCCCTTAAACTCTTTTGAAATGCCGAAGCACAATCATAATGCTCCTGTTGAGAATATCTTGTATTACGTTTTTGGCATATTTCTTCGATAATTTTTACCGTCAAAATACGCTTATTATCTTTTAAATCACTTGCAAAATAAGCATTTTCGACAATATTAAGCGCATATCTTGCATCACCTCTTGCAAGATTTATAATAAAGTCCAAAACCCCGCTTTCACAATCCATAAGAGTGTAATTCCGAGCCAAATATTCAAAGCCTTTTTTAATAATCACTGCCATACTCTCATCATCAATAGCGTTCAACCTTATGACCTGAACCCTTGACAAAAGAGCGGGAATAACTTGGAACGACGGATTTTCGGTAGTTGAACCGATTAAAAACAACGTTCCGTTTTCAAGGTGAGGCAAAAGAGCATCTTGTTGAGTTTTTGAATAACGATGAATTTCGTCGATAAACAATATTGTTTTCTGCCCTGCACGCAAGCCTTCTTTTGCCCTGTCAACGGCATCTTTAATATCTTTAACCCCCGAGGTTACGGCAGATATTTCAATAAAATTTGCGTTGGTTTTTGTTGCGATTAATCTTGCCAGAGTGGTTTTTCCGCACCCCGGAGTTCCCCAAAATATCAGGGAGAACAATCTGTTGGTTTTTAACAAATTCAATATCGGACTGTTCGGGCTGACAACATTACTTTGCCCAAGAAAATCTTCAATCGTCTTTGGGCGAAGAATTTCCGCCAGCGGGATTTGTTTATTTTGGTTTTCGAGTTCCGTAAATAAATTGTTCATAGTATAATTATTTTAGCACTTTTATACTCAATTTCAACAACGCAAAAAACAAGGGATTTAGAGGGTTATATTTTGAATAAAAACTTTTGGATAATAATAATTTCAACAATCATAATAATTACGGGAATATTTTTTATCTTCAAAAAGAATAAAACCAATGACGAAGTGGTATTTTGGACACTGCAAATGAGCGATTTTGCACCGTATATCAACGGAGTGATAGAAGAATTTGAAACTCTTAACCCTGAAGTGAAGATTAAATGGGTGGATGTACCGTTTTCGGAAGGCGAAAAGCGTACACTTGCCGCCGTATTAAGCGACAACCCGCCGGATTTGGTTAATCTTAACCCCGATTTTTCGGCAACTTTGGCGCACAAAGGGGCGTTATACCAAATCCCCGAAGAAAAAGTTTTGCAATTTAACAGTGAAATACTTGATTCTTTAAAATACAACGGAAAAATTTATTCAATTCCGTGGTATGCGACAAGCGCTGTAACGATTTACAACAAACAACTTTTGGAAAAAGCGGGAATTAAACTTCCTCAAACCTATTCGGAAATTGAAAAATCGGCACGGATTGTGAAAGACAACACCCCCGCATACTTATTTTTACCGAATATTACCGAAAACGACACTATGCTGAAAGTTTTGAATAAGTACGGAGTAAGCGGCTCAAATTCAATAAATTCCGATAAATCGGTTAAAATATTTAATATGTTCAAACGAATGTACGAAAAAAATCTTATCCCGAAAGAAACAATAACAATAACACTGCAAGAAGCGTTGGAAAAATATATGTCTGAAAATATTGTTTTGATAGGCGCTGGAGCGAATTTTTTAAATATGATAAAAGAAAATGCACCCCAAACTTACCAAAAAACGGATGTCGCACCGCAAATAACCGCCGAATTGGGGCAAAATGATTTTTCGTTGATGAATTTTGTGATTCCCTTAAGGGCAAAACACAAACAGCAGGCACTCGATTTTGCACTGTTTTTAACCAATGACAAAAACCAGTTGGAGCTTGCAAAACAGACCAATGTGCTTGCGGTTAATAAATTGACTTTGCAAAACGAATTTTACACAAAGTATGATAAAAACGACCTTATGGCAAAAGCCCGCGTAATTAGTGCAAAGCAGCTGGATAAAGTTCAGCCGGCATTTAGAACACAAAAAAATCAAAAGGATATAAATAATTTGGTAAATTCGGCGGTACAGGAAATTTTGCTGAATAAAAACGATACAAAAAAAGCACTTGATAAAGTTTCAAAAGATTGGAAAAGTTTGGAAGAATAAGGAGCAAAAACAATGAAAGCAGTAGTATTTGATAACGAATTAAAACTTGTAAACGACTATAAAAAACCCGAACCCAAAGAAGGGGAAGCACTTGTGAGGGTTACATTGGCTGGTATTTGCAATACGGATTATGAGATTACGAAAGGTTATATGGGATATGTCGGAATATTGGGACACGAAGCAGTCGGAGTGGTTGAAGACGTAAATTCATCGGACAAATCGCTTGTCGGCAAAAGGGTTGTGCCGGAAATAAGCTACGGGTGTAAAAAACCTGATTGTGATTATTGTGCCGAAAAATTATACAGACACTGTCCCGAGCGCCACACATTGGGGATTTTCCATAAAGACGGAGTATTTGCACAATATTTCACGATGCCGACAGAGGTTTTGTTTGAAGTTCCCGAAAATGTACCCGATGAGCAGGCGGTATTTGTTGAACCTTTGGCAGCAGCTTTAGAAATAACCGAGCAGCTTCATATCAAGCCGATGGATAAAGTTGTCGTACTCGGCGACGGAAAACTCGGGCTTATAACCGCGCTGGCACTTAATGCCGAAAATATTGATGTTACGCTTGTTGGAAAACACCAAAACAAACTTGATATCGCTAAAAACCAAGGGGTAAAAACTTCGCTTTTGAATGATTTTAAGGTAGAGAAAAAATATGAAGTTGTGGTTGAGGCGACGGGTTCGGTTTCAGGGTTTGAAACGGCATTAGCACTCACAAAGCCCAGAGGTGTATTGGTTTTAAAAAGTACGGTTGCGGCATCAAAGGAATTAAATCTTGCACCGATTGTAATAGATGAGATAACGGTTTTAGGTTCACGCTGCGGACAATTTCCGCCGGCATTGAGACTTTTGAAATCGCAAAAAGTTGACTTTTCACCGCTAATATCGGCAACTTATCCGGTTGATAAAGCGATTGAGGCTTTTGAAAAAAATAAAGAAAAAGACACACTTAAAGTCTTGCTGAAATTCTGAGGTTGATTTATCACCTCTTTTCACGAGGAAAAGGGGAGATTGGCGGTTTCTACCCCAACACAAAAAGTAGGATGGGTGGAACGATTGTCATTCCACCCATCAACTGCGCCTATTTTGCTTTGCAAAAGGCGATTCTCGTTTCTGTTTTCAGTCCATAAAAAAAGAGTCCTGCGGACTCTTTTTTTATGGAGCGGAAGACGAGACCCTCACAGCTTCACTTCGTTACGCATACAGGCTCAGTCATCCTCACTTCGTTGCGGTGCTTCGCTTTGTATCGCTATTTTGCTTCGCAAAAGGCAACTTTTCGTCAGCGTTCACCAACTAATAAAAAAAATGTCCTAAAGGACATTTTTTTTATTAGCGGAAGACGAGACTCGAACTCGCGACAGTCTGCTTGGAAGGCAGATACTCTACCAACTGAGCTACTTCCGCATTTGTTGCGTTTCCTCTGCCCCATCATAATATAAACATTTTTTAAAATCAAGTTCGTTTTATTTCCCTTTCCCCTTAAACAACAATTATTTATATTTTGCAAATGACCGGTCGATGGGTGGAATGAAAATCGTTCCACCCATCCTACTTTTTGTGTTGGGGTAGAAACCGCCAACCTACATAATTAAATTGCGTCGGTTTGGTAAAGCGGATCGCCGGTAACATATACATTTACCCTAAAAGACCAATATCCAAACAAATCCCACGACAATTGGTAGCATATATTTACCCCGCCCCCCTAAAAAACTTACACTCTACCAAGTTTCAATACCATTAGTAACATCATTTACCCCCCCCCCGTTCGTAACCCGAATCTAATCCTTTGGTATTAATTTCTTTTGCTAATCCGCGTCTCTTAAATTTATTCTCCCGAATAATGCACTCGCTTTAAAAATAGTTTATCATATTAATGTAAGCTCGAATTGTCCAAGCACTTTTTCGGGGTTGCGACAAGATTTTTTCTTTTTGCGGTTTGGTTTAAAACACTTTGGGCTTACACCTTTAACGAAAATTTTTCATGTTTTATAACTTCCGGTTTGTTTTGTTATCTTGCAAGACAAACCTTTTTATTTTATAATCATCAGGTACAATTTTATAGGAGTAACCATCATGACAACAGAAATCAGAGCAAGCCATATCCTCGTTCAAACCGAACAGGAAGCCCAAGAATTATACAACGAAATCCAAAACGGTAAATCGTTTGCCGACATAGCTCAAGAAAAATCACTCTGTCCCTCAGGTCAAAACGGCGGTGATTTAGGCTACTTCGGAAAAGGCATGATGGTTAAACCCTTTGAAGATGCCGCATTCAGTTTGGAAGTCGGTGAGCTTTCCCAACCCGTCGAAACCCAATTCGGCTGGCACCTCATACAAGTTACAGGCAAAAACTAAATGGATAATTCCGAAAAAATTATACGCGATTTTATGGCTCGCCAATGCGTTAAATATCTTTTGGTCAATTCTACCAACGAATTTTTGGTCGAATACAATGCCCTGAAAGAAAATTCCCGCTATAAACTGACCGGATTTTCCGGTTCGACAGGCGATGCCCTCGTTACCCCCGATAAAATTTACCTGTTCGTCGATGGCAGATACCACATCCAAGCAGACCAAGAAACCGACCCGAAAGCCGTTACGGTTGTTAAGCTCCAAACAGGTCAAAAATTTATCGACGAAATGATTAAACTCATCCCCGAAAATGAACCCCTCGGACTTTTTGCCAAAAAAAATTCTCAAAAAATGACCGAAGAAATTGCCCAAAAACGTAAAGTCAAACTCCTTCACCCCGATCCTTTGGATTCAAAACCCGCTAACAACAATTCGGATAACATAACTCTTGATAAAAAATTTACGGGATTAACAAGCGATGAAAAAATAGAAAAAATTTCACAAAATTTATCCGAAAATCAAGCGCTCTACATTACAGACTTAGACGAGGTTTCATACCTTTTTAACATGCGTAATTTTTCGCAAAATTATTCCGCAAAAATAAAAGGCAAAGCTCTGATTTTAAAAGACAATGCCGTTTTATTCACCCAAGATAAACTCAATATCCTTGAAGATTTTTTGAGAACACTCAACAAAGAAATCTACATCGACAAAAGCTCCATAAACACCTACGACTGTATTCTCATCGGGAATCGTGCAAGAGAGCTTAAAACAAGCCCCGTTAAAACTATGAAATCAATAAAAACACCCGCAGAAATTGAGCATCTCAAAGATGCTTTTTCCCGCACCGACAAGGTTATGAGTGCTATCAGAGATTTTATTGAAAGAAACGACAACCTTTCCGAATTTGATATAGCTGTTCAAGTTGCAAAAGAATTTAAAAAACAGGGTGCAACAGGATTGAGCTTTGCCTCAATCGTTGCAAAAGACGAAAATTCCGCCCTCGCTCATTATTCAAAATCTTCCCCTTGCAAAGTCATTAAAAACGGCAGCCTCATTTTAACAGACTGCGGAGGATATTTTGAAGGCGGTCTTGCAACCGATATTACAAGAGTTTTTGTAAAAGGCAACCCCACAGATGCTCATAAAAAAATCTACACAACTGTTTTAAAAGCATTTTTAAGAGCTTACAACTGCAATAACCCGCAAAACGGTTATGAAATCGACAAAACCGTCAGAGAATTTTTCTCAACACAAAATTTAGACGGATTCGTATTCAACCACGGATTAGGACACGGCATCGGGATAAATGTTCACGAATACCCGCCGAATTTAAGTGCTTCCGAAATTGCAAAAACTCCGTTAAAAGACGGCATGGTGTTTTCCATAGAACCGGGATTGTATAAACAAGGTTCGTTTGGAGTAAGGCTCGAAAATGCCTGCTGCGTTGAAAACGGAAAAATCCGCTCGCTTTCAAAAATGAATTACGAGAAAAAATTAATCGATTTTAACTTGCTCACCGAACAAGAAAAACAATGGCTGAATGAATTTGAGGTTAAATAATGGAAATAACGAGCCTAAACAACGAACTTGTTAAAGAAACCGTAAAACTTCAACAAAAAAAATACCGCACACAAACCGCAAAATTTATACTGGAAGGTTACAAAGCCATAAAAGAGGCTTTTGATAGCGGAATAGTTATAGAATATATTTTTGTTGATAAAAAACACGCAGATGACTACAAGTTTTGCGACAAAGTCATTGAAACAAACGACATAGTGCTGAAAAAACTTTCGACAACGGATTCTGCACCGAGCGCGGTGGCTGTCGGGATTCAAAAAACTTATGACAAAAACATCTTAAAAAATTCGCACAAAGTTATTCTTTTGGAAAACATAAAAGATGTCGGAAACCTCGGAACAATTATACGCTCGGCGGTTGCATTTTCAACCGATGCAATAATTCTTTACGGAGAAAGCGTCGATATTTACAACCCCAAATGCGTCAGAGCCTCAGTCGGAAACCTTTGGAAAATTCCGATTATCCATATAAAAGATTTTCACAAATTGCAAGAAAAATTCAAAAACTTTGAGCGAATAGCAACTTTGCCAAAATCAAAAAATATGTTGAAAAAATTTGAACCTAAAATACCATGTTTAGTAATGTTCGGCAGCGAAGCCGACGGATTATCCGAAGAACTTATAAAATTTTCAACCGCTTCGGTTAAAATTGAAACGGAAAACACTGTTGAATCGCTCAATTTGGCATCATCGGTTTCAATAATATTGTATGAACTGTTTATGAGGAAATAAAAAAATGACAAACGCACAAAAAGCAAGAGATTTATTTAAAAGCGGATATAATTGTGCTCAGGCGGTATTTTCCGTGTATGCTCAACATTACGGAATAGACACGAAAACGGCATTGAAACTGTCATCTTCTTTCGGGGGAGGAATGGGCAGATTGAGAGAAGTTTGCGGAGCAGTCAGCGCAATGTTTATGGTTGCAGGACTTGCACAAGGCTATTATTCTAACGACAACCCCGAAGAAAAGAAAGCCCACTATGAAAGGATACAATATTTAGCCAAAGAGTTTGAAAAACTTAACGGTTCAATTATTTGCCGCGAACTTTTGGGATTAACCGAGAAAAAAGATTCCCCAACCCCCTCTGAAAGAACTCCGGAATATTACAAAAAACGCCCGTGCGAAGAATTAATCGCGGATGCGTGCAACATTCTTGACGATTATTTAGCCAAAAACAAAGTTATGCAAAATTAATCTGACCTTTTTTACCCGCTTTTTTAAGGTAACGTCGGATGATTATTGATTCTGTAGCCGCTATTTATGGTTTTTGCATACTGCTTAAACTCACGATTTTTTACCAACGAGTCGTAGGCTTTTTGAAATTCCTTTTCTTCAAGATAATATTCGCCCAAAATCTCGTTATTAAAAGAACTGTAGATTTTGATTTTATTTGCGGTTTTCAAAAATTCAGAATTATCTTTTGATTTTTGAACAGAATTTTTAGGTTCAACATAACGCGATGCCAGTTCAAACATATTCATCTTGGAACGTTGGGGAAGTTTCACCCAAATTTGAGGCTCCATATAGAATTTATACTCGCCATCGGTCAGTTCAACTTTTGTAAAATTAGCTTTGACGGCAACTTCCGTGTATTCTTGAGAATAATTTTTAAGTTTTTTCTCAAATTCGGGGTTGGCATTAGTGTATTTATAAAGTGCAACACTTGATAATAACAAGCATACAATAAATCCCGCAACAAACAAAATCGGAGCAATAACAGCCCAAATTGCGGCTTGATTTGACTGAGATTTGTGCAGTAGCTCGGGGCTTTCGTAATTCTTATTTTTATAAGCCCACTCATTACCTTTCAGTCCGCAAATTAACATAAAAGGAAACCAACCCGATGTCAGCATCAGAGGAAGCATTAAAGCAGTAACGGGAGTTCTGTTAAACAATCCCCAAATCCAAGTGCCCAAAAATGCACCCCAGTTGAACTTTATAACTTCGCTTTTTGGTTTTTGACCCGTGATTTTTCCTTCAACGCACATCAAAAAAATCACTGTAAAAAACGAAATCCATTTTATCGGAAATGCAAGATTGACGGGAGTGTAGCCGAATAAAAACAAAACCGCCAAAACAGACGAAATCATAAATATTCTCTGCTCGTCATCTTGAGCGACAACATCTCTTACTCTGCGGACAACGCTTGGAAACAACAAAACGGCGGATATAATTCCGGTTATAATAATCCATAACATACACGACTGTGAAAACGGCATCATAGCAGGGTTAGCCGTGATTTGCAAAAAGTTTTCAATCATATCGGGCTTGAAAAAAATTATATACATCAAAGGAGTTGTAAATATCAAAGATTCAATAAGCACAACAATTAAATAATTTACGATAAAACCTCTGCGCCCGAGAGTTCCCGTTATACTCAAAAACTTATTATTTTCTTCAAAACAGTTGTCTGCCATACTAAACCTCCGTTTCAACTTCCTCTTTCAGTACGGAATTTTCTTCAAGAAATTCTTTGGGGATAGAGTTTTCGACAATCTTTTTACCGGATTTGGAGTTTCTCGATTCGATTCCGAAATCGCGCAATTTTTCGGCTTCTTTGAAGATGCTGCCGTTTCCTCTTGTCTTAAATCGATTTATTTCTGTTTGAATACAAGATGAGGTCTTTTCTATTGCGGATTGAATATTGAGTAAATTTTGCGCATGCAAAGCGATATTGTTATACAAATTTTCTCCGACGGTAATAATATTTTGAACGTTGTCATACCTTATTTTTGATGCCCACAATTGATTTATAAGCCTCAAAGTAACGATTAAAGACGCGGTTCCGACGATTACGATATTTTTGGCATTAGCCAATTCGACGGCTTTTTTGAAAGTATAATCGGTATAAATCGCATTCACACAACTTTCTATCGGAATAAACATCAAAATAAACCCCGGTTGATTGGTTTGGGGGATATCTTCGTAATTTTTCTTTGCAAGCGAATTTATACAATTTGTTAAATCCGTCAGGAAAGCATTTTTATAACTCTCATCTTCCGTTTGTTGATATTCGATAAAATTTTTGAGAATAACTTTTGAATCCAAAACAAGATGTTTGTCGTTGGGAAGATTTATTAAAAAATCGGGTTTAACGTCTGTTGAGGTGAATTGTTTTGTATAGTGAACATTTTCCTGTAAATT
>CANQSZ010000039.1 GCA_947626645.1 Candidatus Gastranaerophilales bacterium
ACAGCCTGTTTAATACTATCCCCGGGATAAATATTAACGAGATTAACCCCACCTCGACAAGCAAAATAAACAAAATCCCCAACTTTGACAGAACAAATGTTCTGCGCGTTTTCAAAGCCGAAATATACGGCGATATCAACGGCTCTAACTACGTTAAGAGCTTTAAATGGGTTAAAGATTAATGTGTTAATTGTAACGATATGTAACAATTATATACTTTTTATATAAAATAAGGCAATTAATGATTTACAAAATTGTTTATATAAATGTAACGAGGTACAATTAACATCATGGTCGAGAAGAACGAACAAAACTTAAGAGTAATAGCAAATACTTCAACAGAGACGAGAGGTAAAGAAGTTGTTGACAAACGTTTGACTCGACAGACGAATCCTATTGCAAGAAAGTTGCTGGACTTTAGCTTGTCTAACAAAACCCGCAAATTTTCGGTCATAGATTTGCTGAGGCATGATAGACACGAGTAGCACGGTTTTATGAGGATCGATACGCACATAAATTTGTGTGGTTTGTGAAAGGTCGAAAATCAATTTTGCTTCGTTACACTTATTTATAATCACATATTTCATATAGGATAACCCGATGATAAAAAAGTCGGGTTATTTTTTGTTTAATTTTTGCCGGTAATTTCACGATACATATTCATATATTCAACAGAGCTTCTTTTCCAAGAAAAATCGGACTCCATGGCAGATTTGCGCATGGCGTTGAGTACGTATTTATCGGTATAAACATATAAAGCGCATTTAATAGCGTTGAGCATATCCCAACCGTTATAAACCCAGAACTTAAAACCTGTGGAATTGTCAAGCGGATAACCTGTTATGGTATCTTCCAACCCGCCGCAAGCTCTGACAATCGGCAAAGAACCGTATCTCATTGCGATTAACTGGCTCAATCCGCAAGGTTCAAATTTTGACGGCATCAAAAAGAAATCACTTCCGCCATAAATCAGATTTGCCAATTTTGCATCGTATCCGACATAAGTTCTTATATTTTTTGTATTATTGGAAAGCCAAATAAACAGATTTTCATAATCTTTATCCCCGCTTCCCATAAACACGAAATCGGCATTCAAATTTTGCAATTCATACTGCATATCTCGGATTAAATCGATACCTTTTTGACCGACAAGTCGGGAAACAAAACCTATCAACGGTCTTTCGGGATTATATTCAAGTCCGAAGAATTTACAAAGTGCTTTTTTGTTTTCTTCTCTATATTTCAGAGTTTTGACATCGTAATTTTTCACCAAAGCCTTGTCGGTTTTAGGGTTAAACACCGAATAATCGATTCCGTTTAAGATACCTTTGAGTTTATATTGAATCCCTCGCAGGGTATAGTCCATACCTTCGCCGTATTCGGAACCGAGAATTTCTTTGGCATAAGTCGGCGAAACGGCAACAACTCTATCGGAGTATAAAATTGCACCCTTCATCCAGTTAACCCTGCCGTAATGTTCGCAACCCCATTGGTTATAAACAATATCTCTGCGCATATTGGCAAAATCCACAACGCTGTCAAACCAAACTCCTTGGTATGCCAAGTTATGAATTTCAAAAACGCATTTTGTATTTTTCCAAAATTCATCAAATTTGTAATTTGAATGTAAATACATCGGAATCATGGCGGTGTGCCAATCGTTGGCATGAATTACGTCTGCTCTGAAATTGAGAGCTTTTGCATATTCCATAACTGCCAGAGAAAATGCGATATATCTTTCATGTTCATAAGCCGGATCTAAATATTTGGGGTAAACTTCTTTAAAACAGGTAAAATACCAATCATTTTTGACGAAAAACACGTTAATATCGGTTTGAGGCAATTTAGTTACGTAAAGATTAAATTTATGTTGTTGATTACCGAAAGTAAGCCACATTTCGGAATTTTCGAGTTCTTTAATATTATATTTTTCAACATCAATACACCCGTGCAACGGAGTAAAGATGGCGATTTGAGCTTGTTTTTCAAGTTCTTTTGGCAGACTGCCGACAACATCAGCCAAACCTCCCGCTTTTGAAAACGGTGCTACCTCTGCGGATGCAAATAAAATCTTCATATTGCCTCTCTTTCTGAACCGAGTTTTTTACTTATGAAAAGAAATCTTCGGGATTAACGATTTCATCCTCAACGCTTAAATTTGTATCTTCGGGCTCTTGAGTTAAAACCTGCTCATTTATCGGGCTTTGTTGTGCCGCCGCAAACTCCGGAGCCTGATTGTTTAAATTAGGTTGAGAATTTTTGTTAACTTGATTTTCCTTCATAAGTTTATTAATGTCAATATTAAGATTAAAATTCAGATTATATTTTTGTACGATATAAGTTGCCTGAGTCATACAAATTTTGGCTTTTTCTTTATCGTTAGCGAGCATATAGGCTTTATAGAGATTAACTTTATTTAACACTGTTAAATAATCGCTGACCCCGCCGTTTTTCTCCATTAACACTTCGGAATTATTTAAAACACCGCAAGCAATATCTATTCTTCCCTGTTTAATATTAAGAATACTCATCACATAAAATGCGATATGGGTAATGGCATTTAAGCCTTTTGCCTGCGATACTTTAATGATTTTGTAAATAATGGATAGTGCTTTATTCATCATATTAAGCTGAATATAACAATACCCGATTAACAAGTCCGCAAACAATTCAAAACAATAAAGACCTGCATTTTTCGCCATCAATTTTGCCTTATAAACTTCTTTTGCAAAATTTGTGGGATTATTTTTGCAATTGTGAAATGCACGCAAGAAATACCAAACAATGACCGTAAATATGTTATTGCCGCCGCTTGCGGGAACTTGAACGGGGTTCCCTTTAATCAGGTTTTGAAGCTGAATAAATATTTGATATTCCGGAGGCATAAAATCGAACAATTTAGCCGAAATATCGAGAAATTCACTCACGTCTTCTTTCAAAGAAAGCACATCTGCAATAGCAATAAACGCCAAACATTCTTTAATAAGTTCTTTAAATTCCTGCTTGGAAATTACCGTATATTTTATTTGTTCAATTTTGGTTCTGTCAAGAACGTTCAAGATATTGTACCCGATGTCCAAACAATCGTTATAAGCACCGATATTGAAAAGAATTTTGACATGAATCATAGACATAACAAGGAAATTCAAATCAAAATTCTCACAAGAAGGATCAATCGAAACATTTTCCATAACCGAAAGCATCTTGTGAGTAAGTGTTAGGGCGTACTGATAATCACCGTTATACAATGCGCCTTGAATCATTTTCGTACATAAATCGACAAAGTTTTTGTTTTTGAATGTTTTTTGAAGATTTTCCAATGTTTTATCGGCAATTTCGCGGGTTTGCTCGGGGTCGTATTCAAACATGTTGTTGGCAATATTTTCATATATTGATGATTTATATTTTTCCAATTCTTCTTTAGACCAATCGGCAGAATACTTGTCGAGGCATTGGATTATTTTATCCGAGCAATTCAAATACGATGAAAAATCGCCCATTGAAAGATTTATATTTGCCAATTTTTCCCATTCAAATATAATTGTTTGGTGATTTTCGCCGGTTAATTCATACAACATTATTTTAACAGGATTGGGCATTGAATCAACAAACACGTTTGCGAACAATTCATCCGAGATAACCTGTATATCTTCGGGTTTTAATATTTCCATAATATTTTTTCTCAACAGAGAATAATTAGAGAAATAAATACAATCGTTATATAAGTACAGATAACCCATTTGCGACAACTTGTCGGCAACGGATTTCCAATCTTGAACCCCTAAAGTATCAATCGTTTTAACATCAACTCTGGTACCTAAAAGCACAACCAAGGTCAAAAATTTTATCGCGCGTTTGTCGTCTTTTAAAAGATTTATTCTTCTTTTTATCAATTCGTCAAGACTTGACGGAATGATGATGGTTTTAGGGTTAACCATGGAAATAGAAGATTCACCGTACGAATAAACACCGGATTCGACAAGATATTGAATGGCAAAATCCAAGAACAACGTGCTGCCGTATGAGTATTTGGCTATTCGTTGGAAATAAAAATCATCCATAATATTTTTATAGAAATCAATGTCGGATTCGATTACATCTTCAAATCTTGACGGTCTTAAGGTAATTTCGGTGTAATAAGGTCTTGACAGCAAGAAGTGAGCGGATTTGTGGAGCGAAAAATCTTTATCGCAAGAAACTATATAGCTTATATTCAATTCCTCAAAATGCTCAAACAACTGCTCCAAAACGAACAACGAACTTGAATCTATTTTTTCAAAATTTTCAATATAAATCAAAGTATCGGGAATTGCCTGCAACAGGCTCAAAAATACTTCAAAATATTTTTCTCTCGTATCTTCAAGATTTGTCATGTCTCTTTGGGTAAGAGTAACCAAATCTTTAATCAAATTTGAAGAATCGACGAATTTAAAAGCCGAAAAATCATTTTTATCAAAAAGTTTCTGAGAAACGGTATATTCAAAAATTGAAGAAATCAAATCTCTGAAAAATGAATACGGAGAATACTTCA
The DNA here is from genome assembly GCA_947626645.1 of Candidatus Gastranaerophilales bacterium. Classification (GTDB taxonomy): domain Bacteria; phylum Cyanobacteriota; class Vampirovibrionia; order Gastranaerophilales; family Gastranaerophilaceae; genus Zag111. The sequence goes on from CANQSZ010000039.1 coordinate 4,532, forward strand.
TATCATCGTGGCATGTAATCGGAATAATATTTTGATAAATCCCCAATCCGTCAACGGTTGATAAAAGTTTAAGTGTGTAAGGCTGATACATATCAGCACCTTTTATTGCAAGAACACCTTTGGGAACTTCATTCAAAACCTCAACGACATTATCCAAAACCCTGATATTATCGGTCATATAAAAAGCACAATTAACTTCGTCAAAATCGATTAAATTGGCATTGTATAACTCGTTAAGCGGAACTTCGTGTTCATCTTCAAGAGTTTCTTGAGTAATTTTTTCCTGTTCAATCAGCGACGTTTGAACAAATTGCGGAACATCTTCGCCTCCGTCCGAATCGTCGTCGTTGTCCTGTTCCAAAAATTCTTTTATGTTAATCAAATCTTTTATATCAATCTCGTAAAACTGTTTCATTGAACCGTCAATCAAAACAGAGTTAAGTGATTCGAGCCGATATTTTTCATTGTAAATTTCGTAAAAATCTTCATCGGTAATAATCTGAAAGAAATCGAGTGCTTTTAAATCTTTATTATTGTTTTGGGCTAAAATATTTGCCTGAAAACCCGAATCATAATCGAAAGGATTGCCGTCGGCAAATCTTTTCATAATCGTAAAATTACATTTTAGAAAGACATCCGTTCTTTTGCCGAGTTTGACGTTTAATTTCGTAATAAGATTAGCAAGCTGAATTGTTGCATTGATAGCTGAATTAGCGGAAGAATTCATTGTATAAACGTTGTTAAAACGAATAAGATATATGCCTTCTTTTGTAATTTGCCTTCTTAGTTTCAGGGTATTCAGATAAGAAACAATCATATTATCCAAGTTGGTTTTAAACTTGGTAAAAAGTTTATTAGAGCCTAATTTAGCCTTAATTAAATCGGCATTGGGGAAATCGATTCTCAGCAGAGCAAATTCGTCGGTATTTGATTCGCCTTGAATAACACTGACTTCGTTAGAATACCCGCATTTAACGCATTTAGCATTTTTTGTCAGATTAATTTTGCCGCATTTGGCACATTTAACCACAAGAACTTCACCGCACTTGCGGCAGGTGTTTTTTGTGTTAACCGTTTTACAAACAGGGCAAATGATTTTGAGTACCTTTTTGCAATTCGGGCACACTAAAGCATTTTTCTCAATTTCCGCTCCGCATTTTGGACATTCCATAATAAGATTATATCATAGCAAACACATTTTAAACTAATTCAAATATATGATATTTAATACAATAAAGCAAAAACTAGCCCCAAATCGGAATTTATGGTAAAATTTAAACATAAGGCGGAGGGATAATGAGTATAATTGCCGATGACAGTGATTTTGAAAAAATACCAAAGGATAAAAAAAATCCTATCATAAAGCCTGATGCAGTTGAATTTGACAGAAATTTTGAAAACTGTATCAGACCAAAAACCTTTGATACCTACATCGGTCAAACGGCATTAAAAGAGACCTTAAAAATAACGATAAAAGCGGCAAAAAAACGCGAAAAACCGTTAGACCACCTTCTGTTCTACGGACCTCCGGGGCTTGGAAAGACAACGCTTGCGGGAGTTATAGCTCAAGAAACGGGGGTTGATATAAAAATAACGTCGGCTCCGGCATTAGAGCGCCCCAGAGATATTATAGGGATATTGATGTCCTTACAGGGCGGCGAAATTCTTTTTATAGATGAAATCCACAGGCTCAACAAAGTTGCCGAAGAAATTTTATATCCGGCAATGGAGGATTTCTACCTTGATATGACAACAGGAAAAAGCCAAACGGTAAAAACTTTGCGCGTACCGCTTCCGAAATTTACGTTAATAGGTGCAACAACCAAAGCCGGAGAATTGTCGGGACCGTTGCGCGACAGGTTTGGAATTATACACCGATTGGAATTTTATACGGTGGATGAACTTGCACAGGTAATAAAAAGAACCGCCGGAATTTTGGATATTGAAATTGATGAAGAAGGAGCAAAAGCAATAGCATCACGTTCACGCGGAACTCCGCGTATTGCAAACAGACTTGTAAAAAGGGTTAGTGATTACGCGCTTGTAAAATACGACGGAAAAATCACTCGTGATATTGCAAACAAATCACTTGATATTTTAAAAATAGACGAATACGGACTTGACACAACAGACAGGAGCCTGTTACGACTTATAATAGAAAAATACGACGGCGGACCTGTAGGAATAGAAACGATTGCCGCGGCAATCGGCGAGGATGTAAGAACGATAGAAGACGTTTGCGAACCGTTCTTACTTCAAGCGGGATTGCTGCAAAGAACACCCAGAGGAAGGAAAGTTTCTCCCGCAACTTACAGGCACCTTGGGTATAAAACCAAGCAGCAAACTACTCAACAAAGTTTATTTTAAGAACTATGATTGAAAATCTTGATAAAATAAAACAGGCAATAGAAATAGAGGTTAAATATCGATATATAGATATTTACGGAAGAACGCAAAATTTTTCGAGTTTTATAAAAAAAGAAGCCCAAAAAAATTATAAAAAATCAAAAAAAAATCCGCGTTGGGCGGTTTTAGTCGAAGCGTTTGAGCTTTATCCTTACGTATCCGTTCCGGAAAGAAGAAAGTCAATCGAACATCTTGTGAGGGTAATAAAATCCGAGCTGCAAAAAGATGAAGAAGCCCAAAAAACCGAACAGGATATAAAAAAACAACTTACAAAACACCCCTCGGAAGTTGACGTGATGTATATAAAAGGAGTCGGGCCCAAAGTCGCGTACAAGTTCAACAAATTGGGAATATTTACGGCACAGGATTTGATGATGTACTTTCCGAAAAAACACATCGACTACTCCTCAAGAACGCTGATAAAATACCTCAAAGAAGGACAAATCACAACCGTTTTCGGGTATATAAAATCGGTATCTTCGTTTAATACGAGAAACAATCTTGCCGTAACAAAAGTTGTAATAACAGACGAAAGCGGGGCGTTTGAACTCAGCTTTTTCAATGCCAAAGCAAACAGATATCTTTTAGAGCGAATGAAAGCACAATTTCCGGTAAATGCGGGAATTATGGTATCGGGAGTTGTGAAAAGGAACAATTACAACGGACTTCTCACGATGGATAAGCCCACATATTCGATTATGACAGGCGAATTTTTGGATAATCCCGATTCAAATTTAAACCTCGCAAGGATAGTGCCGATTTATACCGTGTGTGAAAATTTAAGCATAAAAACCCTGAGAAAAGCAATCTATAATGCCATTGAGCTTTATAAAGATTCGATAGTGAACATAATTCCGGATTATATAAGAAACAGATTCGGAATAATGGACAAAAAAGAAGCCGTAAAGCAGATACATTTCCCCGATTCAATGGAGCAGCTTGAACATGCAAGATTTTCGCTGATTTTTGAAGAATTGTTCTTAATCCAGCTCAAACTGATAAGATTGCGTGAAAACACGGCAAAAAACACCAAATCGTACACCCTGCAAGTACATAAAAACGGACTTGTACAAAAATTTATAAGCAGCTTACCGTTTGAATTAACCTCGGGACAAAAACAAGCGGTGAATGAGATTTTAAACGACATGAACTCTGATGTGCCGATGCAAAGACTGCTGCAAGGTGATGTCGGAAGCGGGAAAACGGTAGTTGCAACGATAATGTTGTTGGCGGCAATAGAAAACGGTTATCAGGGAGCAATAATGGCACCGACAGAAATTCTTGCTCAACAGCATTACAACAATCTTGTTCAATGGCTGACTCCGTTGGGGCTGAGTGTCGGGTTGTTTTTGGGAAGTCACGGGAAAAAATTACGTCAACAATTTGAAACAGACCTCAAAAACGGACAAACAAATATTGCAGTCGGAACTCACGCTCTTATTCAGGAAAACATTGAGTTTAACAATCTTGGTGCAATAGTGGTTGACGAGCAGCACAGATTCGGGGTTAAACAAAGAAATATCTTAAAGAAAAAATCTCAAAACCCGCAAATGCTTACAATGACGGCAACACCAATCCCCAGAACGCTTGCCCTGACCGTTCATGGCGATTTGGATTTGACGGTCATAAACGAACTCCCCTCAGGCAGAAAACCGATTAAAACAATTCTTACAGGCTCGCACAAACAGGTTTGGGAGTTAATAAAAAAACAAATTGACGAAGGCAGGCAAGCCTATATCGTTTATCCGCTGATAGATGAAAGCGAAACATTGTCTGCAAAAGCGGCAACAATTGAAGCCGAAAAATTGCCAAACGGTGTATTTTGTCAATACAGAGTCGGGCTTTTACATGGAAAATTGAAAAACAACGAAAAAGAACAGGTCATGAACGACTTTAAAAACGGCAAATACGATATTTTGGTATCGACAACGGTTGTTGAAGTAGGTGTAGATGTTCCGAATGCGACGGTTATGGTTATAGAAAATGCCGAAAGATTCGGATTGTCGCAGCTTCACCAGTTAAGAGGTCGTGTCGGAAGAAACAGTCTGCAATCTTATTGCGTATTAATAACATCTTCGCGCACGCAAGAAACAAGAGAAAGACTTGAAATTATGGTCGAAACAAACGACGGATTTGTGATTGCCGAAAAAGATTTGCAATTGAGAGGTCCGGGGGAATTTTTGGGAACACGACAAAGCGGGCTGCCGGATTTGATAATTTCCGATATTGTCCGCGATGCCAAAATTCTTGAACTTGCAAGAAACGAAGCAATAGATTTTGTTAAAAATTACAATATAGACGATTTTCCTCTGCTGCAAAATGTTACGGCATTGGAAATGTTCACCGGACTTGATATTTAGCGGGATAATTATTATGTACGAAATTAAAAAACAAATATTTTTAAATCTGACAAAAAACCAAAAATCAGCACTTTGCAACTATTTGCGTGCTTTAATGAAAAAATCTCAGCCGCAGAGTGTTGAGGATGTTTGGGAAAAATTCGTTGAAGATGAAAAATATTATCTCGAACTAAACTGCTCACGATTTGAATTTTTATCGGAAATTATTGAAGATGAAACCTTCAAATCCGACACGATAAAATACTTGTACGAATGCAAAAAATATTACGACTACAAAGAAAAGCAAAAACCGATTATTGAAGCCAACAAAGCGTTTGAAAAGAAAAAACGTGAATTTCTGCGGGAAGTAAAAATGTCAAAAGAATCGCCGACAAAAAAACAGTTGTATTATTATGAAAGGCTTTGCAAAAAGTACGGACTTGAAAAAAAAGAGTTAAGCTCAAAACTTGAAGCAAGGGATGAGATAGACAGAATAATTAAAGAACACGACACATCGAATTTATACCAAACGGAATTGCAAGAGGAAGAATAGACTATGCTTATAACAGATATCGTAAAAATTTTGACTGATGCGGGAATTGAAAAACAGGAAGCCGATATTGAAGTAAGACTTTTGATAGAACATTTTGCGGGTTACGGTTTAACGGATATTCTTACGGGCAAAAAACTTGACGAAGAAAAACTGAAAATTGTCGAGCAAAAGGCAAAACAAAGAGCCAAAACCCGTCAACCGATACAGTATATAATAGGGCTGGCGGATTTTATGGGAAGAAAATTCCGCGTTAATCCGTCGGTTTTAATTCCGCGTGATGAAACGGAAATATTGGTAAGAAAATCGATTGAATTGATAGAAAAAAATCATTTTAAAACGGCACTTGATATGTGTACCGGCTCAGGGTGTATCGCTTGTATGGTGGCGCAATTAACCGATTGCCATGTGATTGGAACGGATATTTCAACCGAGGCACTTCATTGTGCGTTTGCCAATATGGAAAACATGGAGCTTTTTAACAAGGCATCGTTTAGAAAATCTGATGTTTATTCTGCAATAAGAGATGATGAAAAATTTGATATAATAATTTCCAACCCGCCATACATACCGCCTTCAATGAAAAAAACCATTCAAAAAGAAGTGTCTTTTGAACCCGATTCGGCACTATATACAAAAGACGAAAACGGTTTGGAGTTTTACGAAAAAATAACCAAAGATGCACCGAAATTTTTGAACAAAAACGGTTATTTAATATTTGAACTGGGCTTCGGGCAAAGCAGGCAAGTTGCAAACATAATGAAAGAATACGGATTTACGGAAATACAAACGGTCAAGGATTTGGCAAATATCGACAGAGTAATATTGGGAAAAATTTGTGAGTAAAGTTTATGTCCGCTTTTTTGCAATAATAACTAAAGGCGCGTAGGTCAGAGTATTCTCGGGATAAATTCGGCTGTATTTTTCACAAAATTCTTTAACTGTTTTTATAGTCCAAACTTTTTGGCAAATCGAATTAACACCGGTATTTTTCATGTGTGCCAAAACTTCAAGCGCAGAGTTAAATTTCAACACTTTCGTAAAATTTTCGCAATCCAAAATTTTAAAATCGCAATCCAAAATTTCAATCAGCTCATCGGAAGTTTTGTAATCAAGAGAAATTCCGGTCAGGTTTTTAATTTCAGCAAAATTTTGAGGAGAAAAAGTTGAAAAAGCCAAAATTCCTCCCGATTTAAGGTTTTGTTTTAAAACCCGCACCAAAGCACCAAAATCACTAAACCATTGGAACGCGGCATTTGAAACAATTAAATCCGACTTTTCGGGAACATTGATTTCCAAAGCATCACCGCATAAAAACCTGACATCGGGCAGAATTTTTTTCAGATAACTTTGTGATTGTTCAACCAAATCGTTGGCAAAATAATTATTAAACCCGATTGTTTTTACAAGATGTGAAGTCAAACCCCCTGTGCCTGCACCGATTTCAAGAACGGTATCAAATTGAGAAGAAATTTGTGAAATTTTTTCACAAATCTTGCGTGCCGTAAAATCCTGCACTACGGCATTTTTATCGTATAATTTCATACTTTTTTCAAAGTGTTTTTTAATTGTTTCACTATCGGTTTGCATATATAAACTCGTCCCAACACGTAAAATGATAAAACGGGAAATGCCCAAATGGCAAGGTTATAACAGGTATGCCGTTTTTTGAGTGGCAAGCTGCTTGATTTTTAGGCGGTATGATTTTATCAAATTCGCTTACTACGGCTTTATCGTAAAACTTTTCGTAATCAACGCAGGTGTTTTTAATCGAATCGTACAAATTTTCAAGCTCGGACACTCTGTCTTGAATTGTTCGCAAAACCGGAGTTTGCGAGTATTTTGCAAACTCATCGGGGGTAAGAAAAATATTTTGATAGAACTTACCTTCCAAACCGACAGCGGCATGTTTTAGGGTCAATTCAAAACTTCTGACGGGAATCCCGCAGGAATTATCGACCGGAAAAACCGTTCCGTTAATCGCTGTTTTTAAATCAAAATCACGAAAAACATCTCGCAGCAAATACGCGCTAAAAACACCCATCGACCAGCTTACAAGAGTTTTTGTGCGGTAATTGTTAAAGCATTCAAATTCGTCAAGTTTTGAAATTTTATTGTAATCATAAACGAATAAAACATCCGAATCTCCGCAATCCAAAAATTTAAACGGATTAGCATCAAAACTCCATCCGGCAAAAAATACGATTAAATTTTGGTTATTTTGTTTATTAAGCCAACAACTTTTCATCAATTAACTCCTTCAAAATTTGCAGCTCATTTTCCTCAATATCGGCAGTTAAAGACAATCGGATTCTTGAAGTTCCCGAAGGAACGGTCGGAGGTCTTATCGGAAGCGTAAAATATCCGTTATTATAAAGAATTTCGCACATCTCAACAGTCCTTTGGTTATCGCCTGTAATCACCGGAATTATTTGGCTTTGACCGTTAAATTTCTTTGCCAGAGTCAGCATTTTTTTTCGTTTTTCTTTTGTTTGCGGGAATTTTGTTTCGATAACCCATTTTGTGAAAGCGACATTTATCGGTGCAATTGCGGTTGAAAATATGAAAGGTCTTGATTTATTTATTAAAAAATCGATAAGAATTTTACTTCCCGCGGCAAAAGCACCGATTGAACCGACGGATTTGCCGAAAGTTCCGATAATTAAATCAATATCCCCGATTGTACCCGAATCTTCACAAACACCAAGCCCGCTTTGCCCGAAAACACCGAAAGCATGTGCTTCATCAACTGCCAAAATACAGTTATATTTTTTCTTTAATTCAACAATCTTTTTTAAATCCGCAATATCACCGTCCATAGAAAAAACACTTTCGGTAATTATAATGGCATTGTTAAAATTATTTCTTTCTCTAATCAAAAGATTTTCCAAAGCGGCGGTATCGTTGTGAGGATAGCGGAAAAATTTCCCATCAGACAAGCGCATACCGTCGATTATACTTGCGTGGTTAAGTTTGTCGGAAAAAATCACATCGCCTTTTTGGTTAAGTGCGCTTGCTATCCCGACATTTGCATGATAACCGCTGTTAAATATCAGCGCGGCTTCTTTTGAATAAAGACGGCAAAGCAAATTTTCCAACTCGCTATAAACAGGTAAAGTGCCCGTCAAAAGTCTTGAAGAAGCACTGCCGAAAGAATATTTACCGCCGTATTGCAACAAAAATTCTTCCGTAATTTTTTTATTATCGGCAAAGTTCAGGTAGTTATTTGAGGATAAATTTAACAGTTTTTTGCCGCGAAAATAAATATATTTTTCGTCTTTATCCTCAAAATTTTTTAAATCTCTTAAGTGCGAATGATTTTTCAGCTCCGTAAGAATTTTTGAATAATCATCATACATAACCCCAGTTTATGACAAACAAAATTTATTGTCCAAATTCGCACGCAATATAAAATAAAAAATTTATCACGAAACCGCCAAAAACTGAGAAAGGGATTAAAACCCCTCTTGATAAAAAAGTTTGTGCGTACAATAATGTAAATATAACAATTAAAAGGATATAGCATGTCAAACACTTTAGTATATTCTTTAGAGGGTAAAATATACATAAATCTCACAAACAGATGCACCAACGAGTGTATATTTTGTATCCGCCAAGACAAAGACAATGTCTGCGGTCAGCCTTTGTGGCTTGAAAACGAGGATATCACATCAGATGATGTCATTGAACAATTGAAAAATTTTCAACTTTCCGATGAAATGATCTTCTGCGGCTACGGCGAACCGTTGTTGAAGTTTGACACCCTTAAACAAGTTGCAAAATATATAAAAGAAAATTACCCTAATGTAAAAATAAGAGTAAACACAAACGGACATGCAAATTTTGTATATAAAACAAACATAGTTCCGCAATTGAAAGGTTTGGTTGATGAATTTTCGGTAAGTTTGAACGCACCGGATAAATTTGAATACGATGAATTGTCGCAGCCGAAATTTGATAACGCTTATGACGAAGTAAAAAAATTTATCAAATGCTGCACTGATGAAGGTATTTCAACGACCGCAAGCGTTGTTGAAGGATTTAAAGGTCGGCATATAAACCTTGAAAAATGCGAACAAATTTCAAAAGATTTAGGCGCAAAATTCAGAGTCCGAGAATGGATTGAAAACGGATACTAAGGAGCGTAAAATGAAAGTTAATGAAGTAAGTTTCGGGCGTAATAAAAAAATATCTGCCAACCATCGAAAAATGGAAAACTTGGCTATTAAAGGAACAAATAAACATACAATGTCGGTACAGACAGAACCGTTTGTAGTTAAACCTGT
>CANQSZ010000040.1 GCA_947626645.1 Candidatus Gastranaerophilales bacterium
CTCAGAACCGGAAGTTCTTTGGACTCATCTTCAAAGTTTTCTTTTGCCTGTTCTTTTGCTTGCTTTTTAGCTTGTTTTTCAGCCTCTTTTGCGGCTTTTTTCTCTGCGGCAAGTCTTGCTTTTTCGGCTTTTTTAGCCTCTTTTTGTGCCTTTCTGGCTGCGGCACGTTCTTTTCTTGTCGGTTTTGCAGGCACAAAATCTGATGCCATTTCTTCCGATGTTGTTTGGATATTATCCGATACAGCTTGGAGATTATCCGATGCGGCTTGTTCTTCTTTTAAAACATCAGCTTCTTTTGCGGCTAAATCTTCAGCGGAATTGTCAACTGTGTTGGCAATTTGTTCGGCTGAAGTTTCGGCAGTTTGAGCTGTTTTTTCAATATCATTTGAAAACTCGGGAACCTTAACGACAGGAACTTCGACGCTTTCTTCTTTAATTTCGGTGCCGTTTTCGGGTAAAACAATTCTTTCATCATCGTCTGTTACTTCTTCGGCGGTTTTTATACTTTTGTTTTCGTTTGCACCCGAAAAATTATCGGTAATTTTCGGAATCGTAAAGCCGCCAAACGCACCCGACAATTGATTTGGGATTGAATAATCAACTCTTTGGGGCTCCAATTCTATAACGTCGGTGTTTTCATCAATTACCGGTAAAGGCTTATGAACAAAATCATAGTCCTTCGGGTTAACCTTTGCATGTTTTTCATTTACGACAGGCGAAGTATCCGCAACGGGCTTTTCTACCTCTTGTTTAACCTCTTGAGCTTTCACAACGGTTTTTCCGGTGTTTTTATCAGTTTCTTCGGATTTAATTTTTAACACCGGTTGTTCGGTGGAAACAGCAGCTTTTTCAACATCTTGAGCGGTTTCTTCGACTTGTTGTGAAGTTTCTTCAACTTTTTGTGCGGCTTCTTCAACTTTTTGCGCGGTTTCCAAAGCGTTTTGTGCCGTTTGAACAGTTTCGGTTACTTCGGATAATTCGGGTTGAGCGACCTCTTTTGCAGCTGCTGATGCGGCAAACAAAGCATTTGATGCTATTGCTTGGGCAACTGATGTTTCGTCTTCTTTAGCCAAAATTTGCTCCGCATCATTCTCTTTTTTAAGCGGTTTTTCTTTTACACTTTCAGCCGTTTTTGGAGTTTCAACTTCTTCGGCTTTTTCAACTTCTTTAGTCGTTTCAACTTCTTGAGCTTTCTCAACCTCTTGGGTTTTCACAACATTTTCAACTTGTTCAACTTTTGGAGTTTCCTCAACGGTTTCAACGGTTGGAGCATTTTCTGTTTTTGGAGCATCGTCAACTTTTTGAGTTTCCGCAACCTCGGCAACCTTTTCGACAGTTTCGACTTTTTCAGCCTCGGCAACTTTTTCGACATTTTCGGCGGATTCTACCTTTTTGGGCATCTCAACAAATTCCACCGTTTTTTCTTGTTCGGGGTGCGTTGCAATTGCGCAAGAATGATGTTGATTCAACTGAACCAGCGGGTATCTTTTTAATACGTAATCCGGTATCAGAGCCAATTTATAATCAGGATTTGTGTAGGTAAAAGTTACGCCGATATCATCAAAAGTTGTTCTTATGTAATCGTACTGATTTTCAATATCTTTTTCTTTGATACTCAAATCCGATTTCAACATAGCGGGAAGCTCGCCCATATAGTAATTGTTATATTTTTGGTATTCTTCATCGGAAAGAGTATGAGAATCTAACATATTGGTAAACGGAGTAATACTTTTTTCCACAGAATCGAGTTTATGGATAATCGGGTTGCGGAACGCTTTTTGCAAATCGGATTTTGCACCGTTACCTTGTGCCTCCATTATTTTAGCTTTCAGATAATAGGTATAACTTTCCAAAGCATCATCTTTTTCGGATTTTACTCTTACATCTTCATCAAATATATCGTTAACATTATTTTGAATGGCAGCTAAATCATCAAGTGCCAAATCATAAGAACCCGACTTGTAATAAGCCAATGCTCTGAGGTATAAAATCGAATTGTAATTGGAAACACGTTTGTATAAAAGATTGGTTGCCCCTTCAATTACGCTTTTGTAATCGGATTTGATGTATTGGGCAATCAATTTGTATGACAGGCTGTTATAATCATTCGGGTTTAATTTAACCGCGTTTGAAAAGCTGACTGTTGCTTCGTCAAATTGACCCGTTAACAGTTGATTTAAGCCTATATAAAAATGATACGAATAGCAATTCGGGTTATATTTCAATGCGAGATTGAAATAATCGATTGATTTTTGGGCATCTTTTTGAGAAAAAGTTTTCTCGGCATTGTAATAATAAATCTGTCCCAAACTTGCCATGGATTCAAAATCATTGGGGTTAAGGGCAATAGCGCGATTGAAAGCATCAATCGCCTCTTTTTCGTTATCCATACCGATTAAAGCAACACCGCTCAAATAGTAGCTCATATAATAATTCGGATAAGCATTTATTAAATGGTTACTGTTAAACACCGCATCCACAAAGTTGCCGTGTTCAATATCTTCAATCGCACCGTAAAGGTATTTATCATCGCCTTTCGGGTTTAAAACCTTGCCGTATTTTTGAGGACAGTTAATTGCCGAAACCTCAAGTTTGTTCGGTTTTGGCAAATATATATGAGAATTGTATTTTACGGCATTTTCATAAGCAGACTCATAAGCCATACTGTTCATAGCTTTTTGCGCATACATTAAGCGTGCATACAAATTGCCCAATTCGGGGTTTTGCAGCTGCTCGTTTTTATCGGCACCCAATACAACTGCGCTGATTACCTTTGTATTCGTAATAAATTTATCGTCATCGGTTTTTAACTCGATTGCCTTTTTGTAATCGGCTTCGGCAAGGGGATATTGTCGCATTGCGTAATATGAATCACCTCTGAGCTTGTAACCTTCATATTTTTTAGGTTTTGCGATAATAAAAGCGTTCAGATACTCGATTGCGGAGTTGTATTCTTTTTGATTCATCAACTCTTGAGCTTTGTCTAAAGCCTCTTTGTTGCCTTTAATTTCTTCTTCATCGTCATTATTATTATTTGTATCTTCAACTAAATCCGCCGGCTGCTGTTCGGGCATTTGAGCTTCAACCGTCGAAGGAGCATTTTCCTGCTCGGTGTGTAATTGTTTTGAATACGCAGAACCGCTCATTATCGTACATGTTGATAATAATGCCATAACAACCAATAAACTTATTTTTTTCTTATTCATAATTAACCCTGTTTCCCCTCGTCTGTTATTTTTTTTATAAACCTGATAAAATTATACACTAAAATTGTCAATATTGTACTAAACTACACATTTTGTCATATTTCGATTATATTATAATAGGCAAAAGAGGAAAAAACAATGAACAGATGTTTCTGGGTTAATGAAAAAGAAGAAGTTTACGTCAAATATCACGACGAAGAATGGGGAGTTCCGAAATATGATGACAGAGAACTTTTTGAACTGCTCGTTTTAGAATCTTTTCAGGCGGGCTTATCTTGGATTACAGTCTTGAAAAAAAGACCCGCATTTAAAAAAGCGTTTGATAATTTTGATGTTAATAAAGTTTCTCAATACGATGAAAGAAAAATTAACGAACTTGTTAATAATCACGAAATAATCAGAAGCAAAAGCAAAATAAAAAGTGCGATTGAAAACGCAAAAATATTTATCGAAATTCAAAAAGAATTTGGAAGTTTTTCAAAATATATATGGGGATTTACCGATAATAAAATAATAAAAAGCGACGGAAAAAACATTCCCGTTTCAACCCCGCTATCGGATAAAATCTCTAAAGATTTGAAAAAACGCGGAATGAAATACGTCGGAACGGTAATTATTTATTCATACCTTCAAGCAATAGGTATAGCAGATGACCATGAAATAGGATGTTTTAAATATTAATATTTTGTAATAATTTATATAAATATAGCAAATTTTATTTTTCTTTGATTTAATATAAAAGATGGAATAAAATTCTTATTGAAAATGACTTGGTAGGAAAAAATGTCAATTGCAGGTTTGAAAAAATTTTTTACATACATAGGAAAAAATAATAAACCTATCTATCCCGTAATGGCGGTAGCCTCGGCGGAGATAGTTTTTCGACCGTTGTTTACAATGATGGACAAAAAAAGTCCTGATGAAACAAAAAAATATACGGCACTGCGAGAAGGGATAACCGAAATTGTAGCCGTGCCGACATATTGGGCATGCGGAGAATTGGCGGCAAAAGGAGCGGATTTATTTAAAACAGACCCCAAAGCCGCAATGCGTGCAAAACATAACCTTATGACGGCTGGTGTTTGGGGCGCGGCACTCTTGGTAATCCCGGGATTATGCTCGTTGGTCGTTAAACCCTTTACCGAAAGAATTTATAAAAACAAAGCAAGAAAAGCTCAAAAACTTGACATAACCGATAACACACAATCGGTACCGACCGTAAGTAAGCAGCAGATATCATCTACGGGCAGAGTTGCATTGCAAACAAAATTGCCCGTGTATAATTATAAAATGGCAGACTTTGCCAATTCAAGAATGAAGGTGGGATTATGATAGAAGGAATACAAAATATACTGGCAAGTCCCACATTCTATAACATAACCGAAAGTACCGCGGCTCAAATGTCAATAAAAACAGGCTTGAACTCTATCGGTCGCCCGGGGTTTATTCTTATGGATAAAAAAATTGACCCCCATACAAAAAGATTCTCGGCTACAAAAGAATTTCTGTACCAAATGTTGAGTTTGGCATTGTATATGGCCGTAATTATCCCCGTATTTAAAAACGGCGGATTTAAACTAGCACAAAAATTATACAAAGACGATGCGGTATTTAAAGCATTCAAAACCCCCGAACAATTTACCAAATTCCACAAACTAACCGAAGAAGAAAAGCTCGCAAAATTAAAGGAATTAAGCGATTTATCCAAAACCGGAGACAAATTCACCAGAGAAAACATTAACCTTGAAAGCGAATATTTTGCAAACGGTGTTATTGAAACAAGTTCTCTTATCGGAACCGTAACCGGTTTGGCAGTTGTTGCACCTCTCACTGCCGCTAAACTAATCCACCCGATTATGAAATTCTTGGGATTTAACAAACAAAACAACGAATCCGACAATAATACCGATAACAATAACAAGAACAATAACAATATTGACGAAAAAACAGCATCAAAATAATTATAATTGATACTCGCATAAAACCAAAGGTCAAGAAAATGATTATACCAAAAATCAGTCAAATATTTTATAAAAGTATGAATGCAGCAAATATATCAAAAAAAACGTACCTTATGCAAACTGCAAATCAAACCGATTGCGTGTCTTTCGGAGCTATCGGCATTAAATATATTCCGACCTGCTTGAAATATCGCAAAGATTTTGTTGATGTGTTTCTTAAAACAAACGAGAAAACCGACAAGATTATAGAAAATTTTGACTTTAGAAAATTTGCTCATAACGGTATAACGATGAAATATCCCAGAACAAAGTACGTAGAAGATATAAAAAAATTAATCGAACCGTTAGAAGAAAATAAACAAAATCAATTGCTTGAAAAATTTATGCTGAGAATGGAAGATGATTTGGAAGGACTTGGAATTATTCCCAAAAATATTAGTAGTGAAAATGAAAAAGCCTTGGCAAAAATTGTTGAAAGATTTACTCTGAAAAACAGCTGCATACTTGAAGATAAAAAAGCGCAAATTCTTTTCAACAAAATAATAAAAGGTTGTCCGGAGTTTGCAACAACAATCGGAAAAGTTCAGCATAAAACTCACGCTTATGATATATCATCTCACACGTTTATTAACCTGCAAAACATGATGAAAAATTCGCAGTATCAAAAATTAGCTCCAAGAGATAAATCGGTTGCAAAAATGGCAATGTTGCTGCACGATTTGGGCAAAAGAGGACATATAATAGACCACGGACACTACGTATTAAGCGCAGAATATGCAAAAGAAATTATGCCTAAATACGAAATATTTTTTACCCCCAAAGAAAGCGAAAGAATAATTAACCTTATCGCAAATCACCATTGGTTTGAAAAATACAATACTCAAAAAATAAGCAAACCCGATGTTATTAAAATATTCAAAACACCAACGGATTTGGAAATAGCAAAAATAATGGCAAGAGCAGACCTTGAAGGTGTAAGCCCCGATTTTCACTACGTCAGAATGCAATACCCCAATCAACAGGAATATGAAAAGGGTATTGAAAAAATTATGAATGAAATAAAATAACCCGCCTGAATTTTAAAATTATGAGCAGGCAAGAGTTTCTTCTTTTACCACGCTGCGTTTAACTTTTCTGGTTGAAGTTCTCGGCAGGGGTTCTTTTCTGACAACAATATTGACCGGTCTTTTATAAGGTGCCAATTGAACGGAAAGTGCCTTAACCTCTTTTACAATAAAGTTTTGAAGTGCGTCAGAATCGGAGTATTTATCCAAAACCTCTTGAGTCGGAACAATGACGGTCATAATTTCTTCCGTACCGTCTTTTGCACCGGAAGTTCTTGTTGCGCCGAACACGCAAACCTCGGCAAAATTGGAATTGGTTTCCAATACGGCTTCAACTTCTTCGGGGAACACTTTTTTACCGCCGGAAAGTACAATCATGTTCTTAATTCTTCCGGTAATATAAAGTCTGCCGTCGGCATCAAATTCGCCGATATCGCCTGTGTGAAGCCAGCCGTCAGGCTCTAAAACTTCCGCCGTTTTTTCGGGGTTGTTGTAATACCCTTTCATAACGGAAGGTCCTTTAACCATAAGCTCACCCGTTTCGGGGTCGATTTTGGCATCGTAAGAATCCAAAACAGGTCCGACAGAGGTTAATTTTCTTTCTTCGCCTCTATCCATTGATATAACGGGGCTCGTTTCCGACAGACCGTAGCCTTGGAAGATTTTTATACCTATTCTTTCAAAAAATTCGCCCACAGTCGGGTCTAACGGCGCACCGCCTGCGATAAATCCGTAAAAATCTCCGCCAAATTTTGCCAAAATGCTTCTGAATAATTGACGTCTTATTTCGTAGTCGGTTATGTATTCGGCTGCGGCATAAGAGCGCTCAAACAACAGTTGCTCATCTTCCGGCAGCGATTTTATATCCGCCTCGATTGTCATTTTTAACAACTTCAAAAACGCGGGAACAACTATCATAAAATCAATATGTTTTTCGCGCATATCGGCCAAAATGTCTTTAGGTTTCAAACTTCTCGGATAGAAAATTGATGAGCCTCTGCTTAAAAATGTCGAAAATCCGACCGTTAATTCAAACAAATGGTTCATCGGCAATATTGAAAGAAGATTGACACTTTCTTTCGGCAAGATTTCAGGCATGATTCTGTCAAGCTCGATAACCTGAGTTGTCATATTACCGAATGTGGTTTGAACACCTTTAGGCGCACCGGTTGTGCCTGATGTGTAAATAATTAATGCCGTATCTCTTAATGAGCGATGACGCCATTTGCACTCGGTCTCGGAAGGCAGAGTGTATAAACTCGGAATATCAATATTATAAATCGGCTCATCCATCAATATAAGATGCTTAATTGAGGGGATACGCTTTTTTAATTCAAGCGCTTTTTCGTAATTTGCCTGTGAAAATGCAAATACTGTAGGCTGACAGCTTGATAATATTGATTCCAATTCATAAATCGTAAGTTTATTATCTAACGGAACGGTTATCATGCCTGATATGACAGATGCGAATAAACATGCACCGATTTCCGGCATGGATTCTGATAATATCGCAAGTTTATCACCTTTTTGCATTTGCAAATCGGAAATTAAATATCGTGCAAACTGTTTTGTTAACAGACCTAAACCTTTATATGTAAGCTCTTTCCAGCCGTATTTATTTCTTTTGCCCAGAGCTATTCTTTCTCCGTACAATTTTGTACTTTGATCCAACATTGATAATACATTTTCTTTCATGATTACTCCCTTTTGTCCTAAAACATTTTTTTTATTTTAGCATAATTTTTCCGATAATGCTATATATTCACAAATTCTGCTTTTAAAAGACAAACCTCATCGCCTGTCGCCGCATTTTTTATAAGATGTTCGGTTATAAGATTTTCTTTGTCATATTTAACCATCGAAATAATATCATCGCCGTAGCATACTTCGTGTTTGAAATATATATCAAGGTTTTTCAGTTTGTGTTTTGAGCGAAAATCAAAATCCAAAGCCTCCATTGCCCAAGTGATATAAACGGTGTTATTAACATGCCCGTTCATATCCAAATCATCATACCTTACATGGAAAATCTTTTCACTGTCATAATCCTGTATGGGTTTAATTTTATTTAAAACAAGGTCATCTTCTCTTTTTTCAAATACGAGAAAATCGGGAAATTCCTGAGATATATTAACGAGCGATTTATTTTTTAAATCGACAATATACCACGATGTAACAGAGCGCAAAAGTCTTTTGCCCGTATCGGCATCGAAACACTCAAAATCACGATAAGTCGTCATTTTATTGACCCCGCGGCATTCTGTTTGAACTTTTATATTTTTTACTCCGATGGGATAATCGTCAAATTCAATTCCGTACCTGATTAAAAACCACCCAAGACCTCTTTGAGAAAGCCCTTCAACGGAATATTCATAACCGATATGCGCAATGGATTTTGCCGCCAAATCCTGCATAAAATTCAACAGTGCGGCAGGCTTTACGCAATAATTCATATCCTCCTCCGACATTGAAACAGGATACACATTTTCTATGCAGTATTTTTTTTCGGGTTCAATTGTTATCATATACTTTCCTTAATTTTTAGCTATACGGATATGGGTTCAACCGCATATTGTGACTTAAATTCTTCCAAAGCCTGCAAAAATTCTTCGTTTCTTACCTCTTTTAATTTATTTTTCAAAATATGTTTCGGGATAGACGAATGAATAGACTGGATAATATTTGTTGCAATATTTGAACAATGATCGGAAATTCGTTCCAAATCGTTCAAAACTTCGGCATAAACAAACCCTCGTTTTATATGCGACTTTTCTT
Organism: Candidatus Gastranaerophilales bacterium; assembly: GCA_947626645.1. GTDB lineage: Bacteria > Cyanobacteriota > Vampirovibrionia > Gastranaerophilales > Gastranaerophilaceae > Zag111. The sequence goes on from CANQSZ010000040.1 coordinate 9,007, forward strand.
TTTTAACACGTTTAATATGGTTTTTCTTGGCAACATAAGCGATATCATCAACAACCTGTTCCAACGGCTCGACATGATAGGCTTTTTCCAAGTCATGTTCAATAAATGCGCTAACCGTAACATCAAACACTTCTTTAACGGCATTAACGACATGTTTTAATTCTTCAACCGTTTGAGCCGAAAGCACCCATTCTTTGCGGTGCATTTTGTTTGCTATATTCAAAATATGAATTGCATGGTCGGCAATTTTTTCAAAATCCGAAATTGAAAGAATTAACTGCGAAATCTTGTTACTGTCTTCATCGGACAATTCTTTACCCGAGAGTTTTTGCAGGAAAGATTCCAAAGTATCTTGGTATTTGTCAATTAAAATTTCGTTTTTATTGATAACTTCCGCAACTTTCGGATTGTACTGTTTTAACATTCTGACGGACATAACAAGTGTTTCTCTGGTAATTTTTGCCATGGTTCCGGTTGTTTTATAGCACTGAGCAATGGCAATCGAAGGGGTTAAGAGCAAGCGTTCATCAAGTATGACAAGTTTTTCGTCTTTTTGCTCTTTAACGAGAAATAATGCCAATTTTTCAAGCAATTTTGCAAACGGGAACAGTAAAAACGTAGTTCCGACATTGAAAATAGAATGTGCAACGGCAATTCCAAAAGGGTTAGCCGCTTGGTCAAACGGATAATTTATAAAATAATGACCAAATTCAAAAATCGGAAGAAAAATTAAAGCGCCCAAAACATTAAAAATCACATGAACGACCGCAACCCTTTTTGCATTGGTATTAACACCGATACTTGAAAGAATTGCGGTAATACAAGTTCCGATATTTTGCCCTATAATAATCGGAACGGCGATTGCGTAAGATATACTACCCGTCATGGAAAGTGCCTGAAGCATACCGACAGAAGCGGCAGAACTTTGAATAACGGCGGTTACAATCATACCGACCAAAAGTCCTAAAAACGGATTTGTGAACAGGGTCAAAATATTTCCAAATGCCGGATCATCAGCCAAAGGTGCCATTGATGACGACATCAGGTTCATACCGAACATCAAAACCGCAAACCCGACAAGAAAAGTTCCAAAATTCTTACGTCTTGATAAATTATTTTTGGAAGTCATTATCATAATAACACCGATTAAAGCCAAAATCGGACAAAACGAATCGGGTTTTAAAAAGCGGATAAAAAAGTTGTCGCTTTGAATCCCCGCCAAACTTAAAATCCAAGAAGTTATCGTTGTTCCGACATTTGAGCCCATGATTATTCCGATTGACTGGGAAAGTTTCATAATACCGGAGTTTACAAACCCGACAAGCATAACCGTAACGGCTGATGAACTCTGGATTGCGATTGTAATACCCGCGCCCAAAAGGAAACTTTTTACAGGATTAGAGGTAATTTTTTCGAGGAGTTTTTCCATTCTCCCGCCGGCAATTTTTTCTAATCCGCCGGACATTACTATCATTCCGTATAAGAAAAATGCCAAACCTCCGCATAATGTAAACAACGAAAATATATCCATTAATTTTCAATCCTTCCCGAATTGTTATTAATTATTCAATTCATAAATGTTAGCTACACAGAACTATTATCCTATAAAGCAATCATTTTTACAACATAATAACCGATAACTTCACAATTTGTTATTTAATTTTTTTCAAAGAAGAAAGGAAGTTATTTTGAACCACATCGCCGTCAACTTTTGTCAGGAAAATTTGACAATCTTTTTCATCGGCATCAATTGCGGGAAGTTGAGAGATTTCCGATTCGTAATAATTACTGTCATTTCGGCTGCTCAACGGTATTCTGTTAGCCAAAGAATTTAAAGACAGGTTACGTAAAAATCCGTAAAAACCTTTTTTGCTGTTGGAAAATTTTGTATAAATTCTCAATGCGGCATCAGACGTTTCCAAATTGTAAGTTCCGACAATATAAGAGCTTAACTGAGGCGACGAAGATTTAATCATCATCGGCTGAACGACGTTATCTTTAAGTTTCAATTCACCGTCAATTTGGTCAAATTTGCCCTCGGGGATTGACACCAAATCGTTTATAATCGTGGGCGAAACCATTGTCAAAGGATTTCTGAATAATGCCGCAACTTTCATTGCATATTCCACAAGCCCGATTTTTGCAATAATTCCCTCATACACTCTGAATTGTATTCTGCCGTTAAGTTTTAAAGAATTATCGGTATTTAATTCAATCAGCCCGCTTGCTTTTCCGTTTATTTCGCGCGGCAAATTCAACAACGATGTTGCTATTAAATCCGAATTAACCTGTATTAAAGCCAGCCGCATTTTATACAAATGATTTTTTATATCGCAAACTATATCCGCAGAGGATGTGCCTTCCGCGATGTCGAATTTGTTTGAATCAAGTTTCAATACACTGTTTTTATCAAGTGTCATATTGGCTTTTACGTTGGAAAAATTAATGTCTTTATAAAACCCTTTACCGATTTTGAAAATACATTTTTCAATAATAAGATTTGCCAAATCAAACGTTGCCGCATCATCGTTTTCATCTTCCGAGATATTTTGTTCGGCAGCCTGTTCGACGGCGGCTTTTCTTTGCTCTGCGGTTTGTGTTCCCGGGGCTTGGTTATTGAAAATTCTCAAATACCTTTCCACATCTATATTATCAATATCCAATTCCGCAAACTTAACAATTATCGGGAATGTCATCCGATTAACAAATTTACCTTTGAGAAGATATTTTGACCCTCTGAATCTACCGTCTGAATTGATTTTCAAATAATTGTCCGTAGTTTTTAATTCGGCACTGTTAATGAATAATCTTTGGCTTGGAATACCCACCTTATCAATTTTCATATCGCCGCTTAACACAGGAAATTCACCGGTATTTACAAGCTGCATTTTTCCCGTGAATGTTCCGTTCCTGAAAAGACGCTGTTTTAAAAGGAAATTCAAAAAACCGCTCGGCATAGGTTTTGGAAGTTCAAGCCCGAAATCTTTGACAAAAGTCTGACCGTTTGAAAAATCAATATTACCGTTCATACTCAAAATCGGAATACGTGCATTTGCCCTGTCGATTTTATCGTTTGTGGCATAGTAATTTATTGATTTAATATTTAAAAGCATATTTTCAAACGACATTTTTGCGGCTAAAACCCTTGTTGCCGCATCGTTCATAACCGATTCGGAGCCGTCAAATACAAATCCGTTTCCTTGTTTAAACCAATATATCCAATGTAAATCGATTTTATTATACTTTGATTTTAATTTTATCTTTGTATCGGCTTGACCCTTCATGGATATCGGACAGTTTGCCATTTTTGACAAATAATTTTTTGCAAAATCATTTGTTACAACCGCACTACCGACAAGATTTGTGTCAATCGATTTAAAATAATCATCGACCGTGCCTTCAAAATCCATTCTGTTTGCCGATTTTCCGTTGTAATATCCCCCAAAATCTTTTAAAGTTATTCTGTTGTTGTCAAAATTTACTTTTCCTTTATTCAAAAGTATCGGCAAATCCATAAACGGTATCAATTTAAACGACAGAGAATTTAATTTAACATCCCCGTTCATGTTTTTATTATCAAGACTGACGTCGAAATTGAAATCGCCGTTGATATCTTTGAAATACACAAGCATTTCTCCGATATTATTCGGAACAATTTGTGAATTTAACAAATCAATCACATCAGGTATGGAAAACTTTTGGGAATTTAACTCTATTTTATAATTCGACTTACTGTCAACAAATCCGCTCAAATTGATTTTACGATTGTTAACGAAAATTTCCGAATTTTCCATGACGAATTTTTCTTTGTTAAGAAGATAAACACACCCGCCGTCTGAAGTTGTTATGTGAAGTTTGTTGTTTCCTTTTGTAATATCCGTTACGACCTTAAATTTTACCTTTTTTTTTAATACGTCATCATCGATTTGCAGACCCGATATGTCAATTTTTATATTGGTATTTTTATCTAAAGTGTAGATAATATCGGCTTGTTCAACATTAAGTACCGATTGAAAAATATCCACAACCCATTCGCCTTGTTGTTCGGGCTGCTCGTTTTGATTTTTTAACACCGGCATCTCTAATACTCTGTTTACATCAACAAAAGCATATTTCACCGCGGAATTTTCAACCGTTATCTTCTTTTTTAAAACGTCAATCAAAGAGATTTTTATTTTAAAATCCTCTATATCAAGATATGATTTATTTTTGTCGGACAATTTGAAACTGTCAAACCCGAAATACAAATCGGGAGATAAACTCGTAACTAATTTCGGATTCTTAATTTCAACATCGGTTTTAAGAGATTTTTCAAGGATATTTTCTATATAAGAAACTGCCCTACCATTAGATACCGCAAAAGGAAGAACTTTCAAATAAATTACCAAAGGCAATGATACAATCAAAGCAGCAAGAACAATTATTCCCGCAACAAATTTGATAATTAATTTTGCTTTTACATCTTCCATTAAATTTACCCCATAAAAATTATACCATAATTAATTTTATGCTATCATATAAAATATGAAAAAGTTTTTTGTTTTATTGGGATTAATGTTTTTTACGGCAGTAAATTCAGTATTACCGGCACAATCGATTGAAGCGGAAGAAAGAGAACTGACAACGACCGATGTTGTAACATATTCTCAAGACTCACAATGGGGATTAAAAGACAAAAACGACAATATTGTAGTTCCTGCACAGTACCGAAAATTGATAAGGCTCGGAAATCATGCGTGGATTGTGCAAAACAAAAGATATAAATACGGACTTATAGATACAAGCGGAAATGTTCTCGTACCGATTAAATATCGACATGCGGACAGGTTGGTAAGTAAATTTGCAAAATTCGGCAATGACCATGACTACGGTATTTATGACGAATGGGGAAACACAATAGTTAAACCGCAATATTCTAAAATTGATATCCTTTTCGGGCAGATGTTTTTGACATACAAAAACTTCAAATACGGAATTGTGGGCTATGACGGAAAAGAAATTCTCGAAAACAAATTTGATGATATATATATGCCGAAACCTAACGTTATGAGAATAGAATACGAAGGTAAATGGTACGAACTTGA
>CANQSZ010000041.1 GCA_947626645.1 Candidatus Gastranaerophilales bacterium
GCCCCCTCTCCCAAACCCTCCCCCTCGGGGGGGGAGGGCATTTATAATGTATTCTAATACACCATCCGTATTGTTAAATATTTCATTATTCCAAATTCTTATTACTTGGTAACCGCAATTTTTCAGATAATTAGTTCGTTCGTCATTGTATTCTTTTGTGTCCAAATGTTGGCTTCCGTCAAGCTCAATTATGATTTTATGTTCAAAACATACAAAGTCAGCAATATATTTGCCTATCGGTTGTTGTCGTTTAAATTTCAGGTTGTAAAATCTGTTTCCTCTCAAATATTCCCATAATATATTTTCTGCATCAGTTTGATTCTTTCTGAGTTCTTTTGCATTGTTTAAAGCTGTTTTTGTATAATGATTTTTCGGGCATTTCCCCTCCCCCCTTGAGGGGGAGGGACAGGGAGAGGGGGCAAGTGTGGTTATATACTTTTCTATCAGGTATTTGCCTTGCGGTTCGTCGCCATGAAATACGCCGATTATAAGTATATTATTTTCCCCTTCTTCACCTATCAACTCTACCGTATTACCCAGTTTCGTCTTTACCGAATTTAATACTTCCATTTTCGACCCTTCAATTTATACCCCAAAAATTAATTCTCAAACAAAGCGTCTATAAATTCATCAGGATTAAACGCTTTCAAATCTTCCATTTTTTCGCCTGTTCCCACAAGTTTTACCGGAAGTTTCATCTCTTTTGCAATCGCAATAATTATTGCCCCCTTTGCGCTTCCGTCAAGTTTTGTCAGTGCAACGGATGTTAAATTGACGGCTTGCGAAAATACTTTTGCCTGCTGCAATCCGTTTTGTCCGGTGTTGGCATCTATTACAAGTATGCTCTCTTTCAGGCTTTGCGGTGCTTGTTTATCTATCACCGTTTTAATTTTTTTCAATTCTTCCATCAGGTTGAATTTATTTTGCAGCCTGCCTGCCGTATCTGTCAGTATTACATCGTAATTTTCGGCTTTTGCTTTTTGGATAGCTTCATAAACAACCGATGCCGGATCAGCCTTATCCCTTCTGACAATATCAGCTCCCGCCCTGTCAGACCAAATATTTAACTGTTCTTCGGCTGCCGCTCTGAAAGTGTCCGCCGCCGCCACAAGAACTTTTTTCCCTTCCCGTTTAAACCGATAAGCCATTTTTGCGATTAATGTTGTTTTTCCCGCTCCGTTTACTCCCGTTATAAAATATATGTTAAGCCCGTTTTCATCATAATTTAATTCCGTCTTTCCGGCTTGTGCGAGTGTTTTTTTAAATTCTTCTTTCAAATAATTCTTTAATTCCGAAGGCTTTGCATCTTTTTTGTTGCGTAAATTGTCAGTCAATTCAGCGGCGTATCCGACCCCTAAATCCGCACTGATAAGTGTGTCTTCAATTTCGTCAAGCGTAAATTCACTGTATGTATCATCATTTGAACTTACGGTTGATACAACATTTCCCACCAAAGTCTGAGCGGTGTTTGTCAGTGCCTGTTTAAGGTTATTAAACTTATCTTTAAAAATTTCAAACATTCTTATTTACAAAAATTACCCTTTGATTCCGCATTCAACAATAACTTTTGCCAACAAGCCGTTTATAAATGATGAACTGTCGTCTGTCGAGTATTTTTTTGCAAGCTCAACCGCCTCATCAACGGCTACTTTTGCCGGTGTTTCTTTTATGTATAGAATTTCCGATATAGCAATACGCAAAATGTCTTTATCCATTTTTACAAGCCTGTCAAAATCCCATCCTATTGCGTATTTTTTTATTAGTCCGTCAATTTCTTTATTGTGTTGTTGATATATTTTTATAATATTTTCGGTATATTCCTTAACTTCGTTTTGAGATTCCAATGTCGTAAATTCGGCAATCTCTAAAGCCAGCAATGATTTTTCGGCAACTTCTATCATTTCATCAATTCTTGAGGACAAATCAGATGTCATAACCATCGGAACTGCAACATTTGCCGCATCCATCGGTCTGTTCAGGTTGGTTTCGTGTTCTGCTTCGTAATCCGATATTTTGTTTTTCATATCCATAAGTGCGCCCAATGATAGTTTTAATTCGTCGGTTGCACTGCTTTTCAACACTCTTACCGATTTTATTATCATATCATCTATGTTTTCTTTGGAATACGATTCGATATTTTTTTCAAACTGCGAAAACAGTATAAATGCCAATTCTCTTGATGCTCTGCGGGCTTGCATATTTTACCTCTTTGTTATCTGTCAACTTGTTAAATTTATGCTATCATGAAAAACTTTTTACAACAAGATTATTGTTTCTTGCTAAATATTTTCTTTATAAATTCCTTATTAACCTCGGAAAGTTCTTTACAAATGAATTTGAAAATATCCGTTCTTGACGATTTTTTCGGACAGATATTTATTTTATCCGTATAACTTCCAAACTCCCTGCAAATTTGAGGTCTTTGCTTGTAAACTGCGCATTTGCCGATTTCATTAAGAAAAGGACAGTAGTTCTTATATTTTAAATATTCTTCAATCAGTGCTTGGTATTGGGCTTTTGTTTTGAGATTTAATTTCTTTACAATATCAGGCGGAATAACGTATAACGGATTGTGATTGGTGTCAAACCCCATAAACCGTACGGGACTTGGAACAGTGCTTGGAATAATCGAATTGAACGTATCTCTCGGGTCGTTTTGTCCGATATTTACCCCGCCGTAAACCGGTCTTTGGATAAATTGTTTATGCTTTTCCATAAACCCCTCGGGAATTGGTGCATCAATACAGCATCTTGCCTTACATATCGGGGTATAACACTTGCTCGGCGCGAAAAAATATGTTCTTATCTTTGATACAATTTTCATATTACTGATAAAAACCGTAAATAAAATTTTTTGCCCCTTAAAAAACAAACAAAAAAACGAACGAAAATTTTTGTTTGTTTCGTTCGTTTTTATTTGTGTGGTTGTAACCTTTAGAAACTCTTATTCAGCCGGTGTTTCTTCTTTGTTAATATCTTTAACGCTCAGAGCAATTCTGTGTTCTTGAGGTGTGAATTTTTTAATCAAAACTTCAACACTGTCGCCGACTTTGTAAGTGTTAAACGGGTTAACATTTTCTTCTGCCATTTCGGCAACCGGAAGTAATGCTTCAACTCCCGGGAAAATGTTTATAAATGCGCCGAATCCGGTTACTTTATTAACTGTTCCTGTTATAACCTGACCTTCGGAGAATTGTCCTTCGATTTGCTGCCAAGGATCTTCGCCCATTCTCTTTAATGAAAGCGAAATTCTTTTTAATTCGTTGTCAATTTTGATAATCTTAACTTCGATTGTTTCACCTAAAGAAATAACATCTGAAGGGTGTTTAATTCTCTGCCAAGAAATTTCCGAAATCGGGAGAAGTCCGTCAATGCCGTTGATATCAACGAATGCGCCAAAATCCGCAATTCTTACTACTTCACCTTTAACAACCTGATCTTCTTCCAATGATGCCAATATATTGTCAACAACCTGATCGCGCTGTTCTGCTACGGCTTGTCTTTGTGAAAGTATAAGTTTATTTTTCTTCGGATCGGCTTCAAGAACTTTTACTTCGATTTTCTGGTCTAACAAACCGTCAAACGGTGTGCCTGTTCTAAGTTGGGATGAGGGAATAAAACCTTTAAGGTCTGCAACATCAACCAAAACTCCGCCTTTGACAACCGATACAACTTTTGCAAGAATTGTATCGCCCTGTACTTTTGCATCGTTAAGTTGCGCCCATGCTTGTGCGAATGCAAGTCTTTTTAATGATAATAACATTCCTTCTTCATCATTTTCTTCTTTCAAAACGTAAAATTCTTTTACATCACCTATTTCAACAGTTGTGGAATCTTCTGCGGAAGATATTTCTCTGTTAGGCAAAAAGGCTTCTGTTTTTGCACCTTTTACGCTTATCAGATATCCGTCGGATTCCTTTCTCAATACTGTTCCTTCTACAATGTCTGCCACGCTGTGGCTTGTTGAAAAACTTTCTTCCAACAGTTTTTCAAATTCGTCTAATGTTGCTTGTGTCATTTTTTTTCTCCTTTTTTTTGTATTAATAATTTTCTAATTTTTGTATTACGTTTTGTATTACGTTTTGGGGGGTTGATGCACCCGCCGTTACCGATATTTTTTGTGATTTGTTTATTAAATCTTCGTAGTCGGATAATTCTTTTTCGGTTTCTATGTGAATTGTCGGTGTTATATTTTCCAAAATTTGTGCAAGATGTGAAGTGTTGGCACTCTTTTTAGAGCCGACAACAATCATTAAATCGCTCGTATTTGCCAATTCTACCGCTTCAGATTGGCGCATTGACGTACTTTTGCAGATTGTGTTTGCTATAACCATATCGTTTGTTATCGTGTTCAGATAATCAGTTATCGCATTCAAAGTTGAAAGCATTTGTGTTGTTTGCACAACAACCCCGATTTTGTGCGACTTTAACTCGTTTTCATAAGGCTTTATCTGTTCGGGTGTTGTTGCGACAATGATTTTATCCCCGTATTGATGTGCGTTTGCTTTTATTGCAATAACTTCGGGGTGTTCGGCTTTGCCGACGATAATCAGATAGCAGCCGTCTTTTATAAGCTCGATTGCTTTTTGCTGAACTTTTTTCACATCGGGACAGGTCAAGTCATACACTTCAAATCCCGAATTTTTAATTTGTTCAAAAACTTCGGGGCTTTCGCCGTGACTTCTCACAACGCAAATTCCGCTGCCTTTTTCGGGAAGTGTTTTTAAAGATTTTATACCCAGCGCGTTTAATTCTTCTATTACCTGACTGTTGTGAATCAATTCTCCCAACACGCAAATACTGCGCTGCGGGTTTTCGGCTTTTAATTTTTTTACGGTCTCTACGGCTCTTTTTACTCCGTAGCAGAAACCTGCAAATTTAGCTAATTTTATTTCTTTCGGCAATTTTTAATTGTCTTCTTTCAATTGGACTTGCGAAAAAAATTTTCGCTGTAAGAAGATTACATCACAAAAATATTATAAAATCAAGCAAACTTAATTATGCTATATAAATATGTCCGTTTCTTTTTTTGTTCTTTTCGTATTTATGATTTGGAACAAGTGTCGGGTTGATTGCAGCTTCAGTGGTTGCAGTCGGGTTATTTGCAAAAAGGATATCGTCTTGTTTATTTTCAAGTGTTGTTTCATAATCGGCTGCTTGTGTATTATCGTTTTTACTTCCGTTTGAGATGCTATTTTTGAGCCATTCATCGGTACCGGGGACATTTTTAGCCAAATCCGGATAGGATTTCAACAACGCACCTTGAAAATCTGCCGGAAGATATGTTATAAGATTACCTAATTCCTGACGGTTTTGTCCGTTTTTCATTCCGTCTTCTATAATCTTTGATATTACGTCATATCTGTCTTTAATGGCATCAATGTTTGTAATTTTGCCGGTATAGTAAAGGTTTAGTATGTCCGTATTGTCAAGGTATTTCAAAAGTGATTGGTCTTGACTGAATTGGAACAGTGTCAAAATTATTTGAGGATTGCTTTTGAAGTTTTCGGCAAAGGCGCGAATATCAGACAGGCTGCCTTTTGAAGCGAAAACTTCCAAAAATTTCATTTGGGTATTTTCGCCGAATTTTTTTCCGAGTTCTTCAAATGCACGACTGATACTGTTGCTTGTGAACATTTCCGTTAAAACTTGTTTTAAAACTGCTTTTTCCGATTCATCAAGTTCTAAATCCGCATATTGAGCAATTTCTTCTGGAATTTCCTGCGCGTCTGCGCTATCTTGTGTTAATTCTTCGACCGAGGATTTTGATTTTGCGGCTTGTACTTCTTCCCAATTCTTAATACTTTGGGATTGTTCCTTTTGGAAGTTTTCAATTTTATCCATTAAAACTTGTGCTTTTTGTGCAAGTTCAATCGTCTCTTGCTCGCTGAGCTGCGAGAGAGGAACGGTTGGTGTGCTGACATTGGTCGTGTTTTGGGTGTTGACGGTTTGTTGTGTCGGTTTATCTGATGTGTTTTCTGTTGTTTTCACCGATGGAGCGGATTCTGTGCGGAATCCTGTTTGTGTTTGTACAACATTCAAATCTTGTTGAGGATTTAAACTTTGCTGCATTGAGCTTTTTTGCAAGGGTTGATTATCCGATACAATCTGCTGCGCGGGCAATTCGGTTTTTGATAAAGTTTGTTGTGAAATCGTGCCTGTTTCAAGTGCTGTTCTTATTGCAGCCTGTTGCGCGGGCGGATAATTTTTCATCGCGGCTTCAATGTGGGAAATGTATTGGTTTATCACAGAAGAATCAACCGAATTTGATGCGGCAGCCAAGCCTTCTGTTACCGCGGCATTTTTGATTTTCGATAATATTTTGCCTAACATCAACTGTCTTTGTGCCGTTTGTGCCGTTTCTACAATTGATTGAGAGAACTGTGCTCTGCTTGCATCGGAGATTCTTGTTGACGATGCTAATATCGCCGATATTTGCACTGCTTCATTGTCGGGTCTGTAGGTGTTAATTCCTTGTGCAAACGGTTTGATTAATTCTTGATGTTGGAGTGTATTTTCACCGACTTGTACAAGTACGGTATCATCTTTAATATATTGCGCTTGAGATTGAGCAAATACTTCTGCTGCCGGGGTATCTCGGGTAGCGTGGGCTTCTATGTGTGCTTTATGGGCAAAAAATATTTTTTTAATTTCTTCATCCGAATATCCCATGGATTGTAATTTCTCGGCGATAGTTTCTATTTGATCATTCTCCATGCCGGCAATGATTTCCACAACTTCTCGACGACTCATATTCGGTTTAATTTTGTCATCTAAATATTCATCCAGATTGTCGTAATGTTCATTTTTAATTCTTTCAGAAAGCGATACTCCGGTATAGACATGTTCTTTCATACTGTGTTTGTCCATACGTTTCATCAATTTGTATTTTTCAAGCAAGCCGCTTTCGGCTTCCGTAAGGGTGCCGGCTTTTTCTTTTTCTAACAGAACTTTTTCAATTTCTTGATAGCTTACCTGTTTATTGGTGTCTCCTGCTTGTATTTCTGCGATGATATTTTGTTCGGCAGTATCTAAGGGTGATTCAGGAATACCATGATTATCTTTATATTTCATTACTATTGCATTTTTTTGGCTGGCGGACATATTTTTTAAATCTTTTAGTGTTTTACCGTCTTCATTCAAGGCGTTTATAAGTGTCATATATTCTTGCGCCTGATCATTTATGATTTTGTCTTTTTGTTCCGGAGTTTTATTTTTCCACTCGGGAATTATATCACCGATTTTTTTGTCCAAATATTGAATTTTTGCCTCTTTGGATGTTAGCGCAGCATATTCTTTGTCATGTCTTTTCAAGTCGGCATCCATGTATATCATTAATTTTTCTTTATCGGTGGTTTTGGGATTATGAATTTTTTCAATTTGTTCTTCACTTAAAAATTTGTCAATTCGGTGGTTATGCTTTAATGAATGAGAATTTTGTTCTTGAGCATTTTGGTTTTTGTCTGTTTCCGATTGATTTGCGGCATTATATTTTTCAAGAATTTTCTTTTCTAAATCAGTGAGTTCACCGCTTTTTTCTTTAGAGTGAAGTTTTGCAATAAGTTTATCAATATCGTTGATGTCGGATTTTTCCTGTTTTAAATATTCGTTGATAAGTTTTTCAAGTTCACTTTGTTTTGAAGTATCTTGAGTGCTTTCAGCGGTTTGGGATGTTTCGGTTTCGGTTGTTCTCTGATTTTCGACTGTTTGTTTTGCGGTTGTGATGTACTGTTTAATCTGCTCATCAGACATTGTTTTGAGTGCGGGGAAACGCTCAAATAACTTCTGCTTTTGTTGTTCCGGCGGAAGTGATTTAAATTCATCAGAGTTTATAAACTCAACAATTTCGCTGAGCACCTTTTCGGATTTTGAAGAAAAATCTATGGGAGTAGTTGAAGAAGGCGAGTTTGTTTGCGCAGCTTGACCGGAGCTGACTCCGGTCTGCTGCGTTTTTACTATTTCATTGTTCGTCAGTCTGTTAGCATCAAAACCCATGATTGTCCTCTTGCTTGTGTTTTACATATTACATGAAAAACATATTTTTTAAGCTATTTTCAATCATTTAAAAAAATGTTACATTTCTTAGCAATTTACCAATAACCAATTGCTCTTCTTTGAGTTACTTTTTCCGGACGAAGCTGATCGCTTTGGGTTCGAGACCATCTCAGTCCTGCCTGTCCTGCTTCGACATCGAGGTTTTTGTATGGTTTGTCCCCTACCAAAAAGTCAACCAAATCCTGTGATATTTCATCCGGTATTCTTATTTCTCGACGGGTTATAGTTTTATCATTGGCTTCCCTTACCCATAAACCACCCCAGTTATCTTTATTCGGTGGTTCGTGGATAATAAATTCCTCTATAGTGTAATGATCATCAGCATTTTCAACTATTTTGTGAGGAATCAGTTCCATGGTTCTTACGATATTATCATGGTCTTCTTCAAAGTGCGCTAATCTCACTGAGTAAGTGTTTCCAAGCTCATCCGTGAATGTTTTGAAATAATAGTTACCTTTACTGTTTTTTCTGGCAGCTATATGCGGATTATCTATTATTTTCTTTTGCGGAGCTTGAGCAACCATTGTGGTGTTTTCGGTTTCGAGTGTTTTATCATAAGGTTTGGCAGGATTTACAGCCATAGCTGTTAGTGCCATTAAAAGTGAAACCGGTACTGTTACCATTTTGTTTGCGATATTTGAATGACGGATTTGATTTGCATTGTCTTCATTTTCCGGTGTTCTGCTCTTAAATGCAGGCACAACGGGTTTGCTGAAATTTACACTGTTAACTTTTGATACGTTCATTTTTTACTCCTTTTTAACCTTATATATAAATTATAGTCATATCTTTTTTTTTGTAAAATTTTTTAAAAAATATTACTTTCGTTTTAAAACTTGTAAAAAAATTTTTTTGCGGAAAATTTTACAAATTTTAAGAATTGTTAAAATTTATCGGTATGTGAAGTTATACCGAGCGTTTTGTTATTGTCGATGTCTATTGTGTGTTTTATTATCGTGTGAGCCATCAAAAGCAGATAAGGGTTTATTTGTGTGGTTTTTGACATGTCAATATTTGCCGATGCCTTTTGGGTTTGGGCTTTTAAATCTTTGTTTATGTTAAATGTCGTTACCACATCCGTTGCGTAATGCTTTTTATCACCGTCAATCCTTAATTGAAGTTCGTTTTTCGGAAACTTGTCGGAACATTCAATAGTGATTTGAACGGAATTACTCGTTTCTAAATACAGTGTTGCAACCACTACACCAAAGTTTACGGTCGTTATTGTTATGGTCAAAATGCTGTCGCTTTCTTCGTGTTCTTCCTGCTTGGGGTTAATTTCCAAATCAAACCCGACACCGTCTTCTAACGGAAGCCATGGCAGATACAACATTAAAAGAAGTTTTAATGTCTTTTGAGGGTTGTTTTCGGCAGCCACTGCAATACTTGCGTTTATCAGTTTTGCCATCTCTTTCATCTGGGCTAAATCGGTTATTCCGGATTTTGACGCTTCAGTCATCGACATTATCAATTTTGTCAGCGCCTCTTTGCCGTTTTTTTGCAGCATAATTGAAACGTCTGCAAGGTTTATCATTCCGTTTGATAATATTTCAAGGTTTCTCAATGACGATTGAAGCTGCGTCGAAAGCTGCGCATTAACTATTTCTTTTGCCGAAGTTAAATTTAAACCCTGAAGTTGTGCAAGAATTTGTGCTTGAAGCTGCGAAAGAGTGTTACTTTGTGCCGCAAGCCGATTCGCAAACATTTGATTAAACTGTGCCTGCGTTAACCCCCTTTGAACCATATAAATAAATTCGTTGATGTTTTTCGGAATTTGCATCAAATCTTTTGCATAAATCGCACGGTCTATACTTTGCAGGGTATTCATCTGTATATTTTGTTCAACCTGTGAGGCAGCGGAGCTTAACTTTTGTGCTGTGTTTGCAACTGTTTGTTCGGTTTTTTGTAAAGCCGAACTTTGCTCAAACGTGTTAAATGTCCGGTGCGCCGTAAAGGTTTTTGCCTGTGCGCCGTAGTTTTGACCAAAATTGCTTAAAAATCTGCGTATATCTATTCCCGACATACAACTAATTTAACTGATTTTTCTTTAAAAGTCTAGTTTTCAATCGGCATGTATGACTGAGGATAATTGTAATCTTCCAAAAATCCCAGATTTTTGTACAGTCTGAGTGCTTGTAAATTGTTCGTTTCGGTCGTTGTATTAATTTCCGTTATCGGGAAATTGTAAAGTTCTGTATCTCTGATTACAACATCCATAGAGTTTTTCAACATGATTGTTGACAGTCCTTTGCCCTGATGTTCCTGTTTAATTCCGACAATCGGAATATTAACGATTGAACCGCCGGTTAAATTCATAAACGCAAACCCGACAGGCTCACTTTCATACAGCAGTACACTTGTGGCATTGGGCATGAATTTTGCATAAACATCTTTTACAATTTTGTTTATAATATCTCTTGTTCCCGCAATCGACTTAAACCTCGGGTCAAATAACGCATCGGAGCTGTCGTTGAATGCCTGTTGTATAATTTTTACCGCATCTTCAAAATATTTGTCGCTCCATTGTACAACCTCGTATCCTTCCGGAAGCGGCACTACTCTTGCTCTTGAAAATAATTCCCTCGATGGCGTTCCTTTCATCATAAATCTTAAGACTTCTATTCCCACAAACTTGAATCCTAATTTTGCTATGACGCTTATCAGATTTTTTTGCTCTCCCAACATCGGATAACAAACAATTTTTTCTTTTCTGAGGTTTTGGGTTATATCAAGAAATTTTTTCAGTAACTCTCTTGCGCAATCCATCAAATCGCTCTTTTCCTTGCAGTGTATGATATTTAGCTCGATAGATTCGGATATTGCCGTTGTATATACCAAAAATCCCAATTCTTCTTCGTTTTCATCATACAAAACAATACATTTGATTAAATCTTTGTCTATTGCCTCCAAAAATCCGTCGTATTCCAACGGTTCCAATTCAAAATTGTATTCTTTTGCGGCTTTTTTTCTGAAATCTTCGTATAATTCTTCAAAACTCGCATAATTGTTTGCTGTTAAAATTTTTGTAGTAAACATTTTTTGCTCCTTATAAAAAGTGGTGCATTTTCTCTTTCTTTGTATCCAAATATCTTTTATTGTACGGTGTTACTTCCGATGATAATTTTATAATATCATTAATATGAAGTCCGTAACCTTCCAGTCCTATAATTTTTTTCGGATTGTTTGTTATAAGGTTAAAATTATTATACCCTAAATCTACCAAAATTTGTGCACCGACTCCGTAATCTCTCAAATCGGACTTGAACCCCAGTGAAATATTGGCTTCAATGGTGTCTTGTCCTTCTTCTTGCAGTTTGTACGCTTTAATCTTATTACAAAGCCCGATTCCCCTTCCTTCATGATCTGTCAAATACACAACCGCACCCTTACCGTAGTCGTTAATGTATTTTAAAGCATTGAAAAGCTGAGAATTACAATCACATTTTAAACTGTGGAAAACATCACCGGTTAAACACATGCTGTGAACTCTTACGGCAGGAATTTTGTCCGAGCCGTCATCTTTTACAAGTGCAACGTGGTTTTTGTACGCGTAGAGTGTAAA
Source organism: Candidatus Gastranaerophilales bacterium (assembly GCA_947626645.1). GTDB lineage: Bacteria > Cyanobacteriota > Vampirovibrionia > Gastranaerophilales > Gastranaerophilaceae > Zag111. Next base: position 11,618 of record CANQSZ010000041.1, read on the forward strand.
TTCGCCGTACGGTGTCGGAAGTGTCGTTTCGGCTTCTCTTGTTATGAGTTTTTCCGATTTTAACCTGTATGCAATAAGTTCTGCAACTGATATGAATTTAAACCCGTGTTCATCCGCGAATTTTCTCAAGTAATTTCTTCTTGCCATGTGTCCGTCAGGCGCCATAACTTCGCACATCACACCTGCCGGTCTGTGTGAGCATAGTTTTGCCATATCGACAACCGCCTCAGTATGACCTGTTCTTTCTAAAACTCCGCCGCGTCTTGCAACACATGGAAACAAATGCCCGGGGCGTCTTAAATCCGACGGCTGTGCATCCGGTGCTATTGCCACTTCCACCGTTTTTGCCCTGTCAAAAGCCGATATTCCCGTCGTTACTCCGTATTTTTCATCCGCATCTATGCTTATCGTGAACGCGGTTTTCATTCCTTCGGTATTTTGCTCTACCATTTGTGAAAGATTTAATTGTTTTGCTATATCATCGGAAATTGCAAGACAAATCAGTCCTTTAACTTCCGAGGCTAAAAAATTTATCAATTCGGGCGTAACTTTTTGTGCCGAAATTATCACATCGCCTTCGTTTTCTCTGTCCTCATTATCGGCTACAATTACAGGTTTTCCCGCTTGAAAATCTTCAAGTGCTTCTTCTATGCTGTCAAATTTAAATTCTTTTTCTTCCATCACACATACCCGTTCTGTTGTAAAAATTGCATATCTATTTTACTTTCATTATTATTATCATTCGCAAGTAAAATTTTTTCAACATATTTGGCTAAAATATCCGTTTCAATATTAACACAATCCCCGATTTTTAAATCCCGCAAATTAGTCTGAGAATAGGTATGCGGAATAACTGCGACCTCGAAAATATTGTTGTAAATTTTTGCAACGGTCAAACTTATTCCGTTTACCGTAATTGAACCTTTATAAGCTATATATTTTGTATTCTTTTGCGGAACTTCAAATTTCATATTGTAAAATTCGTTAAATTGTTCTGTTTCAACGAGTTTTCCTACGCAGTCAATATGCCCCGACACAAAATGCCCGCCCAATCGGGAACTTAATGTTAATGCTCTTTCAAGGTTAACCCTTTCGCCGATTTTAAGGTCGTTGAATGTTGTAACGGAAAGTGTTTCGTCGCTGACTTGTGCTGCAAAACTGTTGTCAAAAATTTTCGTTACGGTTTGGCAAACACCGTTAACGCTTATACTGTCGCCTATTTTTGTACCCTCAAGAACTTTGCTGCATTTGATACAAATTTCCGCTCCGTTTGTTCTTTTTTTATAGGTTTCAACAACCCCTGTTTCTTCTGTTATTCCCGTAAACATATTCTAAGCATACCACAGTTGTTCAGGTTTTTTACAGTATTTTTGTAAAAATTTATTAAATTTGTTAAAAATCCATATCCATGAAATCTTCTTCTTTTTTAAAACTTTTCTTCTTTGTACGGATTTTATCGTTTTTCTTTTTTGTTTTTGCCGGAATATTTCGATAGGCATTATCTATTGAAATTTTTGTTATGACATTTTTTGTTCTTCTGTCGAAAAATTCAAGCCAGAATTTGCGGTTAATATTATCTACCGCAAACGAAACATCAGCGACGAATTTGTCTCCGGGTTTTATTTGCCTGAACATAAGTTTTGTATCCCCGAAAATTGACGGACTGAATTTTGCGTTGTAATCATTTACAAGAATCATATCAAAACCCGAAAGCGTTTTATCGGACATATTGGATATTAAAAGAGTCAAAGTAATTGTATTAACTTCTCCAAAAGGGTCTTTGCCATGCTTGACGTCGTTAATATTTATTGTTAATCCGTCGTATAAAATTTCTTCCTGTTTAAGAGCTTCTTCTTTATAAACAGGCAAATCCACCTGAGTATTTATTTTAACTTTAATTTCATCTCCGGGGGCAATCATAACGTGATTACCTTTTCTTATAAGCGCCATTCCTAACCCGGCAACTCCGCCAAGGGCGGCACCTCCTGCGAGTGTGTAACCTTGAGATGCAATTGCTGCTTCAAGTCCGAGCCAATTCAAC
>CANQSZ010000042.1 GCA_947626645.1 Candidatus Gastranaerophilales bacterium
GAGTGCAATAAGGTTTAAATTTGGTCAATCCAAATATCAGGCTCCGGAGACCTTCTGTGGTTGTCCTAAAACTTTATCAGGTACTTTCGATGCACCGACCGAACAAAAAACAAATGTTTTAATAAGTATATTCCCGGGATGTAAATATGGTACGTCTCCCGATTATCCTGCTGTAGGCGACCATTTTTGCTATAGTTCTTCACCTGGTACAATACATGTTACTTACCCATTTGAAAAACATGAATATACTTTTCCACACAAGGATCCAACTTACTAATAATTGTATATCAGTTTACCCCATAAGACTATATGATAATATGATGCAAAGCAGGTTGGGCGTTTATTCGCTCAACCTTTTATTTTGTTTAAAACTTTACCAAACATGTCATCCTGAACTTCGCCAAACATGTCATCCGGAACTCGTTTCAGGATCTTATTACGTGTAATAACGGCATTTGTTTTTTTGTGGGGTGTGGGGTCGGATTTTTTGGGGTGGTTGGTGGAATAAGATGCTGAAATAAATTCAGCATGACACAAACACATCATATCATCCCGAACTTGTAATTTTCCCCTCCCCCCTTGAGGGGGAGGGGTAGGGGAGAGGGGGCAAGGGTGAGAATTTGTTTTGGTTTAACCCCCTCTCCTGTCCTTACGGACACCCTCCCCCTCAAGGGGGGAGGGAATGAAAATTTTGTCGGATTAGATTTTTGTTGGGGTAGAAACCGCCAACCTACATTTATCCTCGTGAGATTGAAGTTGGCGGGTGAAATGAAAACCGTTTCACCCATCCTACTTCTTGGTTGCGGACACGTAGGCACGTTAACCCCGAGCGGGTCAAGACGGGGGCATAACTAAAAAAACCCTCCTTCAAGCGAAAGAGGGATTTCCCAAAAAACATAAAGTTTTCATTATAAAAGACTTTTAATTGTAGCTCTATATGTCGTTCTGGATGTATTTTTTGTTTTGAATGCGGCTTTTTGCGCGTAATCCATTTGTTTAATTATCTTTCTGCCGCCTGTTTGCATAGAAACCGCAGGTTGTTTTTTGTTAATGGTATTTTCAACTTTTTCGTGTTTGTGTTGATGGTAATTTTTATTATCATCATCACGACCCAAAGCCCATCTGAAGCCTGCCGTTAATGCAACACCGGTTCTGCCGCCGTTTCTTAGCATAACTTGACCGAATGCGGTAAACTTATCGTTCCAGCTTCTTTGCAAGCCCAAACCGTATTCAACAAACGGTTTTACGTTCATTTCGGGCAAAGCGTAGCCGTTTGCGGTCGAATTGCTGTGTGTAACAAGGTTCCAAACCATACCGACGCTTGCGTAAGGCTGCCAACCTCTTTTGGTGTTCATAATAAATCTCAATTTCGGATTTAATTGAATAGAGTGGCTCGGATCGGAATCTATTCTGACGCCTGCTGCGTTTGTGTAGTCAAATGAGTTGACGAAGGTATAAGACATTTGCCAAATCGGCTGCAAGATATATCTGCCTTCTTTAAATTCGAAGTTATAGCCTGATTTTGAAGCAATACCGCCCATAATCATTGCAGTATCATCATGCCCGTACGACGTGGTCGTATTTGCAACACCGGCACCGACGCTTGCCGTTATAGCAGTCCAGAAGTTTCCTTTGTAGAAGGTTTCGGTTAAGCCTAATAAGCCGCCGTTCATATTGGTATCAATTCCGGAGTAGTTCAACTGCGAACCCATATAGCCTAAATATCCCGTGCCAACGTTTGTCCAGCCGTGTTTCAGGTGGCGGAAATTCGTATCGTAACCGATTAAAGTACCGTAAGTTATCGCATCAACTTTAGGACCGTTGTGCAAGCTGATAGTTTCAAACGTTGTATAAGGTCTTACCCAGCCTGCTTTATTGGCATCGTCGCCGTGTTCATAGCATAACGAACCTAAGTTATCGTTAAAGTCTGTGCTCAGCGCGTATTTATCGGCATTAATCTGTGCCATTCTTGTTGCTTCGGGCAACTGAGTGAACGCATCAGCGTGCTCAAATACGTAGCGATAAGTTTCTGTTATTGCGCTTTGACCTGCTGCTTGAGTATAAACATCGCTTGCCAAAACGGCAGGGTTGTAGCTTTCGTAAGAGCTGCCGCCGTGGCGTTTGAATACGAAGTATCCGTTTTCGCCATAAGTTCCGTCTGAGCTGTATTCAACATCATATCTGAACAACGGACTGTAAACATCGTGTCTTTGTCCGGGGGTCGGCGCAAATGTTACACCTGATTTTACGTTATCTTTAATAGCCTTGTCTGCAAATTCTACAGGCGTAACCAACGCATCGTTATCGGATAACAAATTCATATCGCCGACATAAATCGTTCCCTTCGGGTCTTCGCTTGTGTATTCGTCTGCGGTAATTCTGCCCATTTTTTTGTTGGCTAAATCAACATCGACATTATCAATATTAACATTGCCGCCGTTCAAGGCAAATTCGCCAAGATGCAGTTCGTGCATTCCCAACTGCGGAACATTAAAGTTACCGCTTTCCATAACCAAATCGTTACCCTTAAAGCCTTCAACGTTATACAATGTTGTATTACTGTCGGAGTGAGTGATATGTTGATCTTGAACCGTACCGAAGATGCCGACTTCGCTGTTTTGGATATTCAAATCGCCCTCACCGTCAACTTTGGAGTTCAAAGTTATCTCGCCGTCAACGATGTTTGTTTCTTTGTTGTTATGAATTTCGGGGATAATATCCATTTTGCCTTTGAGATTAAGCTCGCCGTCGTTTGTAATCTCGACTTCTTCGCCCATTCCGACAGAATCCAAGGTTAAGTTGCCTTCGTTTTCAATCGGAGTACCGTTTTTAATATTCAAATCCGAAACGGATACATTTTGACCGTCGCCGATATGTTCAAACAAGTTGTGTCCTTGAAGGTTCAAGTTATTACCTGCGCCGTTAAGTGTCAGGTCTTTACCTTTTAATCCTTCAATATCTCTTGTGAGAGTATGTTCCGATGAATCGGTGAAGGTGAAGGATTTTGTTTGGTCAGGGTCATTCGGGTCAGGCTCAAATTCAGCCCAAGCAGCCAAGTTATCTTTCCAACCTCTTAACAAAATCGAATCGAAATGAGTATCTGTTGTATAAAGTTCAAACCCTTTTGCAAGAATTTCATCGTTTGTCATGTGAGCGTGAGCATGGTTAAGCGGTTTAGCACCGTCATAATAAAGTTCGGGAGCTTTTTCGCCTTTTTTAGCTTTAATTATTTGAACAACGTACTCTTTTTCATCATCGGGTACAAGTTCGGGGTGTTCATCATCGCCCACGATGACATTTATACGTTTCAAATGAACCTTTCCGTCAGACCCTTCACCAACCGTGAAAGTATCTGCTTTTTGGTTGAATTTTGACAATTCCATATCGATAACGTATCTTGCATCATTTGAAGACGTCAGCTTACCGAAATTATAATTTGAATACTGCGAATCTGCAGTGGTTACAATACCGCTTTTAACATCGAGGCTTGAGTTTTTAAACACATCGGATTCGTGTTTAATCAAATCCGTCAAACCGATTGTTAACGTTGCATTTGCCAATGTCGCATTTGCGTTTGTAATGTTGTTGTTTAAAATAATGCTGTCGTTTTCGGTATTGCCGCCTTTTAATACGAGGTTGTAGCCGTCGGTTGTACCGTTAATTTTATCGTCAAATTGGATTTTTCCGCCGTTTGTTGCATTTAAGGTCAGGGTCTTGTCTTTAGTACCCATATAAATAGCCTCGGGGTCGATTTCTTCGCCAACTTGAACATAGTTGCCTTTCATCAAGATATCCACATTATCCGCGTTGAAAGTCAAATTAGCTTCCGAATAAATCGCACCGCCTTGTGCCTTATCCATATTTGCTAAGGCATAGTTACCGGTGAATAACTGATTAGTTAAGGTTAAATCTTTGTTAGTCCAAATCGCACCGCCTTTGGATTCATAAGCTGATTTGACATGGTTATTTATAAATGAAGTGCCTTCGGCAATCGTAAGATTTCCTTCGTTATAAATCGCACCGCCGTGGGCTACACCATCTGAAGTTGCATAGTTACCCTCAAACTTTGCATTGAGGTTATTGATTGTGCCTTTGTTATAAATCGCACCGCCTTCTCCTTGCCAACCGTGAGCAGATTCAACAAAGTTGCCGATAAATGATGCTTGGTTAGTAAAATTAATAGTACCGATATTACCGTTAGAATCGTTATAAATCGCACCACCGTGGGCTTGTGCACCGGAGGTATCAGCGTAAGCATAGTTACCTTCGAATGTATTGGCGCCGAGATTAAGAGTTTTAGTGTTTAATATCGCACCGCCATTAGCTACACAATCCAATGACTTGGCATAGTTGCCCGAAAAAGATACACCGTCTGCTATTGTTAGGGTATTACTGTTAAATATAGCACCACCCTGTGCAGTACTCTCGTTAGATGCGGTGTAGTTTCCTTCAAAAGATACACCTTCCTTTAATTCAAGTTCCGAACCATTAGATATAGCACCCGAATCGGTATATTGGGTATCTGATAGCGAATAGTTATTCTTAAATGTTGTATTTGAAATACCGTCTGTAATTTTACTTTCAGGTGATAAAGATAGCGCACCGCCTGAGGCAGGAGCTGTAGCAGATATTGCATGGTTACCTTCAAAAAGCGAATCTGCTATACTTTGGATGGTAGCCTTATGATTATTTTCTGCGTATATGTTGATAGCTCCGCCGCCTGCAAATGCGTCTTTTCCTGTAGAATCAACTTTTGCAAAATTGTTAATAAATTTAGCTTTAATATTACCGATATGAGCATCTTTTTCCACGGCATTAACACTAATAGCACCGCCATCTGCCATATAAGTAGCAGAATAAGCACTGTTTCCGGTAAATTCACCCGATATATCGCCGATAGTACCGTTAAAGTTAGCGATTGCACCGCCTTTTGAGCCGGTACCACTGCCAATTTCTTTATATTCACCATCTTTTTCTGCGTAAGCGCTGTTGTTGATGAATTTTACATTAGTAAGATTACCTATTTTGCCGCCTTCATTATCTATAGCACCGCCTAAAGCCAATGTCTTACCGAATGCAATGTTACTTTCAAAGGTAGCATTTTCAATAGTTCCTATTTCACCCTTTGCATCATTGTGTATTGCACCGCCTTCTGAGGCGATACTGTGCGCATAGTTATCATAAAAACTTCCGGTGATTGTATCAATTTTTTTGTCGTTGAATATCGCACCGCCGCCTGAATAAACCTTATTTGCGGAAGCATAGTTGCCGACAAACGTTGAATCGATATTTTTTATATTACCGGCGTTATATATCGCACCGCCGTTAGCCCAGTCGCCTTCTCCATCTGCCGTTGTAGTTGAAGAATGGTTACCTATAAAAACTGCTTTAATATTTTCAATAGTTCCGCTTTCATTATTATAAATTGCGCCACCACCAATACTTGCCTGACCGTCTAAATAGTTGCCGATGAATTCGCCGCTGATTGTGCCTAAATGAATGTTATTATATATGGCACCGCCCGCCATTTTTGCATGGTTGCCCGAGAAAAGCCCCGAAATATCGGGTAATGACGTATCTATCGCCATAGCAGATTTCTCACGCGGAATATCATCGCCTAAGCTGACAGCACCACCCGAAGCATAATCATCTCCTCCTTTATTTTCCGGGGTGAGGTCTATATAATCACCGTCTTTTTGCAGTTTTTTAGCATCGGTTACTCTTTCATCCGGCTTTTCATCATATTTTACGGTGATTTCCGCATCACCGGACTCCTCAGTCTTTTCAAAATTTCCTTCGTCGTCGAATTTGTAATAAACAGAATTAGAGCCTTCGCCATAACTTTGTTCAAGCCCCTCAATTTCTGATAAAGGAACTGTTATTAACGAGTTACCTTCTGACTCGGGTTTAACATCGACACGACTTGTGTCGGCAGTCTCCGAAATCGGCGCCGGAGCTAATTCGGCGCTTGCGCCCTGCGCTCCTAAAGATATGCACCCTACTAATGCCGCGGAAAGAAGGCTGTTAAGGTTTAACCCCCCCCCGAAAACGTTGACTCTGCTTGGGTTTTGATTGTTAATAGTTTTTCTCATATTAATACCTTTCATGTTCTGCACACTGCTGTTACTAACGACACAGTTTGGGAAAAACTTTAGAAGTTTTAGGGGAATTGTTACATAACTTTACATTAGAGTCCAAAGAGCAGTAGTGGCAAGAGTAATCGTAGAGATAGTTTTTGTTGATTATATTTGTGGCTATATATTAATTATACAGATGTTTTTATAAAAATTCAACCCTTTTAGATGATTTTGTGAAGTTTTGTGAAGAATAAGTTATGTTGACGGGTGGAATGACAATCGTTCCACCCATCCTACTTTATAATCATCGCACAAATCCTAATATAATCGGTAACATACATTTACCCCTACCCCCCTTGAAAATAAAAATTTTTTATATTATTATTAATCTTGTCAGAAGTTAAAGTTCGAATACGATTTCAAAATAGCTCTAAACAGCTTGATTTTTGGCGTATTCAAAAATATATGAAACCCTCAAAATTTAGTAATCCAATTACAAGAAAGGTAAAAAATCGATGGAAAACAATGAAGAATTAAACGTAGCTGAATCTTCGGCACAAGCTGACGAAGCAAGTGTTCAAGAAACAGCAGTTGAAGAAGTGAAAGAAGAAACTGTTGAAGCAGCAGCAGCCGACGTTGTTGATAGTGCAGAAGCAGTCGAAAAACCCGCACGTGGCAGAAAAAGCCGTGCAAGAAAACAAAAAATCGAAACCGTAGAAGAAAAACCTCAATCCGATTGGACTGAAAGAGTTGTTCAAATAAGCCGCGTTACAAAAGTTGTTAAAGGCGGTAAGAAACTCAGTTTCAGAGCAATCGTAATTGTCGGAAACCAAAAAGGGCAAGTCGGTGTCGGATGTGCTAAAGCCTCCGAAGTTATTATTGCCATCCAAAAAGCAATCGCTGACGGAAGAAAAAATGTTATCACGGTTCCGATTTTCAAAACCACCATCCCGCACCCGATTACGGGAAGATCAGGCGCAGGTTCCGTTATGTTAAGACCTGCCTCGGAAGGTACCGGAATTATTGCAGGCGGCGCGGTTCGTTCTGTGTTAGAGCTTGCAGGGATTGAAAACATTTTGTCTAAATCTTTAGGCTCTAAATCTCCGCTCAATGCGGCAAATGCCACAATTGCAGCGCTCAAATCTTTAAAACCGTTCACTGATGCCGCTAAAAATCGCGGTTTATCCATGGCGGAATTTTTAAACTAACAGTTATTAAATTATAAAATAAGGAACAAAAATTATGGCTAAAAAAGGTAATATGATAAAAATTAAACTCGTAAAAAGTTTAATCGGTTCATCCGAAGCACAACGCAGAGTCGTTAGAGGCTTGGGTTTGAGCAAAAAAGATCAAATCGTTGAACACGCTGACAGCGCAACAATTTTGGGTATGGTTAATAAAGTTCCCCATCTTGTTGAAATTGTTAAATAGCGGTATGATTATAAAGTATTAATTTAAAAAGTACAAAGAAAGAGGAAAAAAATGGCAAATATAACATTAGAAGATTTAAGACCTGCTAAGGGTTCTACATCTAAATCCAAAAGAGTAGGCAGAGGCCGCTCATCAGGACATGGAAAAACATCTTGCCGCGGACATAACGGAGAAGGGCAAAGATCCGGAAGCTCCGCTAAAAGAGGTTTTGAAGGAGGTCAGATGCCGGCTTACAGAAGATTGCCGAAATTGAAAGGTTTTCAAGTTTATTCAAAAGTTAATTATGCACAAATTAACGTCGGAAGACTTGATGCGCTGAAATTAAAAGAAGTTTCTCTTGAATCATTGAGAGAAGTTCTGACAATTCACCCCACATGCACGGGGCTTAGAGTTCTCGGCAGCGGTGAATTGAAATCGGCAGTTACAGTAAAAGCGTCTTATGTAACTCCGGCAGCAAAAGAAAAGATTGAAAAAGCAGGCGGAAAGGTTGAGTTAGTATAATGGCACAAGGAGTAAAAATGCCTTCTACTGATGATTTGATGTCGATGTGGAATGCATCGGGTCTGAAACAGAAAATTATGTTTACTTTCCTTATGATTGCAGTTTGGAGATTCGGTGTTCAAATGCCTCTATATGGTATTAACAACGAAGTATTTTCAAACATCGCTCAAGGAAACAACATAATAGGATTTTTAGACCTGTTTTCAGGCGGTGCTTTGGGTAAGGTTTCTATCCTCGCTCTGGGTATCGGTCCGTTCATTACTTCATCAATCATCGTACAACTTGTATCTGTAGTTATTCCTTCATTGGAAAAATTACAGAAAGAAGAGGGTGAAGCAGGAAGAAGGAAATTGTCGCAATACACGCGTGTTTTCACCGTAGTATTGGCAATTTTCCAATCATTTATTTTTATGTTGTACTTGCATCATTTGCCGGGTGCAATAATGTCAACGGTTAGCCCCGTTGCGTTCTATGCAAGTTCAATATGCGTTTTGACGGCAGGTGCCGTTCTTGTAATGTGGCTTTCGGAATTGATTACCGAAAACGGTATCGGAAACGGAGGATCGTTAATAATCTTCTGCGGTATCTTATCAGGTATTCCTATTTATGCCTCAAGAACGGCCGTTTTGGTTAAGGCAAGTACCCAAATGCAAATGGGTCTATTGGTCTTGTTAACCATTTTCTTCTTGGCAATGATTCTTATTGTAATCATGCAAGAAGCAGTCAGAAAAGTAATTATCGTAAATCCGAAACGACAAATCGGGAACAAAGTTTACGGCGGTATGAATTCGTTTATTCCGTTCAAACTTAACCCCGGCGGGGTAATGCCGATTATCTTCGCAATCGCTATTTTGTTGTTCCCTTCAACAATTTTAGCTCTTGTAGGACAGGCAAACTTTAAGTCATTAGCGGTGAAAAATATCGTTATGACCTTAAACCACTACCTTAGCCCCGACGGAATTACGTATTATCTTTTGTATGTAGGTTTAATTATTGCGTTAACATTTTTCTACGCATCAATTATGCCGAATATGCAGCCGAAAGATATTGCCGATAACCTTAAAAAATACGGTTCGTCAATCCCCGGTATCAAACCCGGCAGACCGACAGCAGAAGCACTCGATAAAATTCTTTCAAAAACAACATTTATCGGTGCCGTCGGATTGGGTATCATTGCACTTGTTCCTTCATTTGCAAGTTACGCAACCCACATCGAAACCCTTCAAGGTATCGGCGCAACATCACTTATCATTATGGTCGGTGTTGCTTTAGACCTTATCAATCAGGTAAGGACTCACTTATTGGCTAGAAATTACGAATCTTTCCTCAAAGAATAGTAATTTTTTACATAACAAAAAAGAGGCTCAAAATTTTTTTGAACCTCTTTTTTTAGTTTAAAATTTCCTGTTTATAACTGCTGCAATCCTTACAATTCAATTCATAAATCATTTTTAACCCTTGCAGAGTTAAGATAGAATTTATATCGTCAAAAGGTCGTTTCAAATAATTGGCAATCAGACCGCAATAACCGCCTGTTGCAACGATTTTGGCTTTCTCGCCAAGTTCTTGCTCACATTGGGCAACCAAACCGTCAATCATACAAGCCGTTCCTCGTATAACCCCTGATAATATCGCATCCGTCGTATTATGACCGATTGCACTTTTTGAAAACGATACCTCAATTTTCGGAAGTTTTGAGGTCGAATTTTTTAAACACTTCATCTGTGTATTTATTCCCGGTGCAATTATTCCGCCCGTAAACTCTTTTTTGGAATTGACTATATCAAATGAAGTTGCCGTACCAAAATCAATGACAATGACCGCGCCACCATACAACCCCGCAACCGCAACGGCATTGGCAATTCTATCCGCCCCCACTTTGTCCGGTTCATCCGATATTATCTTTATTCCCAAATTGATTTTATTCGTTACAAAAATCGGTTCAAACCCTAAAACCCTGTTTAATGAATGACAAAGTTTCGAACTCAATTCTTCAACAACGGATGCAACAATACACCCGTCAATTTTAAATTCTTTTAACAAGGAATCTAAAAGTACCTCATATTCTTCCCCCGATAAATCTTTATCGGATGCTAAGCGAAGCTCTTGCACGAATCTGTCGCCGTCAAACAACCCGAGGGTAATATTGGTGTTTCCTATATCTGTAACTAAAAGCATAAAAAAGTCCTCTTTTATCCGAGGACTATTTTATTACAAATATAGTTTTTATGCAAAATTAAATGTCGCTGGCAGCTAAAGGTCTTGAACCGTCTGCGGCAAATCCGTAACCGAAAGCGGAACCATGATTAACCGACGGAACATTTCCCGGAATAACCTTGCCGTCATTTCCGAAAAGTAACTTTTTAAAATTATTAATGGCCTTTGAGCCGTATCCTTCGACTGCTCCGCTGAATTTTCTTCCGACTGAAGAAACTGCTTCTATGTTATTACTCATAAAATCATCCTCCTTGAATAATATTACTTACATATATAAAGTAATTTTTAATGAGAAAATTTCACAAAATCAAAGAAATTGTTACAAATCTTTACAAATTAGATGAATGTATCAAATTACAATAATAACCTTGACAAAAAATTATGAGCGAATAGAATAAAAGGTATCGTAGAATACTAATTGAAAGTAGTATATAGTAGAAAAAAAAGAAGGAGAATTAATCTCATGGCACGTGAAAAGTATGAACGTACGAAACCGCACGTTAACGTAGGTACAATCGGCCACGTTGACCACGGTAAAACAACATTAACAGCAGCTATTACCGGTACATTGGCAGCAGCCGGAAAAGCAGATGCAAAAAGATTTGATGAAATCGATGCTGCACCGGAAGAAAAAGCAAGAGGTATTACAATCTCAACTGCGCACGTAGAATACGAAACAGACAAAAGACACTATGCGCACGTTGACTGCCCCGGCCACGCTGACTATGTAAAGAACATGATTACGGGTGCGGCACAAATGGACGGAGCAATCCTAGTAGTTGCAGCAACAGACGGTGCAATGCCTCAGACTCGTGAACACATCTTGTTAGCAAGACAGGTTGGTGTTCCTAACCTTGTTGTATTCTTGAACAAATGCGATATGGTTGATGACCCTGAATTGTTAGAATTGGTTGAAATGGAAGTTAGAGAATTACTTTCATCATACGAATTTGACGGAGACAACATTCCGTTCATTCATGGTTCGGCATTAAAAGCATTGGAAGCTGTTCAGGCTAATCCTTCAATCCAAAGAGGGGACAACGAATGGACAGATAAGATTTGGGAATTGATGGACGCATTGGATTCATACTTCCCCGAACCTCAAAGAGACTTAGACAAACCGTTCTTGATGCCTATTGAAGACATCTTCTCAATCACAGGTCGTGGTACGGTTGCTACGGGTCGTGTAGAACGCGGTATTGTAAAAGTCGGTGACGAAGTTGAATTGGTTGGCTTAGGCGAAACCAAGAAAACAACCGTTACAGGTGTTGAAATGTTCAGAAAATCTCTTGACCAAGGTCAAGCAGGTGATAATATCGGCGCATTGTTGCGTGGTATTGATAAGACTGAAATTGAACGCGGTCAAGTTCTTGCAAAACCGGGAACAATTCATCCGCACACCAAATTCACCGCTAACGTTTACGTATTGACCAAAGAAGAAGGCGGACGTCATACTCCGTTCTTCCCCGGATATCGTCCTCAGTTCTATTTCAGAACAACTGACGTTACCGGTTCAATCAAATTTGACGGTCAAATGGTTATGCCGGGTGATAACGTCGTTATGGAAGTTGAGCTCATCGCTCCGGTTGCTATCGAAGAAGGTATGAGATTCGCTATCCGCGAAGGCGGCAGAACAGTTGGTGCCGGTGTTGTTGATAAAATTATTGCTTAATAATTTATGATACAATATAACAAAAGGACTTGATATCTAATCAAGTCCTTTTTATTTTCCTTCATTTAACCGTTTTACATGAGTTTAATTCAACCCAAAGACCGCTTCAAAAACTTTTTACCCCAATAAGGATTCTAAAATTTTTGCATTAGTTTGAGCCCGACGAGCATTGAGCATATATCTTGAGATACTTGCTTTCAATTCTTTGGTGTCATTGTCAACATATTTAACTTCTTTGTCGAGCAATTTAATGTAGTCGTACACCGGTACTGTTTGATAATCATTGTTTTTCATTTTTCCCCTGCCAATTCTTTTTTTAGTTAAGATTACCCTAATAAAGCGTCTAATAATTCGGCATTAGTAACCGCTTTGGAATTGTTTCTTAACTGTGATCTGTACATGTAAGTTCTTAATGCCTCACGGATTAACTCGGATCGGGTGCGATTTTCGGATGATGCCACCGAATCTATTTCGTCTAAAAATCTTTCCGGCATTGAAATCAAAACTCTAGCCATTTTTTTCTCCTTTAATTTTTCCTAATTGTATTTCCCTTACATATTAATAAAGTATTTTTCCAAGAAAAAATTGCCATTTTTAGCCGAAAAAATATATAATTGTAATATATGTTTACAATAAATTTAACATATAAACGACTATAACGCAAGAAAGACTGATATAAATATCAGTCTTTCTCGTGAGTATAAGATGTTTTATTTAGTTAAGCCAATAATCTTTCAACCGTTTGAGCATTTCTTTCGGATTTTGAATACTTCTTTGCAAGATGCTCTTGAATTTTTTGTTCCAATTCTTCTTCTGATTTTGAATAACCAACCTCGTAAAGTGCCTGCATATATTCCTGAACGGTTATCAATGTCGTTTGCTGCTGCTGTGCAACCGTTTGAGCTTGAACTTCTCTTGCATATTCTTGAGCGCTTATAATATCAGGTTTGTAATATCCCAATTCCTCATAAATCTCGTCTGTGTACTCGCTTACCGTAATCATTTTTTCGTTTCTCATAATTTGTCCCCTTTGTGTTTTCTTTTTTTATCATCCCTTACATATTAATAAACAATTTTTTGATTTAAAAATTGCCTATTTTATATATATTATTTTAATATTTCTTAATATATATACTCTAATCTTTTAATTAGCGATGTTTTAGGGTAAAATTAAAACATAAGATAGCCGTTTGAGAGGAAATATAAATGCTTAGAACAGGAATAGTCGGACTCCCGAATGTGGGAAAATCAACATTATTTAACGCGCTAACAAGCACAAGAAACGCACAAAGTGCAAACTATCCGTTTTG
>CANQSZ010000043.1 GCA_947626645.1 Candidatus Gastranaerophilales bacterium
GTCATATCTGAAACAGTTGCCGCATACGGTATTGAGACTCATCACTTTGAAAATAATGATGCTGCCGCTCTTTACATTCTTGATAATCTTGATACGGGTAATACAATATTCTTAAAGGCGTCAAGGTCGATGAAATTTGAACAAATACTTGAAAATGTAAAAAGAGGGATTGTAAAAAAATGATAATGGTAACAATAGCATTCTTGTTGGGAATGATTTTGTGTATGCTCTTTGGAGTACCTTATATAGACTTGTTAAAGAAAAAGATGATAGGTCAGTATGTGAAAGACCTTGCCCCCGACAGCCATGCCCAAAAACAGGGAACTCCGACAACAGGAGGTGTGTTTATCATTGTTGCAATTATTACTTCTGCGGTTATTGCTCTGTTGTTGGCTCAAAAGTTGACAACGATTGCTTTTATAACGCTTATTACTCTTACGTTTTATACGTTTGCGGGATTTCAGGACGATTACATAAAAATTAAAGGCAAAGGAAACGACGGACTCACCCCCGGAGGAAAACTTTTCAGACAAATTGCAATCGCTCTTTTGCCGACGTTATATCTTGTTATTACAAACCCTGTCGCGTGTAATTTTGAAGTCGGAACATTGGTTTTTGATTTGAAATGGTTGTATCCGTTTTTTGCGGTGTTTATAATAACGGGTTCATCAAACGCATATAATTTGACCGACGGACTTGACGGTTTGGCGGCAGGCTGCGGAATACCCGCTTTTATTGCGTGTTCTTTAATTTGTCTTGCGTTTGGAGAAACGGAATTGGCGATAATTTCCGCCGCAACTTCGGGTGCTTTATTGGGATTTTTGAAGTTTAACAAGCCCAAAGCCGAAGTCTTTATGGGAGATACAGGCTCGCTTGCAATAGGCGGATTGCTAGGAACGCTGGCAGTTTTGGGTAAATTTGAGTTTCTTTTAATTTTTATCGGAGGGATTTTTGTTATGGAAACTCTTTCGGTTATTATTCAAGTTACGAGCTATAAACTCAGAAAACAAAGAGTGTTTAAGATGGCACCGATTCATCATCATTTTGAATTGTCGGGCTGGAGTGAAAAAAAAGTCGTTACGGTATTTACTACAGTGTCATTTTTGCTCTCGTGTTTTGCGTTGATACTGTTTGAGATTTTCAGTGAGGGTATTTTATAATGAGTGTGAGAGGTAAAAATGTTCTGGTATTAGGTCTTTCAAAAAGCGGAACTGCGGCTGCAAAGTTTGCAAAAAAACATGGTGCAGAAGTTTATCTGAGCGAAGGCAGAGATATTTCGGAAGATAAATTACCGCTTGTTAAAGCGCTTCAAGATGAGGGAATACATGTTGAATATTCGGGACATAGCGAAACTTTTATAAATAAAGCGGAAATTGCCTTATCAAGTCCGGGAATTCCTCCGCACAGTGAAATTATCACCACGCTGCGCTCAAAACATATTCCCGTTATATCAGAACTTGAACTTGCCTACAGAGAATGCGATATTCCTTTTATAATCATCACCGGAACGAACGGAAAAACTACTACAACCGCTTTAACCGAACACATTTTGAGTAAGAAACTTAAGGCAAAGGCTTGCGGAAATATAGGTCAGCCGCCTTGCAATATCGCCGATGAAGATTTGGATTATTTTGTTTGTGAGGCAAGTTCGTATCAGCTTGCCATGAGTCCGTCTTTAAAACCTTTCATTGCCGTTTGGACAAATTTCACTCCCGACCATATCGACTGGCATCAGGGGCTTGATAATTATTTCAATGCTAAAGCCAAAGTCTTTAAAAATCCGCAGGCGGCAAAATATTGCGTTTTGAATGCAAAAGATGAAAAACTTTTGGAATTTTCAAAACAGGTTGACGGAGAAGTTTTCCTGTTTGCGGGAAACATCGGTGATAACTGTTGTTATGTTAATGATGGTGTAATTATTTATAAACAAAACGGCATAAGCGAAAAAATTATTGAACTTTCTCAATGTCCGCTTATCGGAGAACATAATTACCAAAACATTATGTGCGCAATTATTTGCGCTAAATTGACAGGGATTGACAATGAAACGATTGTGAGTGCAATAAAAGAATTTAAAGCACCCGAGCATAGGCTCGAAAAAGTTGCACAAATTGACGGTATTACATTCTATAACGATTCGAAAGCAACCAACCCCGAAGCTGCAATTGTTGCTGTTGATTCTTTTAACGGTGTTGATGTTGCTTTGATTGCGGGCGGAAGGGATAAAAATACCGATTTGACCGAGTTTTGCAATTCCGTAAAAAAGCATATTAAAACGGTTATTTTAATCGGCGAAGCAGCGGAAAGGTTTGAACAAAACTTAAAGCAGAGCGGTTTTACAAATATATTAAGAGAAAAAACAATGGAAGATGCGATAGATAAAGCTGTTACATTGCATCCGGATGTTGTTCTGTTGTCGCCCGCGTGCGCAAGTTTTGATATGTTTACGAGTTTTGAACACAGAGGAGAAGTATTTAAAGAGTATGTCTTATCGAGAGTATAATTCGCCTAACAGGCATGAACATGATATGGTAAGACATCGGCACAAAAAACCGCAGTCCGATACTATTTTGTCGCCTTATGACAAATCTCTTGTTGTTATTGTCGTATTTTTGGTAATAACAGGTCTTTTGGCGATATTTTCGGCTACCGCGCCAAAATGTATGCGCGAAGGGGTTAATTTATTAACTTTCCTTTTAAAACAGGGATTTTTTGCAGGTGTCGGTTTTTTTGCGATGGCATTTTTCGCTAATTTCGATTATAAAAAACTCGAAAGATTTAACTCAAAATTTATGTGGTTTGTAATAATTTTACTTTTAATAGTAAAATTCACCCCTTTAGGAATGGAAATAAACGGTGCAAAACGCTGGATAAACTTGGGATTTATGCAATTGCAGCCGTCTGAATTTGCAAAACCTTTGTTTTGTATGCTTATAGCGTCTTGTTTCAAGGATAAAGTTGATTTGACTGATATGCGGAATTGGTCTGTTTTTATTCCGATGATAATTATACTTTTTCTTATCCTTAAACAGCCTAATTTAAGTATGGCGGCAATATTGACGGTAACGGGTGTTATTTTGTATATTGCGGCAAAGGGTTCGACAAAACTTTTGACGATTTGCGGAGGGCTTGTTTGTGCATTTATCGCGTTCAGTAAGCCTGTTTTGATGTTTCTTCTTAATGTCTTTCCGCAAGTTTTGCAGGGATATCAAAAAGACAGAATTATGGTTTGGCTAAACCCCGGTTCGGATTCTTTGGGCGCGGGATATAATATTATACAGTCAATGATAGCTTTCGCATCAGGCGGGTTAAGCGGTACCGGATACGGCGGTTCCATACAAAAACTTGCCTATCTTCCCGAATGTCATACGGACTTTATTTTTGCTATTATTGGTGAGGAGTTTGGATATTTGGGCTGCGTGTTTGTTGTCGGGTTGTTTGTCGCACTTGTTATCAGAGGGTTAAGAATTGCAAAAAGATGTCCCGATATGTACGGAAAACTCTTGGCTATCGGAATTACTTTTATTTTCGGATTTCAAGGGTTTTTAAATATGGCGGTTGCAAGTTCACTTCTTCCGGTTACGGGTGTTACGCTGCCGTTTATAAGCTATGGCGGTACTTCAATCGTTGTTTCGCTTGCTATGGTGGGAATATTGTTAAATATATCCAAACAGAGAATTAAAAAATTGAGGTCTGAATTTGATGAGTAAAAAGAAGTATTTTATAACAGGCGGCGGAACGGGCGGACATATTTATCCTGCCGTTGCGGTTGCGGATGCGCTTATTACACGCGATGATACCGAGGTTGTGTATTATGTGGGTAATCCTAAAAAGCCCGAGGCGGCTATTGTTGCCGATAAAAACTATGAGTTTTTGCCTGTTAATTCTTCGGGAATGCCCAGAAAATTCGGTTTGGGGCTTGTTGTTTGGGGCTTTACCATGGTTAGAGCTTGGCTCAAATGCTGCTCGTACATTTTAAAATACAAACCCGATATAATTTTTGGAACAGGCGGTTACGTTTCGGCGCCGGTTTTAATGGCGGGGATAACTATGCGTGTTCCCTTTGTCATGCACGATTGCGATGCCAACCCCGGGCTTGTTACAAGAAAATTTGCACCTTTTGCAAAAAGCGTTTCCGTCGCTTTTGATGTCGCTAAGGAAAAAATTAACAATACGGAATGCTTTGTAAACGGAAACCCTATCAGAAAAGGCTTTTTACTGCTTTCCAAAAAACAGGCACGCGCTGATTTAGGATTGGAAAATAAGATGACCGTTTGCATTATGGGCGGCTCTCAAGGTTCTAAGACCATTAATAAAGCCGCTGTTTCAATTTTAAAACACCTTTCCTGCGCTATGAATTTACAGGTGATTTTTCAGACCGGAAAAAACAATTATGATGATGTTATATCGGAGCTTTCCGATATTTACCCCGAGTATAAATCCGACAAAAACATCATTATAAAACCGTATTTTGACGACATGGTTACCCCTTTGAAGGCTTGTGATATAGCTGTTTCAAGGGCGGGGTCGTTGAGTATATCGGAATTGTGTGCATCATCGGTTGCGCCGATTCTTGTTCCTTTTCCTTATGCGGCATCCGATCATCAACGCAAAAATGCAAAATATATTGTTCAATATGATGCGGGAATGTACCTTGAAGATTCTGAAACCACCCCGCAAACTCTGCTTAAACTCATTGAAATTCTTATCAACAATCCCCAAAGACTTGAGCAAATCCGGATAAATTCGGGCAAACTTGCCAAATTTGACGGGGTTGAAAAAATTATCGAGCAACTTGTGCAATAACTTAAAAACTTATTCCTCTTTTAATTTGTTCAAAAATTCTTCGTTGGCATCTAAACTTGCTTTGGTTGCTGCTATTGAATATATCGGCTTTTCTTTAAACACGTATTTTGCGGTATTTAAAATGTCGTCAGGGGTTATACTGTCTATTATTGCAAGTTTTTGATTAACGTATTCAACACCGTAGGGACTTTTTGAAATTGAGTGGATTACATTTGTTTTATCGGAATTTGTTTCCAATTCGGATAACATTTGACCTTTTAATGATTTTTTAGCTTCTTCAAGTTCCCGGGGGGTAACTTTTTCCGTTCTTATTTTTTCAACATTTTCATTAAAACAATTTATTGCTTTTTCGATATTATCAAATGTTTGCTCGCCTGTTTCTTTGTTTTCGGTTGTGGTTTCGGTTATCAAAGTCATTATACCGTTATTATCAACCGGCTCAAAATCGGCTTTGACAGTGTATGCAAGATGTCTTGTTTCTCTTAAATCGGTGAATAATCTTGATGAAGTTGAACCGCCCAAAATTTCTTCCAATAAGGATAAACAGATTGTATCTTTTATATTTCCGGGGTGTTTGAATTTAAACCCTTCAAGAATGTGTGCCTGATTTTTCTTGTATTCGTTTGTATAAACCTGAGTTTTTTCGACAGGTTTAAACGAATCGACAATAGAGGTATCTTTTGGTTGAACAGGTTTAAATTCGTTGAGCTTTTTAAATATTTCATTTTTATCTTCGGGATGTTTTGCAAATGCACCCGAAACGGTTAGTGTTCCTTGACCTTTTTCAAATATTTCATTGTAAAACTGTTTTACGTCTTCAAGCGTAATTTCGTCTAAACTGTTAAGTTTTTCTTCCGTTGTAATTGCAAGCGGTAATCCTTCATACATCGCTTTGTCGTATTTATCAAATGCGTTGATTTGATGGGTTGAATAACTGTCGCGGCAGCGTTTTTTTGCCTCATCAAAAGTTTTTTGCGACAGATCGGGGGTTAAGATTTTTTCGTTAAAAAGCTCAAGTGCTTTTTTTGTGTTTTCTATCGGAAAATCACCCGCCGCGAACAGTCCGTAACTCCCCGCAAACACATCTGCTGCTATTGCGTATTTGTCCAACTCTTTTGATAATTCCGCTATGTTCTTATTTTGAGTTCCTCCAAAACCCAGCATCTGCGATAAGATATCCGCTATTGCTGCTTTTTTCGGGGTCGGTTGTTTATTACTTATTTCAAACCGATATTCTGCGTTTTCGGAATTATTTTCATTTATCAAAACACTGAAATTGTTCGGCATGCGATATTCAACGATGTTTGCGGTATTTATCGGTGCTTTTTTATTTGCTCCGGTAAACGAAACTTGTGAGGCTTTTTTATAATTCTCATCGATTGTTTCCAATTTTGTTTCGCTCGGGTGCACAACGGTTATCGATACTTTGTTTAAATCAAAATATTTCTTTGCCGCATCAAGTAAATCTTGTGATGTCATTTTGTCTATTATTTCAAGATTTTTTGTTAATGCTTCTTGTGATGAATTTAAAAACTCTGTTCCTATTAAATGATTAATTCCGCCGGAGCATTCAATCATATTGATGTAATCTTTTTTAAGTTTGCTTTTTACTGCGGTTAATTCGTCGTCTGATATCGGATTTTGTGCAATATCAGCTATTTTTGCGTAAAACTCTTTTAAAAACATTTCAACATTTTCGTCTGTGACGTTGGCATTAAAAAGCAGCATTTGCCTGTCGGTCGGTCTTGTGCCGAGCCTTTCGGCAGAAAAATATACATTTGCGGCATATTTGTTTTCTAATACCGACAATCTTGAATTGGCAAGCAATGTTAATACCGTTGCCAGAGCTTCAATGTTTGTTCTGTCTTTATAATCGGCATTCTCAGCTCCCGCAAACCCTACAAATACCGTCGCACCGCCTTGTGATTTATTTGATATTATATCTCGTCTTACGGGTGTTTGAGTCGGTGTCATCTTTTCATAATGTCTGTTTTGCACGGGTGCTTTTCTTGAAGTGAAGTATTTTGATATTAATTGCATTGTCTCGTCGGGATTTACTTCGCCTGTGATTACGGTTGTCATATTCGCCGGATAATAATTGTTGTTAAAGTAGTTTACAACATCATCCCTTGTCAATGCCGTTATATTGTCGGTTGAACCCGCAACCAAATCAATTGATGTTGATTTTATGTTAAATAAATTTTTAAGCGTTTCGCTGAATCCGATGTTTTCATCGTTTGAAAGACACATATTAATTTCCTGATTAACAATTTTTTTCTCTTTTTCAAGTTTATCAATCATAAATTTCGGAGTTTGAAGCATTCCGGCATGCAGCTTTATCTGATTTTCCAAATCTTTATCATCAAGCAGATTTGAGCTTATAAAATAATTCGTTGTCGAAAAATAAGTCGAAGCGTTTGTATAAGCTCCCATTTTATGAACTTCGTCAAAAAATACCTTGTCCCCCAAGGATTCCGATCCGTTAAACAAATTGTGTTCAATGTAGTGACTAATCCCTCTTACATTGTCAGGTTCGTTCATTGACCCTGTATTGACGTAAGTTTTTACTATCGTTTCGCCGTCTTTTGGTACAATTATAACTTTTTGTCCGTTTGCCAGCTTGTAATATTTAGCGGTCAAATTGTCCGATAATTTTATATCCTCAATAAACTTGTACGGCATCGGAGTTGTTACGTTGTAATCCGATGTTACGTTTGAGGGTGATGTTATTTGTGTCAATTTTCGTGTGTCGGTTGCGCCGAAATTGACCGATTCTGCTTTTTTGTGAGCAGGCATCGCCGCTTGATTAGTTTTTATTCTATAATTTTCAATTCTATCCATAAAAATTTCCTTATTATATTAAAAACTTAATCTTAAAAAAAATTGCCCATTGGTTAAGAAATATTAATTTTTAAAAATAGTCTGTTCCCTGTCTGCTCCGACCGACACAACAGAAATCGGAGTTTCGAGTATTTCTTCGAGTCTTTCAAGATATTTTCTGCAATTTAGGGGTAAATCTTCGTATTTTTTTATTCTGCTGATATCCTTCTTCCAACCTTGATGAGTTTCATATACAGGCTCTAAATATTTATGGATATAAACATCCTCGGGATATGACGTATAAATTTTGCCGTTTCTTGTGTCTTTATAAGCCGTGCAGATTTTGATTTCATCAAAGGTATCAAATACATCGATTTTAGTAAGCGCAACGGAAGTTAATCCGCCTACAAGGCAGGCATATTTCATTGTAACAGCATCAAACCAGCCGCAACGTCTGGGTCTGCCTGTTGTAACTCCAAACTCATGCCCGATATTGCGGATTTCTTCTCCTGTTTTGTCGTTCAATTCCGTAACAAAAGGACCTTCTCCAACCCTTGTTACGTATGCTTTTGCAACCCCTATAACTTCATCTATAACTTTCGGTCCGTAACCCGAGCCGGTAGCCGCTCCTCCTGATATGGGGTTTGAACTTGTTACGAACGGATATGTGCCAAAATCCACATCAAGCATTACACCTTGCGCACCCTCAAATAGTATTCTTTTTCCTTCTTTTTTCATTCCCCTAAGAAGTTCTTGCCAGTCAAAACACACGTACGGCTTGAAAATTTGTGCGTATTTATCGCATAATTCCAAAACTTCTTCTTTGGTATATGTTTTTAAGTTGAATAATTCTTTCAACTGCTTATTTTTTACGGGTAATATAACATCGAGTTTTTCCGATAAGGCTTCAGGGGAATATAAATCGCCGATTTTAAGCCCGATTCTGTTCATTTTATCTGTGTATGTCGGACCTATACCTTTTTTTGTAGTTCCGATTTTACCTTTACCCGCCGTATTTTCCGAGTATCCGTCAACTTCTGTGTGCCAAGGCATTGTTATTGACGCTAAAGGACTGATTTTTAATCCCGACAAATCTATATTTTCAGACTTTAATCCCTCAATTTCTTCTTGAAACGCTTCCGGTAATACGACCGTTCCGTTTCCTATCAGGCAGGTTTTTCCTTTGTATAATATTCCCGACGGTATTAAGTGAAATTTAAAGGTCTTACCGTTTGCAACAACCGTATGTCCCGCATTACAACCCCCTTGGTATCTTATTATTAAATCGGCATCTTGCGCCAGTAAATCCGTTATTTTTGCTTTCCCTTCATCTCCCCACTGTGCGCCGATTACTACTTTGTTTGTCATTTTTTATCCCTCTTTATCTTCCGTGCAAATATTATTCTATCATAAAAGATATCGGAATAAACTCAAATATAAAGATAATTTAATGTCTGTTTTTTAAAAATTCCGGTATAATTTCAAAGAAATCTCCGACAATACCTGTATCGGCTATATCAAAAATCGGTGCATCTTTATCGGTATTAATGGCGATAATATATTCGGAACCGCTCATTCCGACCGTGTGTTGTACCGCTCCCGATATTGCACATGCTATATAAACTTTCGGTCTTACCGTTTTTCCGGTTTGTCCGATTTGGATTGATTGTGGTGCAAGCCCCATTTCAACAGCACTTCTGCTTGCCGCTGTTGTCGCGCCGATTGATTTTGCAAATTCGTTTAAAAGTTCAAATCCTTTTTCGTTTTTAAGCCCTTTACCTCCCGCAACAATAATTTCTGCCGTATCTAAATCGTTTATTGTGTTTTCTATCGTTTTGGTAAATTCAATCAGTTGAGTATTTTTTTCTATCCCCGCTAAATCAGTCGGGCAGCAAATAAATTCGGTATCGGTATAAGAATCCGTTGTGCGGACTTTAAAAACGTTCGGTCTTACAGTCGCCATTTGAGGGTAATTCTTGCAAAGAATGGTTGCCATTAATTGCCCGCCAAACGTCGGGCTTGTTGCTGCTAATTGTCCGTCATCATTTATATCCAATTCCGTACAATCCGCGGTTAAACCCGTATGCAGTTTTGCCGCAACTTTCGGTGCCAAATCCCGCCCCTGATTTGTCGCCCCTATCAAAAGTATTTCGGGGGTTATTTTTTGCGCCAATTGTGTCAGTAATTTTGAATAATATTCCGCCGAATACTCATCTAAAACATCATCTTCAAAATAAAAAACCTTATTTACGCCCATATTTTGAAACGATTCTTTGTATTTTTCAATCAGCCCTTTTTTGAGCATCACAACGGCACTAACGTCAACTCCGCCTAACTTTTTGGAAAGTTCTTTTGCCTTATCAAGAAGTTCGTAAAAAACGGTGTGAATATAGTGTTCTCTTGTTAATTGTGCATAAATAAGTATTCCGCTGTATTCTTGATTAGGCATTTTTAATCACCCCCAATGAGGTCAATTTTTCTTCCAAAAGTTTAGCGGATTCTGTGGGGTCAAGAAAATATTTTTGCGCATTATGAGAAGGCAGATTTCTGAACGCTCTTTTTACGAAAGTCGGTGAACCTTTTATCCCCGTTTGTTCGGGCTTTAGTCCGATATCATTGATTGTCAAGGTTTTTATTTCTTTTCGGTCAGCTTCAATAATGCCGTTTATTAATGCTCTTTTGGGTTCAAAATCGCTTTTCATAATGCAGACCAGAGCAGGAAGATTTACCCTGACTTTTTCAATCCCGTCTTCCATTTGCCTTGTAACGATCAGTGCTTTTTCGCTAAATTCCGTCAGCTCTTTAACAAAAGTAACGTGCGGAATATTCAAAAAATTTGCGATTATCACGCCTGTTTGCGCGGTATCACCGTCTGTTGCAAATTGTCCGCACACAACCAAGTCAAAATCGGGCATAATTTTTTCGATTGATTTTGAGATGGTTAAACCGGTTGCCCAAGTGTCGGAGCCGGCGAATTTTTTATCCGAAATCAAAACCGCATCATCACAACCCAAAGCCAAAACTTTTCTGAGCATATCTTTTGCCTGCTCGGGTCCCATCGTAAATACGGTTATGTATGTATCGGGGGCTTGGGATTTAATTTTAAGCGCAAACTCTGTTGCATAAACATCGTACGGGTTGATTACGCTTTCAACCCCTTCTCTTTGGATAGTATTATGTTCCGTCCATTTTATATCCGTCGTGTCCGGAACTTGTTTTATACATAATGCAATTTTTATCATATAAACTTATTGTTGTTTTGCTTTTTGTTTTTGGTTAGCTTCCAAAAGGGCATTGTATGCAAGCAAATACATCGAACATTTTTGAACACTCGGTACAAACCATGCGCATTTTGTCTGGCTGCATACCATATCAATACCTGAACCTATACTAACTAACGGACAAACCGGAATATCATTTTTACCCATAATTTCTTCTCCTATACTTTTTCAGCTTGTTTTAACAAATTGCAGTTTTCACTGCGGGTGCGTTCTTGTTCTTTATAAATTCTTGTTCTGTTAATGACTTCGTCAAAATCGATTTTATGAGCATCAAAATCAGGGCCGTCAACGCAGGCGAACTTTGTTTCTCCGCCGACGGTTACTCTGCATGCTCCGCACATTCCCGTTCCATCTACCATAATCGGATTCATGCTGGCTTCTGTGTAGATGCCTTTTTCTTTTGTCAATTCGGCAACCGCTCTCATCATCGGCATCGGTCCGACGGCTATTACGTAATCTATCGGCTCTTTTTCCATTATTTCTTTTAATACGGTCGTTCCGAAACCTTTTATTCCGTATGAGCCGTCATCTGTTGTTAAATACAATTGCGTGCAAGCATTTTTCATTTTATCTTCCCAAAATAATAATTCTTTTGTTCTTGCGCCTGCTATCATATAAACTTTGTTTCCCGCATCTTTTAGTGCTTTTGATATTAAATAACAGGGTGCTGCTCCGTATCCGCCCGCTACGCATACTGCCGTTCCGTATTTTTTTATATGTGTCGGTTTCCCCAAAGGTCCGACTATATCTACAAGCTCATCTCCGACATTGAGTGATGCAAGTTTCTTTGTCGAATATCCGACTGCCATAAATACAAGTGTTAAAATCCCCTTTTCTTTATCGACATCGGCAATCGTGAGCGGAACTCTTTCGCCTTCTTCTTCCACTCTGAATATTATAAACTGCCCCGCCTGCGCATTTCTCACAACGTACGGTGCATCTATCGTTATTTCATACTGATTGGGGCATATTTCTTTTTTCGAAAGTATTTTATATCCCATTTTTCTCTCCTTTTACAACCTTATAAAAATTATACACCAAATTGTTATATTTGAAAAGTGCATAATTTATTAACCGAATGTATAATTCCTAAAAAAGCAGATGCCGTAAAACGGCATCTGATCCGATTATATATTATGATACTTTACCCTTATTTTTCCGCTTTTGTTTCCTGTTTTGTTTTGTCTTGTGTTTCTTGTGCGGTATTATCCACTTTACCGAGAATTTGCGGTAATTCAATTCCCGCTTGATTTGCCAATTCGTGCATTGCCGGAAGTGATTTTATCAAATCTTTCATAAAGTTTGCTGTCGTTGAGCCGTTAGAAGAACCTGCTCCTCCGTCCCAAACAGTAATTTTATCAAATTTGATGTTTTTAATTGCATCGACTTGTTTTTCAACTATTTTTTCTATTTTTTCAATCATCAAAAAGCTGGTTGCAATTTCGGGTCTGTTATTTGAAATTTTTACCAAATCCTCGTAACCTTTTGCTTTTGCTTCCAGAACGGCTTTTATACCTTCGGCTTCCGCAAAATATTTTGCTTTAATCGCATCAGCTTGACCGAGTGCGATTCTTCTTGCTTTTTCGGCTTCGGCATCAGCCTGAACCTGAATTTTCAGTTTTTCAACTTCTTGTCTTGCAAGTTCTTCTTTTTTCAGCTTTGCTTCTTCCTGTTCTTTTTGTGCCAAAAGTACGTCGCGTTGTGCGTTTGCTTTTGCAACTTCACCCAATTTCAAGGCTTCCGCCTGTTTAACGGCAAGGGTTGCGTTGTAGTCTGCTATATTTGCTTTTGAAATGTTTTCTCCTTCAACGGCCTGCGCTTCAAGCGTTGCTGTTTTAATTCTTTTGTCCTTTTCGGCGTTTGCCTGCCCGATTGTGGTTTGCGCTATCTGGTTTGCAACCTGAACTTCTTTTTCTCTGTTTTGGTCGGCTTCCCCTATGGCGCCCATTTTTTCCTGCTGGGCAACTTCGACTTTTGCCTTGTTTATGGCTTCCGCGGCGGCTCTTTTACCGATTGCGTCAATGTAGCCCGATTCATCCGTTATATCTCTTATATTTACGTTAATAACGGAAAGCCCGAGTTTGTTTAATTCCGCGGCCACGTTTAAGTTAATCTGTTCTAAGAATTTTTCTCTGTCCTGATTTATTTCTTCAATGGATAAAGTTGCGATAACAAGCCTTAATTGACCTAAAATAATGTCGCTTGCCATGGAAATTATGGTTTGTTTGTTGCTGTTTAAAAGCCTTTCTGCGGCATTTTGCATTAACTTGGGGTTGGTTGAAACCGCAAATGTAAATG
>CANQSZ010000044.1 GCA_947626645.1 Candidatus Gastranaerophilales bacterium
CAAGTTTGGTATTCAATGCTTCAAGGATGGTTTTGCCGGGGAGAATTTCGCCCGCCATAGCAGCAGAATGGGTCATTCCCGAACACCCGATTGTTTCAACGAGTGCCTCTTGGATAACACCGTCTTTAACGTTAAGAGTCAATTTGCAAGTACCTTGCTGAGGCGCACAACATCCGCAACCGTGAGTAAGACCCGAAATGTCTTTAATTTCTTTACATTTAGTCCACTCGCCTTCTTGAGGAATAGGAGCGGGTACACCTTTTACGCCGCGTCTTACGCTGCATTTTTCTTGAATTTCTTGTGAAACTTGTATATTTGTCATTATCTACTCCCTTCACCTTTATATACAAGTAGATTGTAACTTGCTCAAAAAATTCAGTCAAGACAATTGAACTTTTTAAAAAATAATGTTAAAATAATATATATAAGTTATAGAGGATTTTTTATGAAAGAGATTAAACACAATGCTTTTACGCTGAGCGAGGCACTTATAACATTGGCAGTCGTGGGAATTTTGGCTGTTTTGGTCATACCGGGGTTGATAAAAGATGTCAACAACAAAGCAATGATGGCGCTTTTAAGCAGTACGGTAACGAATTTGAACGACATTGTGCAATCGGAATTGACAAGATCGGGTGCATCAAATATTAAAGATACGGATATTTGGAACAAAACAGACGAATTTTTGAAACGAACACTTGATGTCGCAGCCGTATGCAGCGGAGCATCACCCAACGAATGCTATGCAAAAACAACGGAATATAAAACTCTTAACGGCGGACTTAACACACTTTGGGCAACAAATAAAGCCGTAATCTTAAAAAGCGGTGTTGTAATCGATGTTTTAAAAGACCAACAAAATCTATTTACCAATCAGGTTCCAATCGGTTTGGATTTAAACGGTTCAAAAGAACCTAATATATCGGGAGTTGACAGACATATCGTGTGTTTAACCCTCAAAACGGATACCGCAGGTGCGGATACATACCACGTAGGTGATGTTGGCGCATGTTTGAGAAATGACTTAAAATCTTCGGCAAAATCTTCAAAGAAAAACGCACTGAAACTGTGCAAAGAAGGAAGAGCCGAGGTATGCTATTATCTGGTTGAATTAACGGGTTTTGATCCCAATTATGTTACTAATGTAGAAAAAGGAGTATATAATGACTAACAAAAAAAGAGCATTTACATTAACGGAATTGTTAATCGCGTTGGCAATAGTCGGAGCAATTGCTGCGATGTGTATTCCGAGTTTGATGAACAAAATAAATAATAATATACTTTGTACCCAGTTGAAAAACATCGTCGGTTCACTGGCTCAACTTGCATCCGACCAGTTAATAATCAAGAAAACAAAAACATTGATTGATACGGATTTTGCAAATCCCGCAGGGTTGTTGAGCGAGAAAAATTTTGCATATTCGGCATCGTGCTCGGGTTCTGATGATTGCTGGAAAACATCGGCAACAGGGAATGAAAAAGTTACATATAGACAAATTGGAACTAAAGCAAATACTACCGTAAGCGGTACAAGTTTTACAACCATCGTATTGAAAAACGGAGCTTTATTAGGTTATACGTTAGCAGAAATAGCCTATGGGGATGATAAAACTATCGGGGAATTTTGCACTGACGTAAACGGAAACGAACCGCCGAATATGGTCGGCAGAGATTATTATTGTTTCTATGTAACACAAAAAGGCAAACTTATTCCGACAACCGAAGTGAATGCGCCCTCTCTTGCTTCTTTAAGTTCCGGATGTAAGTCGGGCAATGCAAATTATTGTACGGCTGCGCTTATGCAAAACGGCTGGAGAATGCCGTATTAATAGGATGAGATTGTGTCGGTTTAGTAAAACCTACCTACATTACTTTTGTGTGAGCAAAGAAAATTAGAATGGAGTTGATGGGTGGAATGGAAATCGTTCCACCCATCCTACTTTTTGTGTTGGGGTAGAAACCGCCAACCTACTTACAAACCTACAATTTTGCAAAACAAAATACAATTAGTTTTGTCGGTTTAGACCTACATTACTAGATCCTGAAACGAGTTCAGGATGACACACGCGTTAGGTAGCATATATTTAACCCCTTTACCCCTACCCCCTTAAAATGGAAGCACCTTTTAGGTAGATAAATTTTGGTTCAAAGTTTTCTTCGCAGTTCAAAACAATCAGAACTCTCAAACACATTTTGAGCGAATTTGGAACATCAAGTTCATTAAAACACATCATCGCCACTTTATCCCAGCCGAGGTCTATGCGTGCAAATCTGGCGGGAAAAGCCGCATTGATATCATTTGTTACCGTAAAAATAACGTGGGAAATTTTATCCGATTCAATATTATTTTGTTTAACCATTTCACCCAGCAGTTGTACAACGGCTTTTCGGATATCGGATTCGGTGTTGGAATCGACGGTTATAGCCCCTCTAATACCTTTAGTAATCATCAGTTTTTCACTCCGTTATACCAATCTTTGGCAAGCATTTCGCCTTTACCTTCGGGCTTAACTTTGATAAGCCTTAAAATCCCTTTGCCGCAGCCAAAATCCACACCCTCTTTGGAATGAGCGGCAATCTCGCCGGCTTTTGCCTGTCCTTCGATTGGTTTTGATTCAATAACTTTTATAATTTTACCGTTGAACATGAAATATGCTCCCGGACTTCTGCAAATCCCTCTAACGAGGTTGTTGATGTCTTTATTGGAATTTTGCCAGTTAATATGGCATTCTTCTTTGGAAAGTTTACTTGCGGTGCAGACACCGTCTGCGCATTGTTTTTCGGGAATAAGTTCACCTTTTTGAAGTTTAATTAGAGTATCTTCAATTATTTGCGGTGATTTTTGGGCAATTTCTTCCCACAAATCCTCGCAAGTCATGGTATCAGATATGGGGATAACGATTTTTTGACAGATATCGCCGCAGTCAAGCCCTAATTCCGTAATCATGGTACAGATACCCGTTTCGGTGTCGCCGTTTATAATGGCTCTTTGGATAGGGTTTGCGCCTCTGTATTTGGGAAGAAGCGAGGCGTGAAGATTTATTGTTTCATATTTTGGGATATCCAAAACGTCTTGAGACAAAATTTGCCCGAAAGCGAAAGTAACAAAAAAGTCCGGTTCAAATTTTTTAAGCTCTTGTTGAATTTCGGGTTCTTTTCTTATGGATTTTGGCTGAAAGACGGGGATGTTATGTTCGATTGCAAATTTTTTAATCGGCGACATCCGGAGTTTATGACCTCTGCCTGCGGGTTTGTCGGGCTGGGTAACAACGGCGCAAACCTCAATTTTGTCGGAATTATAAAGATATTCCAACGATTTCAAACCTATATCCGGCGTACCGAAAAAAACTGTTTTAATCATTTTTGCTGATTTCATCCTCTAATTCTTTTTCGTCTAAAAGCAAATCAGGATCAAGGTGAGGAAGGTTGTATTTTTGCAAAACATTTTCGGTTTCAAACCGGTTGATGCAATGATCAATAAACAAAATTCCGTCGAGGTGGTCGTTTTCGTGCTGAATGGCTCTTGAAAGAAGTGTACCGTCTTTTGCCTCTAATATAAAGGATTTACCATGTTCGTTCAAGGCTTTAACCATAATATTTTTATAGCGTTTAACATCGGTATAAGCCTCGGGAAAGCTCAGGCAGCCTTCGTTACTTTTAACGGCGCCGCTTTTTTTAATTATTTTGGGGTTAATAAAAACCATAGGGTTAAGCGGTTCGTTTCCGGTGGAAACATCTATGACAAAAACCCTGACGTTTTCGCCTATTTGGGGGGCGGCTAACCCGACACCGTTTTGCGAATACATTGTATCAAGCAAATCTTGTACCAAATCGGTGATTTTTCTTGATACTTTATGAACTTCTTTGGAAACTTCTCTCAATGACGGCTCGCCGTAGTGCAGAATTTTTCTTATAGCCATATTTAAACCTTCCTAACTCTTTTTATGACTACATTTTACAATAAACAGATTGTGTTTGCAATTTTTGGCAAAATTTTTATTGATAACAAACGAGCATGGTGCTATAATTGGTTGTAGATTAAAAAAGGACATGCGGATGAAAAAATATTTGGTTATAACAGGGTTGGTTGTGTTGTTGACGTTGAATTGCGCATTCTCGCAAGAAACGAACTTGGAAAAAGTACGTGCAATGGTTGAGATAGGGAATTTAGTCAGCGGGAACAGTTTTGATGAAGCGTTGGAAAAATGTGACCAAGCTCTGGTTAAATACCCTGACGAGGCGGATTTATACCGTTGGAGAGCGACAATAAAAAGTTCTAAGGGGAATAAAGAAGAAGCCATCAAAGATTTTGACAAGTCGCTTGAACTAAAACCCGATGATGACAGCGTTATCGTTTTAAGAGGGGTTTGCAAAATGGAATCGGGTGATGTGGAAGGAGCAATGGCGGATTTTAACAAAGCAATTTCAATTAATCCGAAAAATTCTTCCGCATATTCAATGAGAGCATGCCTGAAACTTCAAACAGGCGATATGGAAAGTGCAGACGAGGATTTTGAAACCTCTAACAGATTGTACGATGAATCGGTTAAACCAAACCCGCACGAAGAAAAAAAATAATATTTACCTCACATTTATAAATTTATGAACCTGAGGAATAAGTCGGGTTTTGGGGTAAATTGAGATAAATTTATCCGTTACGGAATTGCAAAAATCTGAAGTTAAACACATCTTATCAAAATCCGTTTTTGGCTGCAAAACAAGTTCTATATCGAATTTTTGCCCCAATTTTGCACACCTTTCAATTTCTTCATCGGTAATATTTTTGTCAAATACAATCTTAGCAAATGTTTCAACTCCGCCGCAATTTTGGAAAAATTTTTCGTGAAGGTCAAATGTGTCTTTACCTGTTGCAGAGGGTAGTTTAATGTCCGCCGATACAATATCCGTATAATTTTTAATTTTCAAAAATTCATCAGCCAAAGTTGCGTTTGTTTCCAGATAAATTTTTGTTATACCGTTTAATTCAGGCAAAAATTCGGCTAAAAAACCGGAAGATAAAAGGGGTTCACCGCCTGTTAAAGATATTGAATGTAATTTTTTCAAATCGTATTCGGTTTTGATTTTTTCAACAAGTGATGAAGGGGTATAAAATTTGCCTGATGAAAACTCTGTATCGCAATAGTTACAATGCAGGTTGCACCCGCAAAAGCGGATAAAAAGCTGTTTATACCCCACATAAGGTCCTTCACCCTGTATTGAAGAAAATATTTCGTTAATTTTAGCTTCCATAACCGAAGTTCTTTCTCATATCATCTTTTGACAAATTTTTAAGCTCTTTATACAGCTTAATTTCATCTTCCGACAAATCATGAGAAAATTCAATACTTACCGTAATAATTAAATCACCGATTTTGCCGTTTTTCTTGATACCTTGTTTTGCGATACGGAATTTTTGCCCCGAGCAAGTGTTGGGGGGAAGTTTCAGTTTAATTTTTCCGTCAAAAGCTGGAATGGTAATTTCTTCGCCCAAAGCCGCCTCGTAAGGGGTTATCGGTACGTTGTAATAAATATTGAGTTTGTCAAAGTGTATTTGAGTTTTTGTTTCAATTTTTATATTAATGTATAAATCACCGTTTGCACCGCCGTTTTTGCCGTTTGCCCCTTCACTTTTCAATCTTAGTTTGGCACCGTCTTTTATCCCTTTTGGAATTGTTACGGTTATTTTTTTTGTTTTGGTAATTTCACCTTTTCCGTTGCATTCAGAGCATTTTGAACCGTTTACAAATTTGTGTCCCAAACATTTCGGGCAGGCATGAGTTGTTCTGACATTGATTATTCGTTTGCTGCCGGTTAGCACTTCTTCGGGGGTAATTGCTATGTCGGTTGTTATGTTATCTCCTTTTTTGGGTTTATGGTTGTCTTTTGTTTTTTTAATTTTTTTTAATCTCGCAAACCAATATTTCAAAATTTTTAAGATACTTCTATCCCTGTTTTTTTCTTTTTTTACATAATCTGTTTTAGGAGTGTTAGCGGTATCGGAATATTTTTCTTTGTTTTGGTTATACTCATGTTCAGCTTTTTGAGAAGACGTTTGTGTTTTTTCGGTTTTGAAAAATCCGTTCAAAATATTATACTGCTCTCTGTCTTTCGGGTTTGAAAGTGTTTCATAAGCCGTTGTAATACTTTTAAATTTTTCTATGGCATCGGAATCTTTATTTATGTCGGGATGATATTTTCGTGCAAGTTTTCTGTATGCACATTTGATTTCGGTATCGGTTGAATCAATGCCGACACCCAAAATTTCATAATAATTTTTTGTACTATTAAACGCCATACCAACTATTTAATGATAAAACGTAAAATTTCAACATTCCCCTTTTGGCGGTTGGCAGATGTCTTTGCGGTATTTCATTGTGTCAAAATTAATTTCGCCTAAATCTTCATAAAGCCTGTTCCTTGCTCTTGCAAGA
Organism: Candidatus Gastranaerophilales bacterium; assembly: GCA_947626645.1. GTDB lineage: Bacteria > Cyanobacteriota > Vampirovibrionia > Gastranaerophilales > Gastranaerophilaceae > Zag111. Next base: position 6,432 of record CANQSZ010000044.1, read on the forward strand.
GTTGATGAGGTACTGTTTATTACAAACGCTGCACCTTTTTGGGTAAAATATTTTCCGTCGTTTTCTTTGACATTTATAAAATCAATATTATCAAAGTCATCAAAATTGTCTAAACCCGAAATTTCTTTGTTTTCGCTCCTTGACAAAACAACAACACCGACACTTGAAAGATTATTAGTCTTAATTTGTTCATACACATCGGAAAACGAACCGTTTACACAAGAAACAAAAACGTCAAACAAATTGTCATCGATTAAATTTAAAACAACACCGGCATCGTGGTTTTGCAAAAACGGTTTAAATTCGGAGACAAAAAATTTATCTTCACCCGTTAAAATACATTCAACCCCCAAAATTCCCACATAAGGTTCGCCTTTTTTCTCTAAATTATTCAAAGTATTATTGACGATATTTAAGACTCTTGAAATTGTTACATCGGAAATTTTATAATCCGGAGCATAAGACCCGACTCCTGTTGTCAAAATTCCGCCATCACCGTCTTGTGCAAAATTGTATTCGCAAACCGTACCAATCGGCAGCGCACTGTAACCGTCTGAGATGAAATATACACAAAAATTTCCGCCATAGACAAATTCTTCAATCAAAACATCCGTTTCGTTTTTTGAAAACAACGTTGATAAATATTCCAAAGCAAGCGAAACCGTCGGACATACCAATCTTCCCGACATAAAATTTCTTATACCGGAACTTTTTATCGTTACGGGAAAATTTGCCTCTCGCAAAAAACTTTCCGCCTGAGATTGCTTATCGAAAATTCCGAATTTTGAAGTTTGAGCATGTATTTTATATAAAAATTTCTTGCCCAATGCGGTGTTTAATGCGATATCACAAGCACGTGCAGCAGACCCGAATATCGATTGACCGTTACTTTGGAAAAATGATACTATATCGGAATTTAGAGCTTTATCACTTATCGGTATCGTTAAATAAACGTCGTTTTCAATTACGAATTTTAACAGTCCGGTCAAATCTTCTTCTCTTATATCAACCTTTTCGTATAACTCACTGCTAACAACATTATCGGGAGCTATGAAAATCTTTCCGACTTCATCGTATTTGCTTAACTTTTTTGCAAGCGCGCTTGCAACCGCACCCGTACCGACTATTAATATATTTTTCTTCTCAACTGTCATATCCTAATTATACTACACAAAATGATGTATTTTGTTAAGTTATTTTAAAATTTTCGGGTTTAATATGGTATAATAATGACAACATAAAAATTATTATTAAATAAACTACTGTTAGTAGAGAGGTTCAAAAATGGCAGGTTTAGTTAATTTTTTATCAACTGTATTCCAATCCCCGAGTATAACATCAACCGCACCGGTTGTAAGACAAACATCCGGCAGCCCATATAGCAACAACCCGTTTGTCAGCTATAACGGAAACAGTTTTTCATCAAGATTTTATGCACAAAATAAACCCGTAAAAGGCGGATATTTTGCAGGTTACTATAACGGAAAACAAAATATCGTCGGCAGACGGTTGTTTATCGAAGTGTAATCTAAAAAAGTTTAAACTCATGTAGCACAAAAGAAGAACCGGCTTTGGAAAAATTCCAAAACCGGTTTGTTCTTAATGAAATTACGGATTAATCTATTCGGGCATATCAGCTCTGCCGTTAAGAATATCGTTGACCGGAACTTTTGTGCTTCCGTCGGAACTTTGTACGTAAGCTACGCCGTCTTCAACAACAACCGGAAGTTTTTTGCCGCCTTTTGTTTGAAAATAGAAATTTTCTGCCGCTGCTCTTTCGGGATTAAATTCAATTTCGCCTTGGCGGTTGTTGCCCGTTGATTTATTTCTTATCAAAGACAGCTTGTCAAGTTTGCCGTCGTCTTCATATTCAACCAAATCTTGGAAATCAACCGTTCTGTCCATAATTGTTCTTGTTTGATACAAGTAGTAGTCTTTTCCGCCGATTGTAAATTTGGCATCGGATTTCCACATTGAATCTTGTCTTTCGGGCTGAATAACAACTCTGTTAGAACCTGTTCCTCCGACTAAAAATGCGTTATTAGCTTGGTTTGAACCTTGAACTCTGCCTGCCAAGTGAGCCTTGGCAAAATTTTCCAATGCTAAATCTAAATCACGAATAGGCGTATTGCCTATACGGAACATTTGATTGTACCAAGCACTTTTTATATCCGCATCCGGTTTTGATGCCAGCTTGCTTAACGCTTCTTCGATTTTCTTATATTCGGGAGTAGTTCTTAAATCCTCCGGTATTCTTGCCAACAACCCGTCAATTGCAGGTTTTAAGTCGTTATATGTCTTAATTCCGGTTGTGTCGGATTCATCAACAAGTTTTTCGAGCAATCCGTGAGTGCCTGTCAAATAACCGTTATCGGAACCTGCCTGCAAGTATGTTTCCCAAGCAGAGTTTCTGTCTGCAAGTCTTTGCATTAGTTTATCGGAATCTTCTTTGCTTTTGATTTCAAGTTTATCCTTGTTATCGGTCAAGGCTTTTTCTTGAGCATCTTCTGCGACAATCTCGGTGTTTTTATCTAAAAAACTTTTGATATCCGAATCCGCCGTATCAACAAGTGAAAGTTTAATCCCGTCTTCGGTTACTTCCATTTTGAATTTTCTGACACCTGCACCGTCAGTATAAATCATATTTGTAGGGTCGCTCAATTTTAATGTTTGATATCTTACCTGTTTTTTCCCGTCAGCTCCGACAAAACCGTAATCCGAAGGTAATGCAATCGACAATTTTGTCGGTAAGCCGTCTTCTGTGTATTCGGCACTTTTGGGAATACTTAAATTGGTAGTCCATTCCTCTTTTGCGGTTAAACGCTGACGTGAACCTTTTTCGCTTATATTTACGGTTTTGTTTTTTGCAAAAACCTCTGCAAATGTCAGAGCCGGAGGTTCTTCTTTTTCAGGCTCAACTTCAGGCTCAGGGTTTACTACTTCCGCTGTTTCCACAGCCGGAGGCTTTACCGGTTCGTCTATCTCAACCAAGCCGACATCTGCGTTTAATTTGTAGAATTTTTTGGGATCGCTGTGATAATCAATAAATACATCCGGATTATCCTTTGACGGAATCAGAGTTGTATTAGGAGTATTTATATCCTCAAATACTGCATCTTTGTCAAACATACGAATTTGAACGGTTTTGCCATCTTTTTTTACAAATTCCATTCTCGCGGTACTCGGAGATTCCCCCGAACCGGCTTTTGGAGTAATGGTCATTTTGGGAGCATATTTGTCCATAAAGTTTGAATCAATGGTCTGTGTTAATTCACTTTGCGAAAATCCCATTCTGGCTAATTGTCTTGTCAATTTTTGGTTTAAATCATCAGACCTTGATTTAAGCATGAACTCTTGTATAACTTGCTTTCTCGCCTCTTTAATTTTAGCTTCATCGGTTTCGCCATCACCTGCGTGTACCAATGCATCCAAAAATTCATCGGCGCCCTCGTACGTTTGCAAAATCGCCAAATCGGTTTTGCCTATCCCGAACTCTTTTTTCAAAACTTTTGCTTCCTGTTTGGTAATAGTCCCATCGTTTTGAAATAAACTTTCATTTTTTTGAGCTTTCTTCCTCGCTCTTGAACCAACTTTGTTTCTGCTTAAATACAAATTGTCAAGCTGGTTAGCATTAAGCTGCTGCCTGTTTTGAACGTTTTCTGTCATCGAATCATCTCCTTTTTATACTCTTAAGCACACATAGCTTATGTATATATAAAAACATTTTGATTTGAAAAATTGCCACAAAACATCACACTTCACCTCACATCATATCATATCATATCATATAAAGCATTATAGCAGGGTTTCAGGGGTTTGAAACTCATATTTACAATTCGTTACAATTAAAAATTTATTAAGTAATGTTACGGAATCAGAGTTTAACAAACTCGGAGATTGAGGGGTCTAAGAGCCTTCTTCCGACATTTTCAAACGAAATTGAACAAAGAGTCTTATTTCCGTACTTAATAATCTTTTCAATAACTCCTCTGCCGTATCTGGGGTGTGAAATGCTGTCCCCTTGCGCAAACTCCGTACCGTCAGACGGATAAACCGTATTAAGTTCGGGAGAATACACCGGAACAACGGGTGTTTGTTCATCATCATAAGGAGATTCGACGTAACTGTCTTCTTCTATATCATCATCTTGCGATTCTTGTGCCTGAGAAGGAATTACTTGCGTATCTTCAATAAAATTCAAATCGTCTTCAGTGAGTTCTTGCTGTTCTTCAATAGAAATATCTTCCTGCTCATCGGAAAAATCAACCGAATCCAAATTATCATCAAAATTCGGCAAATCCTGTTCCACGTTATCTTCAAGAATATCGGCAACGGGCTCAATCACGTTGGTATTAATCTCGACAGAAGAAACAGATTCGGGAATTTCAGATGCAACATCATTGGTTTCAACCGTTTCATCGGGAACTTGAAATTCTTCAACCGCTTGAACGATACCTGTTGCAACCGACTTTTGAACGGTTTCGAGCTCGGTTTGTTTAATGTCTTCCGATATTTCTAACGGGCTGTTTTCAATTTGCGGGATATTAACAACGGGCTGCGGGGCTTGAACTTCGGGTTCAACTTCCGGTGGGAGTGAATCAGGCTGCTGCACCATTGTAACATTTTCATTTACCGGTACAAACTGAAACCTGTCACCAAGCACGTCATCTTTTGTTAAATCAAGTTCTAAATCAGTCATATCGACAATAAACGGAACTCCTTGGGTTAATTTGCCATAGACTACACATTCGCCGAGGTTTAACTTACCGAGAAACGTATTATAATCCGCATAATCATGCTGCTGAGTTTGAGGAGCGAAAAGTATAATATTTTGAGCATGCTCTTTCAACTCTTGAGCGTATTTATAAGAATGTGAGGTTAAAATTGTCGTAAATACGTGGTTGTTGTTTATTATTTGTTTCAAAAGTTTTTTATCGGAATTATCATCGGTCAACGGAACAAATAAATAAACGTATTTTTGCAGCTTTTCAAGCTCGTTATGAACAAACGAAATAACTTCTTTTTGCAAAGTTTCATTGATTGGTTTCAAATCAATGATGCAGCAATTTTTCTCGTTGAGTTTTTTAGCAAGAGCAAAAACTTCATCGGGTTTGTTGGCAAAAACGTTAGCATCACGATATTTTAGCAATTTATTTTTCAGAAGTGCCAACTCGGGCATTTGAGTTTCTTTATACTGTTTTTCAACAACATCGACAAAATTATCTATCGGCAAAAACTCATAATCAAGAGTTTTGATATACTCTTGAACCGCATAAAAAATATCTTGGATAACCGCTTTTGTAGCGGCATCGACTTCGTTTAATTCGTTTTCAAAAATATAATCAATCAAAGCGGAATTAAGCGGAAGTTTGAAATCCTTTGTAAAAACGATTTTCGGATAATCTTCAAATTGATTAAAAGTATCAATAATAACGCTTTTTTCTTTCATTTGAAAAAGCTGTCTTACGCAGTTTGAAATAAATGTGGTTTTATCAATTTCACGCGATGCAAAAACGGTCAAATTATGTTCAAAAACCGAAATATCAAGATTAAGCATATTATCTTGCTGCGCCAAATTAGCTATTTTAATCGGTGTTTCAATCGGCAATAAATCAAGAAGCTCATCGGACGAAAGAAAAGTCAATTCAAAATCCAACCCCGGGATTGAACCGTCGTAATTATCTACAACGCCGTCGGGTGTAACTGTGAACAAAAGTTTTGCTATCGCATAATTGTTTGTTTCTTCCGATTTTAAATTTACAAACTGCGCTACATAAGACCTTTTATCCGACCCGAGAACAATAAACCTTCCCAATACAGGCGTTTCGGTCTGTTCGTATGATAGTTTTACAAGATTATTCTTTATTTCAAGTAACTTCATTGATGCCCTCATCACTCTTTAGCAAAATTGTACCATGAACAGTTTAATAACATGTCAAAATATTAAGTTAATTAACATTTGTAACATCTTCTAAACGATTATAAATATCAATAGTCATCGGACAGATTTTCAAATTCCGCTCAACAAGGCTTTTAATGGTTTCTTTGTAACATTTTAAAAGTGCCTTATTTAGCCCGTCATCTTCTTCGAGATATTTTCTGACCGATTCAAGATATGCTTTGTCTCTGGTTTTTATTTCAACCTTATCCGCAATAAATATAATCTTTTCAAAATCGGACATATCGATTTTCCCAAGCGTATGCCACCTGATAGAAGATAAAATTTCCTCATCAACAACACCGAATTCATGTTGAGCGATAAAAGCACTCACAGGCGCATGGAGAGTTTTCGTGCTTAACATTTCAATATCTTGAACATCCAAATTATTCTTTTTAATCATTTCGATAAGTTTTTCATCCGGAAAACATTTCGCGCAATCGTGCAAAAGCCCTGCGATATATGCTTTTTGTTCGTTTTGGTTAAATCTTTTTGCCAATTGTTGAGCATACTCCGCCGTTCCGATTGAATGGTTGTATCTTTTTTCGTTTAAGTTTTCTTTGAGCCATTTTATAAGCTGTTGCGTGCTAATTTTTATATAGTCCATTTTTTATAATATATTCCTCTGTTTTTTCTTCTACCAGTCCTGTTATACTTTCACCTTTTTTTACCTTTTCTCTGATTGAGCTTGAAGAAATATCTTCAAATGAAAGTGTTTCAAATACAAAATCGTAACCTTTTTCAAACA
>CANQSZ010000045.1 GCA_947626645.1 Candidatus Gastranaerophilales bacterium
TAATAAAACAATGGAAAGAACTTATGCAGTATATATTTTGACAAATTATAATGAAACAACTTTTTATATAGTAAGGTAGGGTGGGTGGAACAATTTTCATTCCACCCACCAGCTTATTACGTACATTTACCCCCTGCGACAAAACTTTATAAAATTTTACAAAACCTCCGCGTTTGTACATCTTACCCCATGTTTGTTTTATAATTTTGTAAGAGGTTAAATTGAAACATTCCAAATTAACAGCTTTGATATTTATAGCACTGATTTTAGGTGTGTTGTTCGGTCATTTTTACCCCCACGCTGCGGTTAAAATGCGGACTTTCGCCGTCATTTTTCTCAGAATGGTTAAAATGATTATCGCACCCCTATTATTTGCAACGCTTGTTACAGGTATTGCCGGTCATAGTGATGTAAAAAAACTCGGTAAAATCGGTATCAAAACCCTCGTCTATTTTGAAATCGTTACTACTTTAGCTCTTATCATCGGGCTTACCATGGGTAATATTTTTAACCCCGGTAAGGGTTTTGCCACTTCATCCGTTGCAAACCCCGAACTGCTCAAAGAAGCCGGTCTTATGGCGGTTACAACCCCCCATACCTCAATCGCTCAAATGGTTATGAATATCTTTCCAACAAGTATTGTTGAAGCCATGTCGGAAGGTAACTTGCTTCAAATAGTCGTGTTTTCTATATTTATGGCACTTGCTATCTGTTCCGTCGGCAAAAAAGCCCAACCCGTTATGGATTTATTAAACTCCGTTTCTCAAATAATGTTTAAGTTTACGGAATACGTTATGTACTTCGCGCCTTTGGGTATCTTCGGCGCAATTGCCGCCACAGTCGGCACTAACGGGTTATCTATCTTAAAAAATTATGCTAAAATCATTTTTTCATTATATACGGCTTTGGCGGTGTTTGTTTTGTTGGTTCTGTTTATCGCCTGCAAGTACGCAAGAATTTCACTTCGGAATTTGTTAAAAGCCATTCAAGAACCCGCACTTTTGGCGTTCTCAACCGCAAGCTCGGAAGCCGCTTTCCCTAAAGCCATAAGCATTATGGAAAAATTCGGCGTTCCTCAAAATATCGTAAGTTTTGTCATGCCCACAGGTTATACCTTCAACCTCGACGGCAGCACCTTATATCTTGCGATGGCTGTTATTTTTTCTTCCCAAATCTGCGGTATTAATCTTGATTTGAACCAGCAAATTATCATGATGCTTGCCCTAATGCTTACAAGTAAAGGTATTGCAGGTGTTCCGAGAGTTTCGCTTGTTGTTTTGGCGGGAACTTTGGCAAGTTTTAACATCCCTTTAATCGGTGTGGCTATCCTTTTGGGTATCGACCAAATCCTTGATATGGGAAGAACTACCGTTAATCTCATCGGAAATTGCGTCGCCACCGTCGTTATCGCCCGTTGGGAAAATGCCTTTGATTATGATAAAATGAAATTATTTATTAAAGATTTTGATTCCGATAAGTCCGATGATTTATCGCTGTGTGATACAAATTGTGAAAATGTTAGTGAAAATATAGAGGGATAAAAAATGACTGAAAGTACCAAAACCGAATTTAAAGATACTTTAAATCTTCCGCAAACCACTCTTGCAATGAGGGCTAATGCAACCGTCAGAGAGTTGGAAATCCAAAAATTTTGGGAAGAAAATAAAATTTATGACAAAATTATTTCTCAGCGTGATAAATCAAATTCTTTCGTGCTGCACGACGGACCTCCGTATTTAAGCTCCGAAAAAATCCACGTCGGTACGGCTTTGAATAAAATTCTTAAAGATATTCTTATTAAATACAAATCGCAAAAAGGTTATTATGCACCTTATGTCCCCGGTTATGACGGGCATGGGTTGCCTATCGAAAATGCTGTTGTAAAAAACATTAAAGGCGGCAGACATTCAATCAGCGAAACCGAATTGCGTGCAAAATGCAGAGAATTTGCCCATAAAAACCTCAAAGGTCAGGAAAATGAGTTTAAACGTTTGGGTGTTTTAGGTAACTGGGAAAAACCGTATTTGACAATCGACCCGTCTTACGAGGCTGAACAGGTCAGAGTTTTTGGCGAAATGTACAAAAAAGGATTTATTGAAAAAGGATTGAAACCGGTTTATTGGTGTGCATCTTGCGATACGGCTCTTGCCGAAGCCGAAGTCGAATACGCTGATCATACTTCAACTTCTATCTATGTAAGATTTAAGTTCGACGATGATGCGGTTAATAAAATTTCGCAAATTTTAGGTTCCGCAAAAAGCGAAACAGACGGTAAAGATATTTATGCCGTTATTTGGACAACAACTCCTTGGACAATTCCTTCAAATATGGCAATTTCCATGCACCCGAATTTTGAATATACATTCTTTGTTTACAAAGGCGATGTATATGTTGTCGCACAAGAGCTTTTGGGTGTATTCTTAAAAGACGTTGAGTGGGAAGAATCGGATATTAAAGTTGTCGGCTCGTGTTACGGCAAGGATTTGGAATTGTTGAACACAACTCATCCGCTTTTGGACAGAAAATCACCGATAATCTTAGGTGAACATGTTACGTGTGATGCGGGTACGGGCTCTGTTCACACCGCCCCGGGGCATGGGCTTGAGGATTATGAAGTCGGTTGCAGATACAATATTGAAGTATTTTCACCGCTTGACGGATGCGGAATTTGGACTGAAGAAGTTAAAATCCCCGAGTTAATCGGTGTTCCGTATTACAAAGGCAACTCCATGGTGATAGAAATGCTTGAAAAATGCGGCGCATTATTGAAACAACAGGATATTCAACACAGCTATCCGCACTGCTGGAGATGTAAAAAACCTGTTATATACAGAGCTACCCCTCAGTGGTTTGTAAAAGTCGATAAATTTAGAAATTTGGCACTTGACGCTATCCACGGGGTAAAATGGATTCCCGCAAGCGGTGAAAATCGTATCGGGAATATGGTTGAAGGTCGTTCGGATTGGTGTATTTCCCGTCAAAGAGCATGGGGTGTTCCTATCCCGATTTTCTATTGCGAAGATTGCGGCGAAGTCATTTGTACAGACCAAACCATTAACAGAATTGCCGATATCTTTGATAAAGAAAGCTCCGATGCGTGGGTGAAATACTCCGCACAAGAACTTTTACCGCAAGGCTATGTCTGCCCCAAATGCGGCAAAACTCATTTTAGAAAAGAAAAAGATATTATGGACGTTTGGTTTGATTCCGGTGTTTCATGGAGAGCGGTTGTTGAAAAAAGAGCCGACGAATTGGGCTCAACTCCGGTTGATATGTATCTTGAAGGTTCAGACCAACATAGAGGCTGGTTCCAGTCATCTTTGTTGACTTCGATTGCTACCCAAGGTAAATCGCCTTATAAGGAAGTTTTAACCCACGGTTTTGTTTTCGGCGAGGACGGCAGAAAAATGTCCAAGTCTTTAGGCAACTACATTCGACCCGATGATATTATCAAAAACTACGGTGCCGATATCCTAAGACTTTGGGCAGCTTCCGTTGATTACAGAAACGATATCAAAATCGGAAACAATATCATTTCTCAACTCACGGAAATTTTCAAAAAAACAAGAAATACCGCAAGATTTTTAATCGGTAATCTGTTTGATTTTGACCCCGCAGTTGACTACGTTCAATACGATGAGTTGAAAAATATTGACAAATTTGCACTCCATAAATTGAATAAATTGATTACGGAAGTAACCGAAGCGTTTGAAAATTACGAATTTTATAAGTATTTCCAATGCTTACAGAATTTTGCGGCGGTCGATTTGAGTTCTTTCTATTTGGATATCGTAAAAGACAGGTTATATACGGCGGGCAAAAAGTCGCTTTCCCGTCGGGCATGCCAGACTGTGCTTTATGAAAATCTTATGGCACTGGTAAGGATTTTGTCTCCTGTTATGCCTCATCAGGCGGAAGATATTTGGATGAATGTTCCGGAAGTTCAAAAAGGCGGATTGATTAGTATTCTGCTTTCCGATTGGCCTGTTGTCAACGAAAAATGGAACAACCCCGAGCTTGAAGAAGATTTTACCAAAATTTTAAAATCCAGAGAAGTTGTCTCTCGCGCAATTGAACCATTGAGAGCGGACAAAAAAGTCGGAAGTTCATTGGAAGTTGCGGTATGGATTAATGCTGCCGAAAACGCGGTATTAAAAGCTAACGAAGCAGATTTGGCAGATATTTATATTGTTTCGCAGGCTCATTTAACCGATGTTCCTCCGTCTGGGATTTTGAATGAGTACAGTGAAGACGGTTACACCGTTTGGGTTGTAAAAGCCAAAGGTGAAAAATGCGTTCGCTGCTGGAAATATCGTGAACTTAACAACGACGGTATTTGCCAAGATTGCGCCGATGCCGTAAAATAGTATTGTCTTTATCACAAAAAGAGAGATTAAAATTTGAAATCTCTCTTTTTGTAAAATAAATTTAACTATTGGAAGTTATTTATTATAAAGAAATTTTTACGTATTAAAATATATTATATAAGTGTCGAAGGGAAAAGAATATGCCTGTAACATCAAAAGAAACAAGGAAAAAGGTTGATGAAAGTTTGATACCTCAAAATATAGAGGCGGAAGAAGCGGTTCTGGGCGCAATTTTGGTTAATCCGGAGACTTTGGCAAAGGTTTCGGATTCTCTTATGCCGTCAAGTTTCTATAAACCGGCTCATAGAGTTATTTATGAGGCTATGCTTCAACTTTTTAACAACAACGACAATATTGATATAGTTTCGGTTTCCGATGTTTTAAATTATGGCGGAAAACTTGAAATGGCAGGCGGCAGAGCCTATATTAACGATTTGGCGGAAAATACCATTACTACAACAAATATTGCTTACCATGCCAAAATTATTGAAGAAAAAGCTATAAAAAGAGCACTGATAAATGCAGGCTCGGAAATTGTGAGCAAAGGTTACGATTTAGAGCCGAGCGATACTTCTTTGGAGCAGGCGGAAAAACTCATCTTTGATATCGGTTCAAGTAAAGCAACCGGTGATTTGAAGCATGTTAAAGACCTTGTGTTTGATACGTGGGATAATATTGAATATCGTTATAATCATAAAGACGAGTTGTCGGGGTTAAAAACGGACTTTACGGAATTGGATAATTTGATGAGCGGACTTCACAAGTCGGATTTGATAATACTTGCGGCACGTCCTGCCATGGGTAAAACCGCATTGGCACTTAATATTGCACAAAATGTTGCAATAGGCGAAAAAGTTCCGGTTTGTATATTTTCACTTGAAATGTCGGCATCGCAATTGGTTCAGAGAATGTTGTGTTCTTATGCCGAAGTTGATGCACAGCGTTTGAAAACAGGCAGAATGCAGCAGCAAGACTTGGATAAACTTGCCATGGCGATGAATGAGTTTAGCCAAGCACCCATTTATATTGATGATTCAAGCGGCTGCACCTTAACCGATATAAGAACGAAATGCCGCAGACTTAAATCTCAGCAAAAAGATTTGGGCTTAATCGTCATCGACTATTTGCAGCTTATGGAAGGCGGGTCAAAAGATGACCGATTGCAGCAAATTTCCGCCATTTCAAGAGGTTTAAAAATTCTTGCAAAAGAGCTTGATGTTCCGATTATCACTCTGTCGCAGTTGTCGCGTGCGGTAGAAGGTCGTAACGACAAACGACCCATGTTGTCCGATTTGCGTGAATCCGGTTCTATCGAGCAGGATGCCGATATTGTTATGTTTATTTATCGTGAAGATTACTACAACAAAGGCGAATCCGAAGAAGAAGAAAGCATCAAGGCTTCGGCTAAAGGGTTATCGGAAATTATTGTGGCTAAACACAGAAACGGTCCTGTCGGTACGGTTAAACTGTTGTTCCAAAGCAATATTACGAAATTTAAAAATCCTATCGGAACCGCGTTTGATGCGTTTTAATTTTCGGGTAGAAGATTTTTTACCTCACAGGTTTTGCCGTCTTGAGTGTAGCCGTTGAGTTCTTCTTGTAAGGTTTGGGCTGCTTTTTTATCTCCCTTTTGGGTGCTGTTGACTTTTTTAATTATCGAATCTATTTGTTCTTTTGTAAACGCACATTTTGTTTCAAGAATATCTTTGTTCAAATCGTTGCTGTGTACAACGCTTGTTGTAACGCATTTACCTTCTTGCCAGCCTTTTATTGTTTCTGTCGATTGAAGGTTTAATACGGGTGTGTTTTCGTCTTGTGTCGGGATTTGTACCTTGTATTTTTCTATAAACGGCGTACATTCTTTAAGGTTTTTTGTATAGGTTAAAGAATACGTTGTTGCGGCATATACGATTTTTGCCGTACAAATTAGTATCAGTGTGCTCAGTAGTATTTTTTTCATAATTTAAAACTCCTTTATACTGCATTTTGGGATACAAGCATCATCACAAAAAATTATATTAATTTCTTCACCTTCTTTGGCATGATATTTCAACCCCGGTGTTACAAGTCCTGTTACAAGCCCTATGAAACAACCGATAGCAACACCTGTTCCTGCTCCGATTGCTATTTTATGCGGCTTTGGAATAAACGCAAGCCCGACACCCGTTCCTGCTCCTACAGCACCCAAACCCACCGTTGATGCTGCAAGTTTTCCCGCCGTCATCCATCCGTTTTCAACAAGCGAAAAATCTTTCGTAAACGGTTTTGCCTGTATGTCTATTTCGGTGTTATCAGGCATGATTAATTTATTCAGGCTGATATAAACCCGAGCATTTTTGTTAAATTTTTTCTGTTTTGTTATTCCTCTGATATAGCCTGTGAATTTTGAACCCATAGGAAGAATTAATGTACCGCAATTTGAATAGATGTCTTTGGGAACGTAAAAAGTTATGCAATCCCCTTGTTGTGCACATTCTGAGAGAAATTTACATTCAAATGCCACTTTTATCACGTTTCCTTTGATAATTATGTAATAGTTTTCGGTTTCGTTAACGGTCGTGTTCTGTGCTTTGCGATTCGGATTTGCAACCGTTTGGGTCGAAGTTACGCATTCATCTGCGCAACATTGCGCTGATATCGGACTTGTTGTCAGTAATATTATATTAAGAATTAGGATAAGTGAGAGTAATTTTTTCATACAAATAATATAAAATAAAAAACTTTCGGTTTTATTATCCGATTGTCTTAAGTTAGTTTTATATAAATTTTTCCGTTATCCGCGGTAGGGATAAAGTATGTTTGGATTGTGCTTATCTCTAATGAAGTAAGGTTTTCTGTGTCGGGAATCGATTTTTTTGCTGCGGTTTGTGGTGTTTGCGGGAATTTTTTGATTGGGGAGGGGTTCTCCGCCCTGTTCTATGTATTGTACGTATCTTATCTGATCATCTACATGCTGCTGCGGCTTTGCTTTTATTTTGTGAAATTCTTTCATATAACTTTTTTGATATTTGTCAAGCGGAACAAGAGCGAGCAGCCCGAATATCGTAAATACAAATGCAAAAAACCATATTTTTTTTAATGTGTGTATTACCATATTTTTATTATAACATATTATTCGGCTTTAAGTTCTTTTCTCCAAGTGTAAAGAAAATAAACGGACAACATAAAATACACCGCCCACATCAAAATTGTCGCAAAACAATTTGAACCTTTTATATAAGCATCAATCCACATTATTGTTGATAATCCGTTTACAATAAACCAAACGTACCACTGTTCATAACATCTTTTGACTGTTAAGATTAATCCTATCACCGAGAAAACAGAGGTGATTGCATCAATTATCGGGTTTTGGTCTTTGTATGATACAAGCACAAGATACAGTAATATCGTGAAAACTATCGCAATTAAGGCATACAAATTTCTCTTTTTTTTGTTGAGTTTTGTTTTAATAATTTCGTGGGAATCTTTGTTAAGGTGCTTTCTCCACTTAAATATCCCCAAAATCTGCATGGGGAAATAATATAAAGCGTACAAAAACAAATTTCCCCAAAGATGGTTTTTAAACGATAAATAAGCGTAGCAAAGAGTTCCGCACAAACCGAAAAAGTAACACGAAATTTTCCCTTTTCCCGCCAAGATTGTATAACTTATTCCGCAAACGGCAGAAACCAATGCAATCTTACTGTCGTTCATATAAACGGAAATCGCGGTTATTATCAATAATCCTAAAGGAAATAAAACCCTTTCGATTTTACCCCATCCGTCTGCTTCTTTTTTTATAAATTCGACTATTCCCATCTATTCTATTTTATATCAAAAATTATTATATTGAAATATTTTAAGATTTTTCAAAAACGTTTTACTTTTTTTCATGTGTAGGGTCTAATATAAATAGGTAAAATAAAAATGCGAATAAATAAAATTACCCAAAATTACAACGGTTTATCTTCAAGATTTTTAAAGAACAAGTTTTTTTTGAAAAGTCTTGAAAAAATTTCCGAACATGGAATATCATTCAGCGCGGGATTGTCTTTGTTGATGTCAACGGTTGTGAGACCATGTGCAATTTTTGCTACTCCCGATGTTGAAAAAGAAAACAAGCAGTACGCTTGTGCAAACTCAATTTGTTCGGGGCTTGTTAAATTCGCTATGGTTGAAGCCGTTGCGTTGCCTGTTGAAAATGCCGTCAGAAAACTTGATTTAAACCCCGAAAAATATTTCAACCCCGCTACGATTAAAAATTTGACTCAAAACGCAGAACCGTTCAATGTGAGAAGTTATAAACTCCTCACTCAAATAATTAAACTCGGCACAGGTTTTGTTACTGCCGTTCCCAAATCAATTCTTACGCTGTCTTTAATTCCTGTTTTGATGGATAAATTATTTTTTAAAACCAAAAAATCCCGCCAAATTCCAACTGATGATTTGAAAGATAAAAACATTAATTTTACTGGTAATTTTTCAAATAAATTGCCCAAAATGATTGCCAATCTGATTGAAAATCCAAAAATTCAAAAATGGGCATACAAACATCAATCACAAGATAAAGATATTGCAAAACACATTATCTCGGCAACCGATGTTTTGCTCACTTCGTCTTTTGCTTATCAGACAAACAGAAGTAAGAAGATTAAAGAAAATCGCAAAAAAGCACTGATTTATAATAACGTAATTTCTACCGCAATAACAATTCTTGGCGGATACGCAACAGATAATCTTATTAAAAAAAGAACAGCCAAATTTATTGAAAAATTCAAACAAATAAATGCCGGCAATCCAAAACTTCCAAAATACGTGGAAGGTTTGAATATCCTTCGACCCGCGTTGATTTTTGCGGGTATATATTATTGCATCTTGCCGATTTTTTCAACTTATATGGCTGAAAAAGTCGATAAATTCATAGTTAAACATGGTAATAAAACAAGCAATTAAATGTTTTGCAAAATCTTCAAAATTAATTTTTTGAACTTGGCTTTGACATTGTTTGTTGTTTCGATAACTTCATCGTGAGAAAGTTTTTTTGAAGATATGCCGCTTGCGTAGTTGGAAATACAACTGATTCCGATAACTTTCATGCCGCAATAATTTGCGACAATTGCCTCGGGAACGGTTGACATTCCGGCAGCATCAGCTCCCATATACCTTGCCATTCTAATTTCGGCGGGTGTTTCGTAACTCGGTCCGGAGGATGCAATATATACACCGTGCTTAACGTCTATTTGCCACATTCTGGCAGTTTTGTCGATAATTTTTATCAATTCTTTATTGTAAATTTCTGACATATCGGGAAATCTTGTACCTAGAGTTTCATCGTTTGCCCCCACAAGCGGGTTTGCACCCATGAAATTTATGTGGTCGGTTATTATCATTAAATCCCCCGGGCGAAAACTTTTGTTTATTGCGCCTGCTGCGTTGGTCAGGATTATTGTTTTTACTCCGAGTGCTTTCATAACCTTTATCGGATAGGTAATTTCCTGCATTGTATGACCTTCGTAAAAGTGGTTTCTTCCCTGCATCATTACAACTTTTTTATTTTCAATCCGAGCAAAAACGAGCTGCCCTTTATGCCCTTGAACCGTTGATTTTGCAAAATGCGGAATTTTTGAATAGGGTATTGATATTTCGTTGTATTCGTCAGCTAATTCGCCCAAACCCGAACCTAAAACTATCCCTATTTCAGGTTGGTAATTGTCAGTGTACATTTCTATATAATCTAATGTATCTTTTATCATTTCTACTCCCCCATTTTTTCTAAGACCTTTGGATATAAAAATACACAAAAACTAAAGGGGTTTTTGTGTATTTTTGAAAATTTATTAACCTACTAATCTGCTATCATCAGCTTCTGATGCTTTAACCATCAATGCGTGTTCAACAGGATTTTCTCTTGTGTATGGTGTATCAATGGTTTCTTCAAACCCGAAATCTTCTCTTGCTTTTCTGGCTTGATTTTCGTCAACAATCTTCTTTGCCAATTCCGCAATCTCATATACCAATTTGTATCTGTTATCGGTATTTTCGTTTAAATCCCACGCTACTTTAATTATTTGATCCATCAGATTAATCCTCACTTTTTTAATTCTGTATCTATAATATAATACACAAATTTTTTTCGCAAGTGGCAAAATTTTGCCGATTAAAGATAAAAAATACCATATCTTATTTAAGATATGGTATTTTGATATTTAATTATGAATTAGTGATTGCAGCAAGAGCAAGAACCGCATTCACAAGCGATAGCCTGTTTAGCTTCTTCCAAACGAACTTTAATACGTCCGTCAACCGCAATACCTTCACCTGTTTTTTCGGAAATCAACAACGGGTTAATATCCAATTCATCAATGAAGCTGAAATCGTGAACCAATTGAGACAATCTCAACAGGGTTTCTTTGATTTGCTCCATTTGAGCAGGTGTTGTACCTCTTGCACCTTCCAACAGTTTGTATGCTTTTACCGATTTAATCATTTCTTCGGCATCAACATCGGTTAACGGAGCAATTCTGAAAGTTACGTCTTTCATAACTTCGATAAATACACCGCCTAATCCAAACATCATCATCGGACCGTATTGCGGGTCGGTTGCTATACCGCAAACCATTTCTCTTGAGCCTTTGACCATTTCTTGAATAATTACACCTTCAAGTCCGTCTATCAAGCCTTTTTCGGTTAATTTTGAGATAAGGTCTTGATATTCTGCTCTCAATTGTTCTTCTGATTGGATATTTACTCTTACGCCGCCAACATCGGTTTTGTGAGATGTTGTTTTGGATGTCATTTTCATTACAACCGGATATCCGATTGAGTTTCCGACAGATACAACTTCGTCTTCGTTTGTTGCAAATCCTGATTTGCAAACTCTTATTCCGTAAGCATCCAAAACGTCGATTGATTCACGTGTTGTTAATTGTGCTCTGCCTTCAGATAACGATTGTCTGATTATTTTTTTAGCTTTTTCGCTGTCAACATCGTAAACCGGAATTTGACCGACAGGTCTTTGCTGCCATATTCTTTGCTGATTTAATCTGTTAAATCCGTCAGCTGCTTCTTCCGCGTACATGAAAAACGGCATGTTAACTTCCAAATCGGAAAGTTTTGTGAAAAAGTCGTTCTTTGTCATAAATACGCCGACAACCGGTTTTTCGGGATATTGTGCTTTAATTTCCATAACCGCTTTAGCTACGTCAATATCTTTCAATCCCAAGAACGGTAAATATATTACCATAATCATATCGACATTTTCATCAGCGATGACGGTTTTTAGGGTTTCTTTGTAGTGTTCAATCGGAGCTGACGCAATCATATCAATCGGGTTTTTAACCGAAGCGGCAGAGGGTAAGAAACTTCTCAACTTTTCTTTTGTCGAATCGGAAATTTTAGCCATTTGCATACCGTATTCACAAACCGCGTCGGTTGCCATAATCCCCGGACCGCCGGAGTTTGTGATGATTGCTACTCTGTCGCCTTTTGGTATCGGGCAGTTAGCAAAAACTTTTGCGGTTGCAAAAAGGTTTTTCAATGAGTATTCTCTAATTACACCTGATTGGTTTAACAAAGCGTTTGCAGCTTTATCGGCACCTGCTAAAGAACCTGTGTGAGATGATGCTGCCGATGCGCCCGCTGCCGAACGTCCTGCTTTCAGTGCCAATATCGGTTTCTTCTTGGAAATTCTCGATGCTAATTTTCTGAAGT
The DNA here is from genome assembly GCA_947626645.1 of Candidatus Gastranaerophilales bacterium. Lineage (GTDB taxonomy): Bacteria > Cyanobacteriota > Vampirovibrionia > Gastranaerophilales > Gastranaerophilaceae > Zag111. Next base: position 12,060 of record CANQSZ010000045.1, read on the forward strand.
TTGCAGGGTTTTGGATTGATTCCATATATAATAAAATCTGCTTAACATCGTCTTCGTTTTCCCAATATTCCATTGCGGTTTCAGCGTTAACATCAGCCTGATTACCGATGGAAATGAATTGTGCAAAACCTAAGTTGAGGTCTTTTAAGATATTTAAAATCCCGCCGCCTAAAGCACCGGATTGTGATACGAACCCGATGTTACCGCGTTCGGGCAAAGATTCTGCGAAACATCCGTCCATTCTAACGTCGGGATGTGTGTTTACAACGCCCAAGCAGTTTGGTCCGACACATCTCATACCGTATTCTTTAACTTTTGCAAGTAATTGTTTTTCGGCTTCGGCACCTTCAGCGCCGGTTTCTTTGAAGCCCGCTGTAATTATACAAAGACCTTTGATTCCTTTTTGGTGGCATTGGTCGATTGTATCAAGTACGAATTTAGCGTTGACTACAATGATTGCCAAATCTACTTCCCCGGGAACTTCCAATACCGAAGGATATGCCTGTAATCCTTCGATAATTCCGCCTTTGGGGTTAACGGGATAAATCTTTCCGTTAAATTTGTACTCTTGTAATCTTTTCATAATGTCGGAACCGAATGTGTGTTCCTTTGTTGATGCACCGATAACCGC
>CANQSZ010000046.1 GCA_947626645.1 Candidatus Gastranaerophilales bacterium
CTAAGAAAATGGTTGAAAAACTCGACCCAAATTCTGTTACAGACCGAACAAAAGCTCTTATTTCAGCAAGAGAAAGTATTTTAAGGCTATCGGAATTTGTAAAAAAATACCTCCCGGGATGTGAAAGAGCGTATATATCAAACATCGCAGATTCGCTTGGAGTGAGGGTTTCAACAAGAGTTAAAGGAAAATATGTTTATACAATCGACGATTTAAAATCGGGCAGGAAGTTTGAAAACCCCGTATTGAGGTCAAATTATCCCGTTGATGTACATAACGCGAAAAAAAATGCCTCAACGCTTGATATGACAGGTGATTACGAGTTACCTATCGAGTGTTTAATGTCTGCGGATTACGATAATTTATTTATAATCGGGCGGGGAATTTCGGCTGATTACAAATCCCAAGGGGCATTGCGAGTTCAGGCAAGCTGCTTTTCAATGGGTGAAGCGGTTGCAAAATATGTTAAAAGTCATATTTAGCAGGGTCTTGAAATTTTGCTGCACAAAATATTCATCGCATCAAGCAGCGGGTCGATTGTGGGTGAATATGGCGGAGAATAGGTTAAGTCGTTGCTTTTGAACTCTTGAACGGTCAAATGAGCCAAGAGTGCGGTTGCAAGAGTATTAATACGTTTATCGGCACCGATTGCGCCGACTGCTTGACCGCCAAGGAGTAAACCCGTAACTTTGTCGGCAATAACTTTCAGAGTAATATCACCTGCTTCGGGCATATAAGCAACCTGATCGGTTTTTGATACGGTTGCGCTAACCGTTGTGTAGCCGTATTTATTCGCTTCTTCTTCGGTTAAACCTGTCATTGACATTGTTGTATTAAGGCATCTTGTAACAGAAGAACCCAATACCCCTTCAAATTCGGTATAAATTCCCGCAGCGTTTAAAGCGGCGCAGCGGCCTTCTTTGTTGGCGGTTGACCCTAAGGGAACCCAAACGTAATTGCCGCTAATCAAGTGTTTTTCTTCGCAGCAATCGCCGCAGGCATAAATATTCGGAACAGAGGTCTGCATCAGTTTATTTACCCTTATTGCACCCGTATCACCTATTACAATTCCCGCATCTTTTGCTATTTCGGAATTGGGGACAATTCCTGATGCGATAACGACAAAGTCAGTACTAAAAACCTTACCCGATAAGGTTTTAACCGCGGTAACGGTTCGGTCTGTGCCGATTAGCTCCGAGGCAATCTCGCTCGTATGGAAATTGAATTTTTTAGGGTGGTATTCTTCGAGTCTGTTTCTTATTATTTCGGACATATCAGAATCAAATGAAGGTATAATACGGTCAAATTTTTCGATTAAATCGACTTCCAAACCGTTTTTCACAAAGGCTTCCAAAAGTTCCAACCCGATAAACCCGCTGCCGATAATGACGGCGTGCTTGGATTGAAGCATTTTTTCTCTAATCATAATACCGTCTTCGATTTTTCTGAGGGTATAGACGTTATCAAAATTTCCGTAGCCGACAATATTGGGAATGTACGGTCTTGCACCTGTTGCAATAATCAATTTATCATAATGAACAAGTTTAGCATCAGTTGCGGTTGCGACAAGAATTTGTTGTTGTGGGATAAGAATTTTTTCAACCCTTGATTGCAAATAAACATCTATCCCCGAGGCTTTAAATTCTTCAACCGAGCGAACCAAAAGCGACTTATAATCTATAAAATTTCCTTCAATAAAATAAGGAAGTCCGCAAGACGAATATGAAACGTGAGTATCGTCGGTATAAATTTCGACTTTAGCATCGGGAAGTAAACGTCTTATTTTTGCTGCTGCTTTTGCTCCGGCGGCAACTCCGCCGATTATTACTATATTCATAGTTATAATCTAACGGAATTGCCTGAATTTTTCATTACACATCTGACTAATTAGTGCTGTATGTGTTTAATATCATCTGACGCATAAATTCGCAATATGAATCTTTATCTTCGTCAATTTCTTCCGCTTTTTTAATCAGATTTTTGATTTCTATTATTATTTGTTTTTTTAACAGGTCGTCATACATTAATTACACACCCCGTATTTAACTGTATTTACATGTTCATATACGGAATTATTTATGTAAAACTTTAATTATTTCGATAAAAATTTACAAAAGTTAAAATTATTTTTCGTGAAAAACGAGCTTTTTCCTTAATCCCCACTGAATAAGGGTTAAAACGGAAATTACAAGGAATAAAACGTAAGCAATCGCACTTGCTTTACCTATATTGAAATATTCAAAAGCGTTTTTGTAAATTGCATAAACCAAAACATTTGTACTGTCAAAAGGGCCTCCTTGGGTCATAAGATAAATTAAATCAAAAACCTGAAACGAACTTATCGTTGTAATAATTATGACAAAAAATATTGTAGGCGAAAGCATAGGCACAGTGATATTTTTCATTATTTGAAACGGAGTTGCACCGTCGATTTTCGCCGAATCAAACATGCTTTGCGGAACTGTTGCCATTGAAGCAAGAAATATTACCATATTGTAACCGATTAATTTCCAAACAGAAACGATAATCAAAGCGGGCATTGCAAATTTTGAATCATAAAGCCAGTTTATTTGCATACCCAGAAAATGGTTCATACAACCGATATTCGGGTCAAAAATCCATGCCCATACTATCCCGATTACAACCATTGGCGTTATAAACGGTAAGAAATACGCAGTTTTAAAAAACTCGCTTCCTCTTATTTTGCTGTTCAATATTGATGCCAAAACCAACGGAATTACAACCCCGAGTATTGAAACCGATATGGCATAAACAAATGTGTTACCAAGTATTTTGTAAAACAAATAATCTTTAAAAAGCAATCTGTAATTGGTTAACCCTACATATTTAATCGGTCCCAATAAATCCCACTGTGTAAAGCTGAGCAAAAAAGAACATACAATCGGGATTAAGATAAAAATTATAATCCCTATAAATGCGGGCAAAATAAATATTAACCCCGCCGAATTTTCATTATTAAGCAATTTTTTCAATGATTTTTTCATGATATGATTATATTATAGAATAAATATTGAAAGATGTGAAATATGCAAAAATACGAACACGCATTCGGGAAAAACGATATTAGGGGAATTTATGATGCGGACATAACCGAAGAACTTTTTTATAACATTGCAACAGGGTATGTTAAATGGCTGATGTTACAAACAAAAAAAACAGCGGACAGACTCAAAATCAGCGTATCAACAGATGCAAGATTACATTCCCCATCGCTTAAAAAAGCACTATTAGCGGGATTATTGAATGCAGGAGTAAAATATATAGAAGATTTAGGTTTAGCCCCGACACCATTAGGCTACTACTCAGAAATTGCACATAAACTTGACGGAGCGATGATAATTACGGCAAGCCACAACCCAAAAGAGTATAACGGTATGAAAATGACTTATGCCACCAGAACTCTTAACGAACAACAAATAAAAGAAGTAAAAGAACTCACTTTTAAAAATTGGCAGCAAGCTCCAAAAACATTCCCGAATACGGATTTTAAAACGGATATAATCCCCGAATACATCAAGGAAATGAAAGAAAAATTCGGCAAGATAGGACAAGGGATAAAAGTTGTGGTAGATAGTGCAAACGCAACCGGCGGAATAGTTGCCCCCGAACTTTATAAACAACTCGGCTGTGAAGTAGTTGAACTGTTTTCGGAGCCTGACGGAAATTTTCCCAATCACCACCCGAACCCGAGCGTTTTATCAACCTTAGAAACTCTTTCAAAAACCGTTGTCGAAACAAAAGCAGATGTGGGAATTGCCTATGACGGCGACAGCGACAGAATCGGAGTTGTCGATACCCAAGGAAAGCCCTTGACAGGCGATAAACTGCTGCTTATCTATGCGATGGATATTATAAGCCAAAAACCGACAGTCGTATCCGAGGTTAAATGTTCTCAAGTTTTATTCGACACGATAAACAACGCCGGAGGTAATGCCGTTATGGCAAAAACCGGACATGGCTATATCAAAGATAAAATGAAAGAAGTTAATGCCGTCTTAGGCGGTGAAATGAGCGGTCATACATTCTTTAAAGACCGATATTACGGCTTTGACGATGCGATTTATGCCGGTTGCAGAATTATCGAAATTATTTCCAAAAATAAAAAATCAAACCCGAATTTTAAAATTGAACAAATGCTTGAACCCTTTAATAAAGTCTATACAAGCGACGAAATCCGATTCCCTTGTCCGAATCATCTTAAAAAAGAGGTTCTTTCAGAAATTCAAACCCGAATAGAAACAAACCCGAATTTATTTAATGCTCCGATAAAAGAAATTGTAACATTAGACGGGCTTAGAATAGTTTTTAACGGCGGTTTTGCGTTGATAAGGCAAAGTAATACCGAACCGGTATTTACTTTGCGATTTGAGGCAAATAACAAGGCTGAATGTGAAAAATTCAGAGATGTTATGCTTGATAATCTTGATGAATGCGTTAAAACTCGAGTTTAGAGATTATTTTTTTTCGTATTGACTGTATTCTTTAGCGGTTTCGCGCCATTCATCGTCATTTATGCAGCAGGCATGGCTCCAGAACTTTTCCAAAGCGTAATTTTCGCGTTCTTCTTTGTGCAGAATATGAACGACAACATCACCGTAATCAAGCAAATTCCAACGGTTTTTGGCATCGTTTTCACATCTCACCGGCAATCGGGCAAAATTGCTTTTAACCTTGTCATTAATCGTTTCCATTAACGCTTTGACCTGCGGGGTCGAATCACCCGTTGCGATTACAAAATAATCGGCAAGCGATGAAACATTACTTATATTCAAAATTGTTATATCTTTTGCAAGTTTATCATCAAGAAATTGTGCAATAATACAAGCGAATTTATGAGAATCAAGTTCTTTCACAATTTCCTCCGTTACTCAATCATATCAACACGACGTTTATGCCTGCCGCCTTCAAAGCCGGTTTTAAGCCATATATCAACAATATCAAGTGCTAAGTGTTCGCCGATTACACGTTCTCCGAGGCATAAGACGTTTGCATTGTTATGCGCTCTTGAAACTCTTGCCGAATATGTATCCGAGCACAGTGCGGCACGTATCCCGTGAACCTTATTTGCTACAAGCGACATGCCAATACCCGTTCCGCAAATAAGAATGCCTCTGTTTACTTCGCCTGATATGACTTTTTCGGCAACTTTTCTTGCAATAACCGGATAATCACATGACTCGGGGGTGTATGTTCCTACATCAACAAATTCTATATTTCGGACTTTTAAATAATCCATGATACTTTCTTTGTAACGAAAACCGCCATGGTCGGAACCGATAGCTATTTTTAAATTTTCCATAACTTTTCCTCATACTGTCTGAATACGATACTGTCTTTTATAATTCTACAGGGTTTTAATTAAATTGTAAAGTATAAAAAAGAGGCTTTTAAAAAGCCTCTCGATATGGAGTTTAACTTTATTAAAAAACATTTATGAACCGCTGACAAGCTGCATAACCTGCTGCAAAAGTTCTTTATTGGAAGAAATCAACTTATTGACTACTTCCATCTGAGCTTTAGCCATTTGATAATAAGAAATATTAGCCTTAAAATCAGCATTTGAAAGTTCTAAAAGTCCCGAACGGATTTCGCCGCAACCCAACAACGGTTTTCCGGATTCTTCGGTTTCCAAAAACTGTCCGTCTTTAAATTCATACAAAGCCGCAGCATTGTGAAAATTCCTTGTTGTAATTCTATATAAAGGAACAACTCTTTTACCGTTCTCGGCTTTACCGACAATTGTACCGTCTTTTTGAATTTCGTATTCGTCGTATTTGCCGAGATACTTACCGTTATTCGGGTCAATCCACAATTTAATGCTTGTGGTCGGAATATCCAAAGTTCCGCCTTTCAATGCGGTTTCTTGATATAAATCGGCACTGATTGGTTTTGTGCCTTGCATAATTTCGCCTTTATCGTTTAGAATATAACCTTGAACGGTGTTACCGTTTTTGGCGCGATATACACCTTCACCGTCAAAAGTAAATTCGCCCAAACGAGTGTAAACACTTCTGCCGTCGGGAGTTTTTGTTAAGAAGAACCCTTTACCTTCCAAAAATATGTTATCTTTTGATGTACCCGGAGTTGATTTACCCTGACCGATGTTTTTTTCGTAGTCGTCATTAATTGCCCCGCCTAAAAATGTTTTGAAATTGATTTTTTTCTCTCTAAATCCGGGGGTATAAACGTTCGTCATATTATCAGCCAGAACATCTATCCAGTTGACAGTCGCAAATTGGGTATTTAATGCGGTGATAAATGCGTCATTCATATACTACTCTCCTTGTTGCTTATTACGTCTTTTTTCATTTTCACGTTTGCTGCTGTTTGAATAAGATAAATCAGAATAGGGCAATTCGTTTTCTCTGAATGTTGCTCTGAGTGTTTCAATATTGTTTCTGAGATACTGCTCAACAACTTTATCGGATGGAATAAAGCTTGCGGAAACAACGTTGTCCTTACCTATTCTCAATATAACGGAAACATTCGTATCAAAATCAATTCTTAAAGGCTGATTTGTTTCTTTTGCGGTATTAATTGCATTTAAAAGTGTCTGAGAAATTTTTACGCTTTTTGCAACCTCTTGAACATCAGCACCTTGGTTTAATAAGTTTTGAGCCTGTGCAACAACGTTTTGCGATGATACATCATTGCTGTTGGTCAAATTAACAAAAAACATTGCATCGTCTTTATCCATCGAAAAAGAGAGCGACTCGGAGATTTTAGAGGAATTACCGAATAATTCCGAGGCTAATTCTGTTTTTTGCGATTCAAGAGCTTGAGTATCAAGTTGTTGTATCTGTTGAATATTATCATACAAAGACTGATTAATACCCATCATAGCCATAGCATTTTCAGCCTGAGCTTGTACTTGCACCTGATTGGGATTATTTTGGTTTTGGTCGGAATTTTTAATATCGGAATCATTTTTTTGTGTATCAAGGTTTTCAGATTTTTTATCGTCTTTATTTTCTTTGGATGAAACTTTTGCCAATTCATCTTTAAACGAAGAATCCGATGAAGTTTTCTTTGAATTTTCACTGCCGGCAGAAGATGTTACCTGTGCTGATTGTGATGTTGATGATACCGTTGATGATGATGTTGCTGCTTCAATACCCATAATTAGTTACCTTCTATTCTTTCAAGTTCTTTCAATATTTCTTTTTCTTCTTCAATGTTGCGTTCTTCTCTTTGTTTGAAAAACCTCGTAACACCGAGTTCGGAAAATTGTTTCAATTCTGCTGCTTTTTCTTCTTGTAAGTACAGTTCTTTGTTTTTCTCTTTGTGCTTTTCAAGAACTTTTACCGCCTGTTCGCATTTTACAAGTTTTTGGATTTCAATGTCGAGTTTTTGTTGAAGATCCTGTCGAATTGCTTCAAGTTGCTCTGCCTTTTCCCACAAGTGTTTGAGATACTTATCGTAAGTTTCATACATTTGAGGGTCGGCACTTCGCATACCTTCTTTTGTGTTTTGAATATCCTCGTTATTTTTTCGGATATTCTCTTCCGCTTCATTTACCGCTCTTTGAGCCTTCTGAACCCGCATTCTTTGTTCTTCTTTTTGATTGATGCGAAAATCCAATATCTTTTGCAGTCTGTAACGGAATGGCATGTCTAATACTCTTTCTGTTCCATTATGTATTACTTTTAAGGAGTAATAAACATCTAAATGTATGAGATTGTTTTAATGAAAATAATTAAAAAGTCAAAAAAAAGCCCAAGGATAACCTTGAACTTTTTTAAATATATTTGAACAATTATTCTTCCGAGCTAAATTCTTCCGAATTATCAGTTGATTCTTCGGACAATTCCCGAGCCTGCTCGGTGTTATCCACTTCAACTCCCGTTTGTTCATGAACAGACAAGGCAATCCTTTTATCGGCGGGGTTAAATTTAATTATGTATGTACTGATTTTATCACCGACTTGAAGAATGGATTTTGATTCGTTTTGATAATCAACAACTTCGTTATGAGGAAGCAAAGCCTCAACCCCCGGCAAAACCTCAACAAAAGCACCGAAATGCTTTAATCTTGTAACCGTACCTTCAACCTTATCCCCTTCTTTAACTTTTTTCTCAGCTTCAATCCAAGGATCGGGTTCAAGGTTTTTCAAGCTCAAAGAAACACGTTGTTTATCATGATCAACAATAATAACTTCAACATCAATCTTATCGCCGACTTTTAAAATATCTGTCGGATGGTCAATCCAACGCCACGAAAGCTGCGACAGAGGAAGAAGTCCGTCAATTCCGCCCAAATCAACGAATGCACCGAAATCGGTAATTCTGACAACTTCACCTTTGACAATCTGTCCGGCTTCAATTTGCGAGAATATATTTTTTCTTGCTTCTTCCGCGGAATCTTCGTAAACCTTTTTATTGGATAAAATGAAGTTATTCTGTTGAGCATCGAGGGTTAAAATCTTTAATTCCAACTTAGCCCCGACTTCAATATCGGTTTCGCGAGCGCGGAGCTGAGATGTAGGAATAAACCCTCTGACACCCGAAACATCAACCAAAACACCGCCTTTAACAATACCGACAACCGTTCCGAGTATCGTTTCATCGTCTGCTTTTGCTTTTTCAAGTTCTTTCCAAGAGTATGCAAAATCAACTTTCTTCTTAGACAGTAAGAATTTTCCGTCTTCGTCTTCGTCGCGGATAATTAAAAATTCGCCTTCCTGTCCTTTTTCAAACTTATCTTCAACATTTTCGCCTTTTTCAACCGCTTCATACACGGGAATAACGGCAGTGGTTTTTGCGCCGATATCAACCAAGACGCCCTGACTGTCGAAACCGCATACCACACCTTTTACTAAATCACCTTTTTGAAACTTATAATCATACTTAGCCAGTAATGCTTCAAAATCCAAATCTGATGTACCCTTTTTTGTTACCATAAACTACTCCATTGTCATAAGACACTTCAATAATATAGTTTATAGTATCAGAATATTGTCAATATGTAAAGGTTTGTAAATGATGCTTAATAATTATTTACCATTTTGTAATAATCTGTTAACTTTTTTAACGGCACGACAAAACGCACTTTCAACGAGTTTAATACTGCCTTTTACATCATAACTTTTTGAAACATCCCATTTTTCGCCCACTTTTGAAAATTCACTGTATGAAAAATAATCATCACACATATAGAGCATAACATGTTTTTTGGGATTAATTTTAAAAGTATAAACGGAAGTATCCGAAGGAACAAATTTTGATGCGATGTGCATATTGTTATCGCGCATTACTCTTTTTGCAATTCTTGCACAGTTATCATAGTTTAACTGCAAATTTTTTACATTAATACTCATTGATTTTTCTACTCCTATAATTTACACACTAAAAGACAAAACACCTCAATAAAAATTTTTGCCCAAAAATAATAAAAATATAATAATTGTTAATAAAAATTTACAAAAGTTATGAACTTAACGAGCCGATTAAGCGGCTGATAGCGGTTTGCTGAGTGTTAATTTCCTCAATACGCGCTTTGGTTGTGTTAATTAAATCCGCCGGTGCATTAGCAACAAATTTTGGATTGTTAATTCTGCCTTCCAAAGATTTGCGTTCGTTGGTAAGTTTTTCAAGTTTTTTATTTTGACGTGCAATTTCTTCGTTAAAATCAATCAGATTTTCAAGCGGAATGACAATCTTAGAAGCTGATACAACGGCAGTTGCGGATTTTTTAACCTCAAAATCCAACTCATCGGAATAAGAAATATTCTCGACTTTAGCCATTCTTTTTATATAGCTTTCAATCGCTTCAAATATCGCTTTTTCTTCTTTGGGGGCATGAATAGTGATATTGAAATTAACAGCCATAGATATATTGAAACTCTGTCTGACATTTCTAAGCGATTTAATCGTTTCAAAGACCAGTTCCATTTCTTTAGCTTCAGCCGCAAACTCCAAAGATTCTTTATAAATCGGAAAATCGGCAAGCATAATCGCTTTAAAATCAGTTTGTTTGGGGATAAGCTGCCAAACTTGTTCCGTTATGTGCGGCATTATAGGATGAAGCAGTCTTAAGGTCATATCAAGAACATAACGTAAAACTCTTTGGGTATTCAATTTTACGGATTCATCCGTCAGTTGAATTTTTGCAATTTCGACGTACCAATCGCAGTAAGAGTTCCAGAAGAAATCATACAAAACATGTGCGGTTTCGCCTATTCTGTAGTTTTGTATATCTTCATTAACTTCTTTAGCGGTTGAATTTAACTTATCCAAAATCCACTTATCGGCGATGGTTAATTTATCAAAATCGATATCGTTATTATCAACACCGTCAAGATTCATCAAAACAAATCGAGAAGCATTCCAAATTTTGTTTGCAAAGTTACGACCGTATTCAAAGCGTTCATCGCTGATTTTAATATCCTGACCGCCAAAGGTACACAATGACGTCATCGTAAATCTTAACGCATCACAGCCGTATTTATCGATAATAACAACCGGATCAATCGTGTTGCCTTTGGATTTAGACATTTTTTGACCTTTTTCATCACGAATTAAACCGTGAATATAAACGGTAGAAAAAGGAGCTTTACCCGTAAATTCCAACCCCATGGTAATCATTCTTGCAACCCAGAAGAAAATTATATCAAAACCGGTAACAAGCGTGGTTGTGGGGTAGAATTTTTTAAAATCATCACTTTTTGTATCAGGCCAGCCCATGGTTGAAAACGGCCAAAGAGCCGAAGAAAACCACGTATCAAGACAATCGGTTTCTTGTACATAATTTTGAGGGTCGGGATTTTCTTTTGCAACAACCATTTCACCCGTAACTTTATGGTAATACGCGGGAATTTGATGTCCCCACCAAATTTGTCTTGAAATACACCAATCACGGATATTTTCCATCCAGCCCAAGTAATTCTTTTCCCACCTGTCGGGGATAAATTTAATTCTTCCGTCTTTTACGGCTTTTATCGCCTCTTGCGCTAAAGGTTTCATTTTTACAAACCACTGTTCGGATAATAACGGTTCAATTGTCGTACCGCATCTTTGGCATTTGCCGACATTGTGTTCGTGGTCTTTTGTTCGGAGAAGGAAGTTTTTATAAGAAAGCATCCCCAAAATCTTTTCGCGAGCCTCGTATCGGTCTAAGCCATGAAATTCCGGAGGAACTTCACCGCAAGCCTTCATTTTGCCCTGTTCGTCAATTACCCAAATCGGACTGAAATTATGACGTTTCCCGACTTCAAAGTCGTTAGGGTCGTGAGCGGGTGTAATTTTAACCGCGCCTGTACCGAATGATTTATCGACGTATTCATCGGCAATAATAGGAATTTCTCTGCCTGATAAGGGGATTACGACAGTTTTTCCGACAAGTTCGGAGTATTTATGATCATCAGGGTGAACCGCAATAGCAACATCACCGAAAATTGTTTCGGGTCTTGTTGTAGCAACAATAATCGCACCGCTTTCGCCCTTAACCGGATAAGAAATTTCCCACAAATGTCCCTGTTCAGTTTCGTACTCGGTTTCAACATCAGAAATCGCGGATTGACAACGCGGACACCAGTTTACGATGTATGCACCTTTGTATATCAAACCTTTTTCGTATAATCTTACAAACACTTCTTTAACCGCATCAGAGCAGCCTTGGTCGAAGGTGAATCTTTCTCTTGAGCGGTCAAAAGATGCACCTAAGCGTTTGCACTGGTCAAGAATTGTGCTTTTATGTTGGTTTGTCCATTCCCAAGTTTTTTCAAGGAATTTTTCTCGACCCAAGTCGTCTCTGGTTAAGCCCTCTTTTGCAAGCTGTTTTTCGACGACGTTTTGGGTTGCCAGTCCGGCATGGTCTGTTCCGGGGACCCACAAAGTTTCGTAACCGCTCATTCTGTGATAACGGACTAAGATGTCCTGTAAGGTTTCATCGAGTGCATGACCCATGTGTAATACACCCGTTACATTCGGTGGGGGAATAACGATAGAATAAGGCGGCTTTGCACTTTTTGAATCAGCTTTGAAAAAACCGTTATCTTCCCAAAATTTATATATCTTTTGTTCGGTTTCCGAAGCATTATATACTGTAGGTAAATCGTTAATATTTGTAACCGGCATAATAAATCCCTCACTAACTGTAATTATATAAAAAGAATAACACAAAAAAAATACAATTTACAATTTGTATTATAGTTGAAAATAAATCAGTAATGTGATAGTATGAATGATATAAAAGCAGATATTTTATTTGGAGTCAGACGATGAAATATAAGAAGAAGATTGGTTATACGCTTGCGGAAATAATGGTTGTAATGCTCATTTTGACCATTATATTTGCTGCATTTGCACCTTTGATTACAAAAAGAAGAAACACGACAAATCGCAGCAGATATGCAGTTTGGAACTATACCGACTATACGAGTACGATGAATGCGTACTTCATCGGTCAAGACCCGAAACACACCGCAACGGCGTTTTTTGGGATTACACCCGACGGGCATGGTGATATTGAATCAACATTAAAGCCTT
>CANQSZ010000047.1 GCA_947626645.1 Candidatus Gastranaerophilales bacterium
GAAGCCCGATGACGTTTTCCAAATCTCCGTCAACTTCTTTTATATATCCCTCGGGCAGCTCTTGTATTCCGTAAGCTCCCGCTTTGTCATAGGGGTTGTATGTTTTGATATAAAAATCAATTTGCTCGGGTGTTAATTTTTCAAAGGTTACATAAGTCGTAACAGATTTTACCCTTGATTTCATCGTCTTTGAATTAATTACGGCAACACCTGTTACTACAAAATGCGTTTTCCCCGAAAGATTTTCAATCATTTGCTTTGCCTCATCGTAATCTTGGGGCTTTCCTAAAATTTTGTTATTGATTACAACAATCGTGTCCGCGCCGATTACGAGGCAATCTTCGGGGTGAAGCTCTTTTGCAACGCTCAGTGCCTTATTATATGCCAGATTTTGCGCAAAATCATAAGAGAAATCCGTCTTGTCATGCACTTCTGCATAAGAAGACGGAATAATCCTAAAATCCAATTTGTGTTTTTTCAGAATATCTGCCCTTCTGGGAGATGAAGAGCCCAGGATAATTTTTCCCATTGTGTGTCTCCTTGCGTTTTCCCCATTTTATCAAAAAACAGGCGCAATTCAACACAAATCTTTTATTATTGCCCGAGCGATTTTTGATACCTTGCCGTTCTTGCATTTATTGCATAACATGCGATGTTAAGTCTTTGCCTTAATTCCATCATGTTACGAACGGTCGCTGCATAATCGTTCATGGCTTCGAGCATCTTGTTCGGGTCAACCATTGATTCCATGTTGTCATGGTTGTCAACTCTTTCCTCCTGATACTTCTGTACCAGCATCTTGTCAATGTAATCATCCGCACCTATTCCCATGTGGTGTCCTCCCTATTGATTGTTTTGTTGTATCATCCTGTTCCTGAGAAAATCTTATCCCGGATATTCCTTATGTATATATAAAGTATTTCTCTTTTCCAAAATTGCCTTTTTTTAGTCAAATATTAAGAAATGTTAAAATAAATTTTTTTACTGTTAAAAAAATATCTTAAGTCATATAATTAAACTATGAAGGATATCAATATAATTGCACCGGTTAAAAAGCCTGAGGATATATCCGAGTTTTCTGCCTCAACAAATTGTAGAGGTTACTATGTTTATTACACAAAGTTTATGGATTCCAACTTTGATTATGTAAAAGAGTTTGTTGATGCGGCAAAAAAGTCCGGTGCGAAATTATACATAAATTTTAAACACGATATAACAGAAGAAGAATTGCCGGAAATTAAAAAATTCCTTAAATATCTGAAAACCTCCGAGATTTACGGAATTTTCATCAACAGTTTTGCGGTCTTAGAGGCAATCAAGGTTTTTAAACTTCCGTTTAAAGTTATTGTTGATTCTTATTTTGATATTCATAACCTTTCGGGAATTGACTTTATGAACAGCTTTCACAAAGTCAACGGAATTATTATTACCGAAGAAATTTATTTGAAAAATATTGCAAAAATTAAGAAATTCACAAAGCTGCCGCTTGCGATTGATTCGGACAATCTTCCTTGGTGTGCCGAAGATATTATTAAACTGAAAGCGATTGATAATGTCATTATTAAAGGCAAGTTCCAATCATCCGAGGATATTTTGGAAGGAATTGAGCTTATCGAAAAAATTCTGGATAAGCCGAAACTTTTTAAAAATCAGAAACTTCCGTTCAAGCATGTCAGAAAATCGATTTATCAAACAAATCATTTTTCGGGCGAAATGGTCAGTGCGGAAGGAAAAGATTTTAAATTCAGCAGAAATATTCAAACTTTTGACTGGAATATAAAAAGAGTCATGACCCCAAAAGATTTGAAAATAACCGATAAATACCGAATAAATTTACGCCTGACAGGTCTTGCTCAAATCTCCGAGTTGGAAAAATATATTAAAAAAATCGGCTACTGCCCGATTTATTCAATCGAATACGGTGAAATTGTTTCGACGTGCGACCTTGCAGGCAGCAGCTTTTCTAATGTTTTGAAAAAAGTTAAAAAGTTCTGCCGCAAATACGAGATAAAATTTCAACTCTCAACTCCCAATATTTTGATTGAAAGAGATTTTGACAGGGTTTACGAATATGAAAAAGAACTTTTGTTATCCGATCCGGCACCTGATTCTTTGATTATTAATAATATAGGCTACTTTTGGTCATTCATAAACGATTCCGATATAAACGAAATCCCGTTTGAAATCGGTCAGGGGATAAATTTGTTAAACAGTATGTCTATCAAGTGCCTGAATAGTTTGGCGCCGATAAGTACGGTTGATTTTTCGTCATTTTCGGATATCCATTCCGTTTTAAGTACGTTGAAAAAAATTAAAAATGACATACCAAACAAAAAATACACCATAGGCGGAAACATTCGTGTTTCAAGTATGGGCTTGTGTCCTTTGAATAACGACAGTGCGGTCGTTTCAAGACTTTCTTGTAAAGCTCCTTGCCATGACGGTTGTTTTGCTCTAAAAGACCCGTCTTTGAAAAAGATTTTCCCCTTTGTTTGCGACGGGTTTTGCAGAATGCACATGTTTGAAGATAAAATTCTTGACGATTTTTCGGCACTTGAAGAATTGTATAACGCGGGAATTAATGAATTTGTATTCGATTTCAGCGCCCTTCACCCCAAATATATTCCGCTTTTACTCAATAAATTTTTTACTTTTTGTCAAAATAATAATCTGAATTAATATCTTTGGGTGTCAAAAAAAATTTTTTTGAGCTATTATAATTATAGTAGATAAATAGGGATTAAGTCATGGCAAATTTTCAAGCACAAGAAAAAGTTATCGGAATACCAAGAGCGATGTCGTTTTACAACAATTATCCGTTCTACTACGGTTTTTTCACCGACCTTGGAATAAAAATTGTACTGTCTGATGTAACAACAAAACAAACCATGTCCGAAGGTGCGGGGCTTGTTGTTACAGAAACCTGCCTGCCGATTAAAGTCTATGTCGGTCATATTTTGAACTTGATTTCCAAAGGGGTCGATAAAATTTTTGTTCCCTCTTTGCAATCCGTTGATAATAAAATCTATAACTGCTCGAAAATCAGAGGTCTGCCCGATTTAATCAGAAATGTTGTTAAAGGTTCTTATACAATAATTGAAGCGACTTTGGATAAATCGGATAAAAACCACGGTTTGTATGAGTTTTTGGCAGAAACGGTTAAACCTTTCGGCATTACCGATATGAAACTTATCAAGCGTGCCTCTAAAGCCGGCTGGAGATGTTATAACAACTTCTTTGTTATGACTAAATCCGGTATTCCTTATTCAAAGGCTTTGAGCTATGCTCTGCAAGGCAAGGTCGTTATTGCAAATTCCGTTAAAGAATATCCTATTTCCGTTGCTCTTGTCGGGCATGGGTACAATATTTACGATGAGAGAGTTTGCATGAAAATCTTTGACAAACTTGAAAAAATGGATGTAAAAGTTTGCACCTCACTTGAGCTTTCTTCAGAGCAGCTTGATGAAGGTATAGCAAGCCTCGGCAACGAAAAATACTGGGCAAACGAAGACGAAATGACCGGTTGTGCGGGGCATTATCTCAAAGATAACAAAGTTGACGGGGTTATCACTATTACGGCATTCGGCTGCGGTCCTGATTCTTTGATGGTTGAACGTATTACAAGACGTGCAAAACAATTCAATAAGCCGCTTTTGAATTTGACTATCGACGAACAAACCGGTGAAGCCGGATTTGTTACCCGCATTGAGGCTTTTGTGGATATGTTGTTCCGTAAAAAACGTGCAAGCATTGTTAATAATCTCAATATAGACGAATCCGAGCAACAGTATTGTCCCAATATTGAATTTATTGAAACTAAATCAGCTTAACAGCAATTTTTATAAAAATCTAAACGGGCAATGTATATTTATACATTGCCCGATGTTTTATATGAAATATGATTGTTATTTTATTTTACTACTTGAGTTAATGCGTTAACTACGTCTTTGTCCCATTTTTTGTTAATTTCGGAGACCATAATATCCAGTGCCTTTTGGCTATCCATAGCTTTTCTGTACGGTCTGTCTGAGGTCATTGCACAATACGCATCCGATACCGCAATAATTCTTGAGCCTAAAGGAATTGACTGTCCTTTTAAACCTTCGGGGCTGCCGGAGCCGTCAACGCGCTCTGTTTGGTACGTTATATACGGAACAACTTCCGATAAGAAGTTTATGTTCATCAAAAGATTTACCCCGACATTTGTGTGGTTTTTAATCTTTTTCAATTCGTCGGCGGAAAGTTGACCGTTTGTTGCGAAGATTTTTTCCGGTAATGTAATTTTTCCGATGTTTTGCAAAAGTGCCGCATAGTATATTAAATCGGTTGTTTTTTCGTTTAAGCCGAGTTTTTTGCAAATTCCTCTTGCAAGTTTTGCACTGTTTCTTGAATGTGAAACGGTGTATTGACCTTTTCTGTCTGCCGCGTTTGCCAATGCTTCCACAAAACTTTGCTGATAATCACATAAATCGCCGATTAGTGCGGTTAATTCCGCTCTGTCTTGTTTTAATTCAAACTCGCTTGTTTCGGGATTGTCTGTTATTTTATTCGTATTTTCTATCGCGTTTTGTAAGGTTATTGTTGTTGCAAGCAAATTTGCGATGCTTATTATAAGTTCAAGATAATCCTGTTCAAGTTTTTTGTCCGTTTCCAGTTCAATTGAACCGACAGGCATT
Source organism: Candidatus Gastranaerophilales bacterium (assembly GCA_947626645.1). Classification (GTDB taxonomy): domain Bacteria; phylum Cyanobacteriota; class Vampirovibrionia; order Gastranaerophilales; family Gastranaerophilaceae; genus Zag111. The sequence goes on from CANQSZ010000047.1 coordinate 4,677, forward strand.
GTTGAACTTTTCATCGGAATATATACAAAATTTCCCTTTTCTATCACATCTTCGTATATCAATTCGTTTATATTTATTTGTAAATCTCCCGTTTCCTTTTCGGAATTTCCCACACAAGCAAGTTTTTCGTCTTTAAGCAAATATATGCGGCATGTTTTTACTTCAAGCATCTGCACAATGGATTTTGCTATTGATGTATAAATTGCCTGTTCTTCATTCGTTGTGAAATTCAATACGCAAAGGGTGTTTTTTGAAGAATATATGTCGGTAAGTTCTCTTAATTGATTTTTTAATCTCTCTTTTTTATTAGCTTTTGTGCTTATCTTCTTTGCTAATTCTTCCGAAATTAATGTTTCGGATATAAAATCACCAAGATTTAATGCAAACATTTCTTCAATCGGGTCAGCGTTTATCATATATTCTGACTGCCCGAAAAGTGAGACTCCTACTTGCTTTTTCTCATCTTTGTCCATAATTTTTCCTTCTCGAATATTTGCTTTCATATTCTTCTACGGCACAAATTTTTAAAACTTTAATATAAATTTATAAAATTCATACTAAAGTATGAGAAAAATACCCGAAAGTCAAGATTTAGTAGCCTATTGTCCAGTTAAAACCGTTGGATGCCGTTTTGATATTATTTGAATTATTTTTTTTGTCGGTATTCAATGCGGTAACTTCAATAACTTTGTCGGCTTTTTGAAGAAGATTAAACTCGCCGATTCTTGTATCGACGTTGTTAAAAGACTTGTATCTGTCCAATTCGGCTTGTAGATATTGGTTTTCCTCGTTAAGTCTTACTATTTCGTTGTCGAGGGTATTTAATTTTGCTTCGCATTTCATAGCCATATAGTAGCTTACAAACGTAACCATGATGGCTATACTTAAACAAAAGCACAAAGATTTGTTAATTCTTCGTGTAACCATTTCTCTTACGGTCATGGGTTTTGCCTGATAAAACGAACCTTCGATAACCGGATTTTCTTCTATCGGCGTATCGACATAGCTGTTGTGCTTGTATAACGTTTCTCTGTCTTCAATTGTTACGTTGGCTGAATTAAAATTCATTCCCTAAACTACCTACCAATAAACTCTGCTGATTACTGTTTTTGTCTTATACAGCTTGCAACTCGCGATTTTGCGCTTCTTGAAGGCGGATTTTCTTTTATTTCCTGTTCTGTTGCCGATATGGGCTTTTTGTTTACCAATTCCAATACTGGCGGCGGACAGTGGCAAATCATTTGATTTTTCTCGCAATGACAACGCATTGAGTGGTATTTAAAGATTTGTTTTACGATTCTGTCTTCCAATGAATGGAAACTGATTACACTGATTATAGCACCAAACTCTAATAAATCCAATACTTCATTCAATGTGTTTTTAACATTTTGTAACTCTTGATTCACTTCAATTCTTATCGCCTGAAACACTCGTGTGGCGGGGTGAACAGACGATTTTACCTTTGGTGTCGATTTTACAATCAATTCGGCCAGTTCCGTTGTGGTATTTATGGGTTTGGCTTTTCTGGTTTCAACTATCGCCTTTGCAATCCTTTTAGAAAATCTTTCTTCGCCGTATTCCGAGAATATTCTCACCAAATCTTGTTCACGGTATTTATTTACAACATCAAATGCCGTTAAGTCGGATTGTTTGTCAAATCTCATATCAAGCGGCGCTTCTTTCATAAACGAAAATCCTCTTTGTTGTTGCGTTAATTGATGGTATGATGCGCCCAAATCAAAAAGCACTCCGCCCGTGATTTTTTCTATTCCGAGATTTTTAAGAACTTGTTTTATGTTTGTGTATGAATCTTTAACAATGGTAATATTTTTATAATCTTTGAGCCGTTGTTTTGCTGCTTCAATTGCGTCTTCATCCACATCAAATGCAATGAGTTTACCTGTCGGGGAAATTTTTTTGAGTATAACCTCACTGTGTCCTCCGCCTCCAAGTGTGCAATCCACATACACAAGCCCCGGCTTGCATTCCAAAGCGTCGGTTGCTTCGGTTTTCATTACGGTATAATGTTTAAATTCGCTCATAGTTTAATATTATCATAAACTTTCTTAACATATTAGCAAAAAAATTTTTTTTCACGGTTTTAAATTTTTAAAAAGGAGGTTTATGAAAATGCAGATTTCAAATAATATAGACAAGTCCGCTTTCGGCATGAAATTTGTTAATAATCAGGCATTTAAAGATGTTATTGCTTATGCAAAAGGAACGAAGCAGTTGGCTAAATTGGATGATTCTTTAAACAAATTACTGCATGTAAAAAGCGATGATATTTTGATTATCCACGGAAATTACGGCGAAAAGGTATATTCAAGTTTCAACTTGAAAAACAAGTTTTCTGTTCCCAATATGGGAGGTAAGACACCGTCGGAGTCTTCATTTAACGGAATTATTGAACTTTCGGAAATGGGAAAAAAATTGAGCCGACTTATCGGCGGTTCGCCTAAAATTTGCGTCGATGAAGCCGAAATTTTTGGCAGATATACGGTTTAAAATAATTTAACACACAAAAAGAGGCACTTATAGTGCCTCTTAAACCTTTTTCATATTCCGTTTTACTTAGATAATAAATCCGGCTAATCCTTGTTTGTCAAAGATTTCAACGAATTTGTCGTAAGTGCAGCTTACCTGTTCACCCGATTCGTCTATAATCTCGATAACTTTTTGGATTTGCGAATCTTTAACTTCCGGTGCTTTTGCAAGAATCATATATGAATTAACATCATTCATTGCATTGTCTTTGTGCTCCCATAAAGTTGTTTCTTCAAATTTGAATTCCATTTCAGATGACCTCTTTTCAGTTAATCTGTTACCACAAATGTTTTATCGGCATTTTTTTATAAAACTTTAGGATTTTTGCATGTTTTGTTACAAATATTTACAATATTTTTAATAAAAAAAACTCCCCGAAGGGAGTTTTTAAAAATATGTTATAAAATTTATATTTTAGATTCTTGTTTAATCGCTTTTTTCGCTCTGTATAAGGAGGTATCTTTACCTAGGATAGTTAGAATGCCGACCATATCAGCACCGCATGTCCTGCCTGTAATTGCGGCTCTAATTGCCCACATTGTAACTTTGGGTTTAACACCTTTTTCTTTCCATTCTGCTCTAAAATCGGCAAGTTTTTCGTGGAGGTTTTCTTCTGTCCATTCCCAATTTTGTGCTTTTTCCACAAAATCCGGCAACACGCTTTGTGATATTTCCGTATCTAAGGTTGATGTTTGAACTTCGGGTTCAATACAGACATCTTTTCCGAAGAAATACGGTACGTCGTTTGTTATATCAGACAAAAGTGTCAGCGGTTCTCTTGTTATTTCAACCATTTTTGTATATTGTTCGTCTGTGAGTTCGCTCAAATTGTATTGGCTGAGATAGGGTTTTAGCATTTCTTTTAATTTATCAATAGGTAACATCTTGATGTAGTGGCTGTTCATCCATTTCAATTTGTCGTATTCAAAGATTGAATTGGAAGAAGAAATTTCGTTTATTCTGAAATCTTTAGCGATTTCATCGACGGATTTAATTTCTTCACCATCAGACGGCGACCAGCCCAAAAGTGCTACAAAGTTAATCAGGGCTTCTGTCAGGTAACCTTCTTTAACAAAATCGGATACTGCGGTTGCGCCGTGTCGTTTTGATAATTTACTTCTATCCGGAGCCAAAATCATTCCGAGGTGTCCGAATTGAGGTACTTCCATTCCTAGTGCTTCAAATATCAAAATTTGTTTGTAGGTATTTGAAATATGGTCTTCCCCTCTTATAACGTGGGTAATTTTCATCAACGCATCATCAATTACGACGGCGAAGTTGTATGTCGGTGCGCCGTTTGATTTTTGTATAACAAAATCACCAAGAAGGTTTGTGTCCATGTGCAATTCGCCTTTTACAAGGTCGTTAAAGGTTAATATTGACGAATCGTGAAAAGCCTTTTGGGCTTTTGAGATGTTAAACCTTATTGCGGGTTTTCTGCCTTGTGCTCTTAATTCGTCTTTTTCTTCTTTGGTTAAATTTTCGCATTTTTTAGAGTAAACGTAAGGCTTTTTAGCTTCAGTTGCCTGTTGTTTTTCTTGTTCAAGTTCTTCGGGCGTGCAGAAACATTCGTATGCAAACCCTGAATCCAAAAGTTTTTGTACGTATTTCGGGTAAATATCAAATCTTTCGGATTGGGTATATGGTCCGTAAGGTCCGCCAACATCGGGTCCTTCGTCCCAATTCAATCCCAATGCTTTTAAACTGTCAAAGATATTGTCGATATATTCCTGACTTGTCCTGTCTGCATCGGTATCTTCGATTCTCAGGATAAATTTTCCGTTATTTTTCTTTGCAAAAAGATAATTAAATAACGCTGTTCTGGCGGTTCCGATGTGGAGATTTCCGCTCGGCGAGGGTGCAATTCTTACTCTTGTTTCTGACATTTTTTAGCCTTCTTTCTTTATAATTTAGCAAAAAAAGAATATCACAGCGGTAATCGTTTTTCAAGTTTGGCGATAAATTTGTATATTTTGTTTAAAATATTTTGTAGGGATTAAGTATGTTATTCGGGTCAAATAATTTTTTTATCTGCCTCATATAATCCAAAGCTCCGCCTTCCACAACTTGTGATATAAAGGCTTTTTTCTCAAGCCCTATACCATGCTCACCCGATAGCGTGCCTCCGAGTTTTACGGCAAGGTGATATATTTCAGATTTTGCTATTTTGTAGTGTTTATATTCATTTTTATCGTTATAATCAATCGGGATTTGCGGGTGAACGCTTCCGTCTCCAACGTGTCCTACAAGACATACGGTCAGGTTATGACGGGCGCATATATCTTGTATTCCTTTTACAAGTTTTGCCAAATTGTTTCGGGGAACAATTATATCGTCTGTTGTAACATTGGGTTTTAGCTTTGTACAAGCTGCCATAGACGAGCGTCTTGCGTTCCAAATGGTTTCCGATTCTGTAGTGTTTGTGGAATATTGAATATTTGCGGCATTATTTTCCCGTAAAATTTCGCATAGAGTGTTTCTTTGGTGCGAAAGACTTGTCTCATATCCGTCAATTTCTATGATTAGTGCCGCATCTTTGTCGCAAATAAGCCCCGCGGGGTAAAACTTTTCTACCGTTTCGATTGCATTTTTATCCATAAAATCAATCGTTGCGGGGAAAAGTTGGTTTTCGATTATTTTGTTTACGGCTGTAATTGAGTCTTCAACGGTATCAAAATACGCCATTATAACCTGTGAAGATTCCGGTTTCGGAATGAGTTTTACTGTCGCTTCAACAACAATTCCCAATGTGCCTTCTGAACCTATAAAAAGGCTTCCCAAATTGTATCCTGTCGCGTTTTTTATTGTATTTGAGCCTGTTCTGATAAGTTGAGCGTTTGCCGTTACAACGAGCATATCAATTATGTAATCTTTTGTTGCGCCGTATTTAAAACATCTTGCACCGGCCGAGTTTTGGGCAATACTTCCGCCGATTGTCGATACTTTTAAATTTGACGGATCGGGTGGGTAAAAAAGCCCGATTTTTTCGACTTCTTTTTGCAAATCTCCGACAATTACTCCGGGTTGAACTCTGGCGGTCAAGTTTTTGGGATTAATTTCGAGTATCTTATTCATTTTTGAAAAGTTAAGAATAATCCCGCCAGGGGTTGCAACGCATGCTCCTACGGTGTTTGTTCCCGCTCCTCTGCATATTATCGGTATCATCTGTTTGTTTGCTATTTGTACTATTTTTTGTACCTGCTCTATGTTTTCGACAAACACTACCGCATCAGGCATGGTCGTTTTGTATTGCGGATTGTTTGAAGCATCAACCGAATATACATACCTTTCTTCAATTGAAGATAGTATGTCTTTTGCGGGTAATACTTTATTCAGTTCTTTTATCAGTGTACTAGTCAACATAAGACGCCAATTTTTCTATATTTGAACTCAGTTTTGATATTTGTTTATCAATTTTGTCAATCTTTCTTGTAACTCTTGAATCATCAATATCTTCAACCACATTCAAAACTTTTTCAAGTGTCATTTCGAGTCTGTCGATTCTTTCCTGTTGCTGCTCGAATTTATCTTCGAGTGCGGCAAGTTTTGTTAATTGTTTTTCGAAGTAGCTCAAACGCTGTTGTTGTTCATCAAATTTTTCTTCAATGGAATTAAGAATGTCTGTTTGTTCGGGTATTGATGATTTCAAACTTTCGATGGAAGATTTCATATCGATAATTTCTTCGGAGTTAGAAGATATTTTGTCCATGCTTTCGCTTGCCGAATCAATCCATTCGCCCATATAGATAAGCGCTTGGCGCATAACTTTATCCGATGCCGATGATTTTTCAAGCATTCTTTGAACTCTGTCAACTTTATCCGACAAATAATCCGTTATTACTTTGCTGAAACCTTCCAAACCGATATTTAACGCGTTATACGATTCATCCGATGCCATTAATAATCTTTGGCTTTCTTCTCTCAGGAAGGTTATTTCGGATTTTATGTCTTTGATTTCATCTTGGGTAAGTGAGTTCTGGATTTCTTCCACATTTGATGTTAAGCGATTCAAGTGCTGCCAAATGTGGTTTAACTCGGTTGTCTGGCTTTCTACCTCTTTATTTTGGTAATCTTTTATTGCCATTCTGAGTTTTGCAAGGTCTGATTCGATATCTTGCATTGTATATGAATAATCCGGTGCTTCATAAGAATTTGTTATTTGCTTTAATTGTTTTGTTACTTCTTCAAGATTTTGGTTAATCGCATCGGTTTTTTCTTCCACAAAATCTTTGATATCTTCGGATTCTTCATAGAAAGATACCTGTTCAAATATGGTTACAACCGCAGCCATAATTGATTCTTTCATATCTTTCAACGTTTTTTGCAATTCCGAATTGTCAGTGCTTGCCTTAATGTTTTCGTTAAGGTTGTTTACTTCTTCGGTTAACTCGTTTAAGCATTTTTTGAACGCTTCCGTTTTGGTGTTATCTTCAAATTTTTCGATGTATTCCGTTTGTACAAGAATAAGTCGTTTAATGTCTTCAAGGTCTTCAATCGTTTTGATACCGTTTTCTTGTTCGGACATTGTATCAATTTTGTGGTTAAGGTCTTCAAGCATCGACGTCATTTTTGCATCGGATTCGGACAGTTTTTGAACTTTTTCTTCTACGGGCTTAAGTGTTTCTATTTTTTCATCCACTTCCGCCAGTGTGTCTTTAATGTCTTCTATGCCTTCGTAATTGTCGCTTGATGCTATAATATCAATTTTATCGTTCAAGTTTGTCAAAAGCTCGATGATATCATAGTTTTGCTGACCTTGATTGTCTTGGTTTTCCTCGTGAATTTTTTCAATCGTGTTTTTCAAATCGTCAATCAAATACGAGTCGTAATTTGTTGACAAATTATCGACTTTTTTGTTTAAAGCCGCGAGTAAATCCGCAATTTCTTCGCTTTGCTGCGAAACATCTTCTATCAACTCAGAACCGTTGCCTGAAGCTAAAATGTCAACTTTTTTATTCAACGAGGCAAGTAACCCTGCGATTTCTTCGCTTTGTTGTGAAACATCTTCTATCAATTCGGTGTCGCTGCCCGAGGCTAAAATGTCAACTTTCT
>CANQSZ010000048.1 GCA_947626645.1 Candidatus Gastranaerophilales bacterium
GGCGATTAAACTTGCAAATGTGTCGGGTGAATTGGTTAATGAAATTGTCAACAAAGAGCTTGAAGATCAGCAAGTGCATCTTGACAGAATTGATTATGCAAAAACAAAAACTAACGCGACAGAAATTCCCGAACACATAGCGGCTTACGATTTGTCCGATGCAAAAGAAAAAGCCGACCAAGAAGCAGAAAATGCAGGACTTGTCGAAAAAACCAATTTAGAAGATTTAAAGACAAGAGAAATTCCCGAAACAATCGGTTACGGCGATAATATTGAACAGGAAACAATTAATCTTAGTGAGATGAAAACCGTTGAAACCGAAAAATTTTCGGAACATACAGACAACCTTGAAAACCTTGAAAATTTGACTTCTATTGATTCGCCTACAAAACCCGTTGACAATCTTGAAGAAAAAATGTTAACAGAAGACTTGCCCCAAGACAGTCTTGATTTTTCAAATATGTCATCATTTGATATAAACGATGACGGAACATCATCAATAGACAACATAAACATAGATTATAACCCGCATAAAGAAGAAGAACTTGTCGATATAGGACTTGGCACAAACGATATTGTAATAAATACCAAAGAAGATGACAGCCATTATCTGAACAACAATTTGGACTTCAATACATCACAAGAAATAAATCTTGATTTGACCGAAGAAAATTCCGAGCCGGAAAATCTTGATGCCGAATTAACAACCGACGAATCAGAAGAAGAAACCCTGCAAGATTTCCCGCAAAAACAGGAAAGTCAGGATTACTCGGTTGAAGAATTGAGTTTAGATGATTTGAGTATTTTTGAAGAAACCGAAAATTCAGAATCCGCTCAACAACAAACAACTGAAGATAATGAATTTGCCCGAGAAGAACAAGCCCCCATAGAATCGGAAGATACAAATGTTGAACAAGACGACATTTTACTTGATGAAATAGCAGAAGAAGAACCGATTGAAGAAATTGAACAAACCGAAGAATCAACGGAACAAGGCTATTTCACGGATGAACAAATAAAAGAAACATCAGCTCAAGAAATCTCGGAAGGTGAAACAATTTCTGACGATTGGATGGATGATACGAATTACGACAATTTGCCCGATGCACAAATTCCGCAACCGCAAAAAGCGACTTCTGACCCCGAAATAATTGAAGATACGGAAATTATATCGGAAGAAGCACCGCAAGCAACTGTTGAATCGGTCGAAGAAAATTCAACCGTAATCAGTGATAAAACACTTACGGCAGGCGAAATTCCGATTGATATTAATGCACCTTTAGACTCTGATTTTGAGGGAAATGAACAGATACAAAATCTGTATAAACCGAATAACAACGTTCCGGGGGCTGCATTTTTAAATTCGTCAGGAAAAATCGGAACGAATGATACCGGCAGAAAAGCTATCGGCGGAGTTTTCGGAGTAATTCTGACATTATTGGTAGTAGGGGGCATAGGGTTTGGAGTATCGAAGATGCTAAAACACCCGACAGAAGAAACCCCTCAACCGATAACCGATGAAGCTATACCAACCGCAGAAGATAACGGAGTAACGGAAAGTGATACGCTGAGTTTAAATCCCGATGATGTGGTAAATATGGAAGATAATAAACCGACTACATCGGCACCTCAAAAAGAAATCACTTCAAAACCCGCTCAAACTAATGCGGCTAAAACACCGGCAGCAAAAGGACAAAAAACTATCGGCGAGACTGCGTTTATTGAAGTAAGCAAATTATCATGGGAAGTTCCGGATTATATTTCTTATAACCCTCAATTCAAACAATACTTCCAATCAACCGGAAGACGTTTGAAATTGGCATTGTCAAGTGATTTGTTGCTTGCAACCGATGCGGTTCATACAAACCAAGCAAGAGTAAGCATTTTATTTGATAAAGACGGAACATTCAAGGTCGCTAAGATTTTATTATCAAGCGGTTCAACTCAAATAGATAATATTGTGTTACAAACTGTTAACCAAACGCTTAAGACCTTAAAAGCCCCTCATAGCATGGGAAATGACGAAAGTACAACCGTTATACTTAAAATTTATTTTTAACTATGTTATAATAATTTTAAGATAGAGGGAGCCGTATTGTGGAATTAACACAAGATAAAATCGACTTAATAAGCAAAATTATAAAAAACGACCGTAAATATCCAAATAACGAAGATTTATACGAAGATTTTTTTAATGAGACATGCAAGCGTTCGGTATCTATATTAAATTCTATAGATTCCGAAACAACGCTTGAGGCATATTTAAAACGAGTAGCAACAACGGCAATAATAACCGTTTTAAAAGATTCCGGACGTTTAAGAAGAAACGGAACGAAATACATGTCAACAAAAGAAGTTTCATTGGACGAAAAAGTTAACAATGATTACTCCTCGATTGCTATAAATTATTCAGATATAAAACTTCCCGAAACCCCTGAGGATATTGTTATTCAAAAGGAAATACTGGAGTTTGTGGCAGACACCGTAAAAAAAATTAATAATGAAGAACCTGATAAAGACTATTTACATATTTATACTTTGCGATATGATAAAGGCATGACACAGAAAGAAATTTCTGAGGAAACAGGAATTTCCCAATCTGAAATATCAAAAAGATTATACAGATTGATGGAAAAAGTCAGAAATGTCTTAGAATAAAAGTATATACAAAAGAATGAAATGTCCCGTATGTAAAAAAAATATATCAGAATCAGCATTGAAATGTCCGTATTGCAAAAGCCGAACAGGATTGTTGTGTCCGCACTGCAATACGGTAAATGCCGTAGGCAGTCTTGTTTGCAGAAAATGCGGACAAGAATTACTGAAAATATGCCCGAATTGTAACAGTGTCAATTTCCCCGGAGCAGCCAAGTGTAGAAAATGCGGCTCACCGTTGGGTAAAAAACCCAAAAACACCAACAAAAACCCCTTGCCTCAATATTGCCCGAGATTATACACTCGAAAACAAGCATACGACATTCTGACAGACGGACTTCGTTCAAAAAATTTAAAAGTCTTTTCAATAACCGGCGAAAAGGGAATAGGAAAAACGACATTTTTAAAACAAGTTATGTCGGCTTATGAAAAAAACAAAGTTCAATGGTGTATCGGCAAATGTACCCAATTAACCCAACTGACCCCGGGCGGTGTCATACAAGAAATGCTTTTAAACCTTTTCAAATTGCCGAATTTTTGCATAAATAACAACGAACTTCAAAAAGATGCCACAAAATTTTTCAGCAAAGAATTTAAGTTTTTAAACAGTGATGAAATCTCCGATTTTCTCAATTTTCTTTACAATTCAAAAGACGGAAATTACGAAGATATAATCATCAACAAAAAACGAACTTTTTCACTTTTGGGAAAAATCTTTGATGCGTTTGCCTCAACGGGAAGATTTATATTCGTAATCGACAATTTTGACTATATCGACGGATTTTCCATAGAATTTTTCACCCAATTTATGCACAAAGAGTCAAACTGGAAAAACCTTAAATTTATCCTGATTTACAGTAAATCAAAGCCTGTAAGCAGTTATTTCGGATTTGAAGATAAGGATTTAAAATCATATTGCGACATAAATCTTGCCCCATTGTCAACACAGGATTTGGAGCAAAACATTAAATTAACCGGAGAATCAGGAACTTACGTAACGGAAAGAGAAAAGAATGTTTTATTTGAAAAAAGCAAAGGCAATCCCGCATTTGTGGAACAGGCGGTGAGCTATTGTTTTGATTGTCAGATAGCCGATAAAGCATTTTTAATTACCGACAATTTTACAATGCTTATAAAAGACCGGCTTGAAACTTTGAAAAAAATCAACAAAGAAGCGCATAAACTTCTTTGCGGAGCGGCAATATTGGGAGACAAACTCAACCTCGCACTGCTTAAAGAAATTTTCGGTTATCAACCAAAAGAATTTAACGACATTATGTCATACCTCGTAAAATCAAGTTTTATAAGACCCTATAACGATATTTATTACGAATTTAACAACCTGCTTTTGTGGGAAACCATCTTGAAAAATATCGTAAAAGATTCTGATTTTAATGACATCAATATAAAAATCGGAAAGGCATTGAGCGTATTTACGCTGAACACAAACCCGACACTTGCAATGATAGCGCACAATCTCAAAGAAAACAGAATGGCATTTGACATCTGGACAAAAACAACAAGGCTCGCATCATACATCGGCGATATTAATTTGTATGTAATAGCCCAAAGACAATGCCTTGCGTTATTGAACGAATTTAACGAAAGCGAAACCTTAAATATCCGATACAACATCAGCGAAAGATTAGGTAAACTTCTAACCGAGTACAATCCTGATGATGCGTTGGAATTTTTGCCCGATGCGATTCAAAACGCAAAAACAAACAATAATCAGGCAAAAGAAATCGAATTGCTAGGATATCTTGCACTCTGCTGCAAAAAAACCGGAAATTATTTTGGAAACGTAGAATGCGTGGATAACGTGTTGAAAAATATTCCGCCCGAACAAAGCCATGACTTGGAAAGAGCGATGGTGAAAACGGCTAAATTGGAAGCATTATTAAATATCGGCAATTGCGGTGAAGTAATTAATACAATAGATAACGATATAATGCCCGTATTGGATTCTTACATATCAAAACCCGCATTAAATAAGTCCGTTCCTTTGGCGGCGGTTTTTGATACAAGATTAAAAACATATCTTGCATTGGCAAGTGCGCTTGCAATGCAAGGTAACAACCGCTCGTTTGATGTTCTTGAAGAATTATTTACAATAATTGATAAATGCAAAATTAACGATTCGTTATTTGAATGCAAAGCCAAACTCACTCTTGCTTATTCAAACATTATGAAAGGTGATTTTGCAACGGCTCAAAGAATATTAGACGATATCGACAAAGATTACAACTCCAACAATTTGGATTGCGAAACAATTTCAAGAAAAAATCTTATACAAATAATAAACAGATTTATGCTCAAACAGTACGAAAAAGTTCGTGAAACCCTGTTTGAATCAGTAACTTTTGCAAACAACATCGGAGACAATTTCACAAAAAATATACTTAAAACCCTGTTGGGAAAAATCTTTAAAGATAGCCGACAAGCAAAACACGCTCTGGAAATCTACAACGAACAGGTAACGTATTTTGCAAAAGAAAAAATTGCACTCGGAGCTTTGCTTTCATGGTATTTGATAGCACAGGCAACAATGATTGTCGAAACTCCCAAAAATTCTATTGATATAGCTAATCAAGCTCTTGAAATTGCCCAAAACCCGAGAATTAATAACACTTTCTTCATAATTCTATTAAAAATGCTATTGGCAGAAGCATATATTGAAGAATCCGATTACGAGAGTGCAAAAATTAATCTTGAATCGGCGCTGATTTTGGCTAAAAAATATAATATGCTTGATTTGCAGTCAAAAATATATTTTATTTACGGCAAATATAATCAGGATTTGGGAACCGTTCAATCTCAAAGCCGTATGGATTACTTAAAAGGTGCAGCTTTTATGTACGATAAAGCCATGGAAATTATCAACAAAGAAACCGGCAATAATAATTTGAAAATAAGAGTCGAAAACCAAAAGAAAACTCTCATTTCATACTGCCAAACACAAGGGTTTAAATTATAATAAAACACGAACCCCTTAGAGAAGTTTTAAGAATGACGTATTTTCCTGTACTTGCTGAAAGGGGCTCAAACCTGTAAACTTTATTTTGCCGATTAACCGGTTTTTTCTTCAAAATCCATACCGCCGACAATTCTCAAATGTCTGTTTTCACCTTCGCCGACAGATGTACTTTCAAGATTGTGCTGCTCGACAAGCTCATGTTGCAATTTTCTAATCTGCTGATTTTGCGGTGTTAATTCAACATTTTTAGCTCCCGCTAAAACTTTTTCAATCGCCAATTTTGCCTCGTCAAGTGCCTTTTCGGTTATATCGAAAAATGTTTGCTTTTCGTGCAATTCCACTATATCCAATGCCTCTTTTATAATCTTTTGAATTTGAGCCATTGAGTTGGTTTTTACGTAGAATATCTGTATTCTATTTTCTTCTGCGGTACTGAGAACCTTCGCACCCCCTTTAACAAAGTTTTTATGCGCAATCACAATATCCGCATCATCAAGGTTTCTGGTTATTTCCGCGTTCAAATCAAGCCGCTCGATAACCTTTTCGGCTATACTTCTTGATACCGCATACAAATATATTTTCTTGAATTTTTTAACCTCATCAACATATTTTTGCCTTGAGAAAGTGAATTTCAAACTCTCGGGATGCTCGATTTTGTTATCAAGCGCATTGATTTTATCAAACACATTGGGAGTCCTTGCAGGAATCGGTTCGGGAGCATTTGAAAAATCATACTCTTTATCGACTTTTCTTATTTCAGGTCTTATCGGCCAACCTCTTAAGATATAATCAACCGCCTCGGCGGTGTCTTTATATACCGCAAGAGTGTTTCTGTCTAAAATTTCTATTACAATATCAAATGTGGGCTGCTTTTCTCTTTCAAGCACCGTTTTTTGAGACGAACGACGTTTTGCCTCGTCATCACCCAAAGTAACCGACTGAATACCGCCCACTAAATCGGATAATGTCGGGTTTTTAATAAGACTTTCCAAGCTGTTGCCGTGAGCCGTTGCAATCAACATTACACCGCGTTCTGCTATGGTTCTTGCGGCTTGTGCTTCAGCTTCGGTACCTATTTCATCCACAACAATGACTTCCGGTGTATGGTTTTCAACCGCCTCAATCATAATATCTTTCTGAAATTCAGGCTGCTTAACCTGCATTCTTCGTGCATGTCCGACCGCCGGATGCGGTGTATCCCCATCGCCCGCGATTTCGTTTGATGTGTCAACGATTACAACCCTTTTGCCAAGCTCATCTGCTACAAGCCTTGATATTTCTCTTAACTTGGTGGTCTTTCCAACCCCCGGTCTGCCTAAAAATAATATACTCTTATTTTTCAAACATATATCTTTTATGCACGAAATCGTACCCGTTACAACACGCCCGATTCTGCATGTCAAACCTACAACCCGCCCCTGACGGTTTCTTATCGCACTGATTCTGTGCAATGTTCCCGGTATCCCCGAACGATTGTCCGATGTAAATTCCTGAACTCTTGAAGTTATATACTCGATATCCGAATACTCAACATCAGTTGTATCTATATATTCGATTTTACCGTCGCTATGCCTAACCTCCGGCACTCTGCCTATATCTAATACAATTTCTATTACATCCTCCATCCTTTCGTAAGAAATGTGCTGTCGGATTCTGTCAGGCAATATCTCTACCAATTTGTCCAAATCGTTCTGAAATTGTAAGTTGCTCATATTCGCCGCCCTTTCTATTTTGATTATAACAAAATATTCACCGGCTATTAATTGCGATATACAGGTAAATATATCTTCTATATATATTATAAATCATGTAACGGCAAATTTAAAGGTTTTCTTTACTATTTTTGTAGTAATTTTTACAAAACTTTACATTTGAAATCAGGTCCAATGCGTGTCATATCAACACTTTTCATTTTAAAAAATAGAAAAAAAATAAAAATTTCAATCAAAAGATTGAACTTTTAAAAACTGCTTTACATTACTAAACACATACAAAAAAAATATTACGAAATTGTAATGATTAATCAAATAAAGGCACTTTTGAGGTAAAACCTCAAAAGTGCCTCTTGACTTTATTTTGAAACGACGAAAGAACCTTTTGTCAAGCTCTGAGCAACTTCTATTGCTTTTTTAAGCTGTGCGTCGTTTTTATTTTTTATATCATCATCTGTCAATTCCACAACAACATCGGGGGTTATACCTTTTTTATGGATATCCGTGCCGTTGGGGGTCAGATATTTTTGGATGGTAATATTTATGCCCGCGCTGTTGGGAAGTTTATTAATTTCTTGAACAAGACCTTTACCGAAAGACTGCGTACCGATAAGAACACCGCGTTTGTTGTCCTTAATGGCGCCGGAGAAAATTTCGCTGGCGGAAGCTGAGCCTTTATTCAACAGAACCACAAGCGGTTTTGTTGTCAAGACACCGCGTGATGCCTTTTGGGTTTCTTTGTATCCGTCTCTGTCAACTGTGCTTACGATTGAACCGCCGTCAAGAAACATATCCGATATATAAATAGCGTTACTCAAAAGACCGCCGGGGTTTGAACGTAAATCAACTATAAACGCTTTTTTATCGGGGGAATTATTGAGAATATCCGCAAATTCTTTTGATGCGTTTCTGCTGATGAACGAACTAAGTCTTATATAGCCTATGTCGTTTGGCATTTTTATATTTTCGGGAATTTTTTGTGAAATCGATTTAATTTCAATTTCTGCTCGGGTAATGGTATAGGATTTAGGTTCTTGGTCTTTACGTTTAATAACCAAAGTTACCTGAGTACCTTCTTCGCCTCGAATTTGGTCGGCGGCTTTGTCAACCGTAATCCCTTTGGTGCTTTTCCCGTCGATTGACAAAATTTCATCGTCTGCCATAAGCCCCGCTTTTTCTGCCGGTGTGTCCTCTATCGGAGCAATTACCATTAATTTTCCGTCTTTTACACCGATTTGAATACCTATTCCTTTCAAAGAACCTTTGATAGAACCTGTTTCATCCGCAAATTCTTTCGGGTCTAAAAATTTTGTATAAGGGTCGTTAAGGCTTGCAACCATTGTATCTATTGCCACATAAGCATCTTCGTTCGTTTTAATTACGCTATCGTACTTATGACGCCATTTTCTCCAGTCCTGTTCGTTATTTGTCTGGTCAACATATTTTGAATTAATTAAACGCCATACATTGTCGTATAATTCCACGGGAGTTGATGCCATAACATTTGATTGCACAACCCAGCCGAACATCACAATAAACAAACCCAGAAATATAACGCTTTTTTTCACTATTTTTTTCATTCTAATCTAAACCTCCAATAATTCCCTCTTTTTTTTTACAAGACGAAACCCTTTTAAAAAAGTTTCCGATATGGAATTATTACAAAATCTATATTAACACATACAAAAAAAATGTGAAATAGTTATATTTCACATTTTTAATACTACTTGTGGTCAAACTGCAAAAGTTTGAATCCGGAATTTTTTTTGGGCGGATTAGCTTCGGGCAGCTCATAGCATTTAATGCAGCGTGCCTCATAAGTTTCATCGCCGCCAATCATAATCAACGGTGAATTTTTATCGGCAGGTTTGCCGTCAATAAGTCTTTGAGTACGTGTTGCATGCTCACATCCGCATTTCATACAAACGGCATGCAATTTATCAACCTTGGTTGCAATACACATCAACTCGGGCATACTCCCGAAAGGTTCTGCTTTAAAATCCAACTCCAAGCCCGTTCCGATTATTTTTTTACCCTCGTTCATAAGCTGAGTAATTACTTTGCTTATATTTGAATCAAAAAACTGTAATTCATCTATCGCAACAACTTCGGCATCTTTTACAACACTTAATATTTGTATCGAATGTTTTACCTTTATCGCATCCAGCCACAATCCGTTTCTTGACTCGATATAATCACCCTTTGCACGCGTATCCACATCGGGCGAAATTACCTTTACTTTTTTTTTGGCTATAATACATCTTCTTATCCTGCGCAAAAGTTCTTCGGTTTTTCCGCAGCTCATAGGACCCGTTATTAACTCAAAACTGTATCCGTCCATTTTTCCCTCTTTTTATCTCCCCAAATTTCATGTATTTTCTACACTTATTATATGTCTTATTATCAAAAATGAAAAGTAAATAATTATTAAAATTTTAGCATGCTAGTGAATGTTGTTGGAATTTCTTGTCAAGATATTTTCTTTCAGTTTCTTGAACCCCGCGCCATAAAAATATTTCAACTGTTCGGGGAAATTTTTACCGACATCAAGAAGGTACATATCATGCACAATAAATTCCTTTACCAAAAAAGTTATCTGCTCGTTTTTTGTCCAGATTACCTGTGATTCGATTTTGCCGAAAATACATTCCTCATCGTCGGACAAAAAGTATATCAAACGGCTGCCGACAGAATTTTCAAGTTCTTTTGCACCTTCATGGTCATAAACTACCCCGAAATTTGTTTTAAACCCGTTGTATGCAACGATTTTTATGTCAACTCCTTTATCGTAAGCGGCAGATAAGTATTTTTCCAAATGCTTAAAATCGTCTGACCAAATCTCTAAATATATCGACTCTTTTGAAGATTTTATAATTTCTTTGAGCTTTTTGATAATATTTTCATACCCCGAAATATTATGAACCGGCTCGTCGTAGTCCTCTTTAACCTCGGGCAGGCTCTTTTCAAGAAATTCAATCGTTGAATTTATTTGACGCTTAAACCGCTTGGTAAGCTCTTTTGGTGAAATCGGCGAATACTTTTGAGGCTTGTCTTTAGTTGAAAACACAACCTTTGAAATCAACAACGACTTCAAAGCATCGTAAGCCCGTGATTGCGGGATATCCGCGAGCTGTGAAACCTCATAACCCGTTGCGGGATACTTTTTCAACAACGCAAGATACACCTTCGCCTCGTATGAATTGAATCCCAACTCTTTTAATTTTTCCACCATTTCTTTCATAAATCCATTATACCATGGGGTAAATCCGACCGCAAACGAAAAGGCGCAGGGAGTAATCCTGCGCCTTTTGGGTTTTATCGTTCCTCTTATTAATCATGTCCATGTGTTTTGACATAATCAATATATGTAGGATGTTTTTTGAGTTCAGCTTCCGGTACTCTTTCTTTGGTATCAGAGTATATCCAATAACCTTTTTGTCCCGGAATTTGGACATATTTGATAGGTCTGCCTTGTACCGATTGTTGTTTACCCGAAATGTCTTTACCTTTGTTATCTTTCGGTTTTTCGACTTTGCCCAAGTTATATTTATCAATTTTATCCTGAGCTTCTTCTTTTGTTCCGGGGCTGAATTTTGTACCGTCTTTGAATGTATATTCCATTTGCAATAACGGTGTTTTGTTATAAAGTCTGCCCGTACCGTTCAAGTTGTTATCTTTTTGGAACTGTCTTACAAACTCCATTCTGTATTTTGCCGGAACACCCAATGCCTCAGCGTATTGATAAGGACCCATGCCCGATCTGTGTCTTACATTGTAATCTTTATCGATTTTTCGTTCGGGTATATCATCAGTTCTTTCGATAGCTCTCGGCTCAGGCTCTACCGGCGGTTGTACCGGTGGTTGTACAGGCGGAGTCGGAGGTTCAACAGGAGGTTGTACAGGCGGTTGTGCCGGCGGCTCATCTGCTTTTGATTCAAGATATTTTGCAATCAGATACCCCGACATAAGTTCTTCGGTGTTAACTTTTTTGCCTGTTGCATCGCCCATTGTTGCATATATAATTGCTGCTTTTTGACGCGGTGTAAGTTTGTCGTTAGGAATATCAATGATTTTTTGTACAAGTTCTTGATTTTCCTTACCTCTGACTAACTTAGCGTTAGCCAAAACCTGTTCAACGGAAGCGCCATTGAATACGTCACGTCCGCCGTTATCTCTTGTCAATATAGCCGCCATCAATGCGCCCGGAATAGCTCCGTACAATCCGCGTAATGCTTGTTGACCTTTGGAAATAGCCGCTGTTGCCGAATTGACTACAGGGTCTGTTGTTCCGGTTTCCGTAACCGTTGTTGATGATGATGTTGATTGTCTGTCAAGATAGTGTTCACCGTTAGGTCCTGTAATATCGGTTATGTAATTATTATTAGTGTTTGTAACTACCGTGCTTGCCGTAGTACCTACTGCGGTAGCAACGGCTGTTGCAATTGCACCACCGCCGAGGAATCCGATTAATGCACCTGTTCCTAAACCGAATGCTAACGTACCGGCTCTCATTGCCCAAGTGTAATCTTTTTCTACATCAAGACCTGCGGCTTTTAACATGTCTTTTGTTTTACCTTTTGATACATCGGCATCATCTGCTAACACTTTACGTTCATCAAGGTTGCCTTTGAAATCACCGCCCGTATATCTTATCATTGTTCTTTGGTAAGCGTCTTTGTTGATTTCGCCGTTTTCATCAAACATTTGAGATGCGTCGTAGTAGTTATTGATACGTTTTGCGGC